>NZ_JASTTE010000003.1:0-492365 GCF_055700935.1 Corynebacterium sp. 2571A | reverse complement strand
ATCCGGCACACACCAACACAACCATCCACACAAATGCAAAAAGTACATTGGCACACTATTGAGTTCTCAAACATCACCGTTGCAAAACCGTTCCGCGCTATTGTCTAGCGTGGTTCGTGTTTTGTAACTGGGATTTAAATCTTAGACCAACTTTTAAACCAAAGTCAACCTGGAGTTTAACTCCCTGTCACCTGCTCTCGCGGCGACTCGGATAAATTTACACACCGCCCTGACTTTCCACAAATCCCCTGCTAGACGAGCAAAAACCCGTCACCGGGTGGTGACGGGTTAACTGTCGACGCCGCTGTTTGCTGCGTTTAGTGGGTTTTAGACGAGCTTGGCGCCAGCGAAGTTCTTCTTACCGCGGCGCAGGACCAACCAGGCCCCGTGCAGCAAGTCACTCTCGGACGGCTCCCACTCGGAATCGCCTACCCGCTCATTGTTAACGTAGGCGCCGCCTTCCTTGATGGTGCGGCGGGCCGCGCCCTTCGAATCCGCCAGGCCGCTGGCGACCAGGAGGTCCACGATGGTGCGGGGTTGACCGGGCGCGATCTCGGCAACCTCGGTCTCTGAGAGGGCACCGCGCAGGGTCTCCTCGTCCAAGTCCGTCAGGTTGGCCTTGCCGAACAGCGCTTGGGCGGCGAGCTCCACGGACTTCGTTGCTTCCTTGCCGTGGACCAAGTCGGTCATCTCCTGGGCCAGGCGGCGCTGCGCCTCGCGCTTGTACGGCTCGGCCTCTACCTTCTGCTGGTACTCGGCAATCTCTTCCTGGTTCAGGAAGGTGAACCAACGCAGGTAGTCAATGACCACGGAGTCGCCGGCATTCAGGAAGTACTGGTACCAGGAGTACGGGGAGGTCTTCTCCGCATCCAGCCAGAGCTTGCCGCCGCCGGTGGACTTGCCGAACTTCTGGCCGTTGGCGTCGGTGACAAGCGGTACGGTCAGGCCGTGGACTTTGGCGCCGTCGACGCGTCGGTTCAGGTCCACGCCGGAGACGATGTTGCCCCACTGGTCGCCGCCGCCGATCTGCAGGATGCAGTCGTAGTTGCGGCGCAGCTGCACGTAGTCGTTGGACTGCAGCAGCATGTAGGAGAACTCGGTGTAGGAAATGCCGTCGGCCTCCAGGCGACGCTTGACGGTGTCACGATCCAACATCGTGTTCAGGGAGAAGTTCTTGCCCACGTCGCGCAAGAAATCGATGACGGACATGTTCATCGTCCAGTCAGCATTGTTGACCAGGGTCGCTGCGTTCTCGCCCTCGAAATCGACGAAGCGCCGCAGCTGCCCCTTGATGGCGCCGAGGTTCTTCTCGATGACGTCCTCGGAGAGCATGGAACGCTCCCCCACGTCGCGCGGATCCCCGATAAAGCCGGTGGCACCGCCGGCCAGGGCCAGCGGGTGGTGGCCGGCTTCCTGGAAGCGGCGCAGCATGATCATCGGGACCAGGTGGCCGGCGTGCAGGGAATCCCCGGTCGGGTCAAAGCCGCAGTACAGGGTGATGGGCTGCTCGCAGGCCTCGCGCAGGGCCTCAAGATCCGTGGACTGGTTGATCAGGCCGCGCCACTGCAACTCATCGATGATATTCATGAAAAATCGTCCTTCTAGTCGATCTCGTCTGGTGTAGTTTCCGGGGTGCCGCTGGAGCCGGGGTTAGGCTGGCCACTTCTTGGCCTCGTCGGCCAGCATGACCGGGATGCCGTCCTCGATGGGATAGGCGATCCCCAAGCGCTGGTTTACTAGGACCTGCTGGTCCTCGATATACTCCAGCGGGCCTTTGTCCTGCGGACAAACCAAGATGTCTAGGAGGGCGGGGTCACAACTCATGCCCATCATCGTACCCGTTGCGCTTCCACCCCGCGGGCTTGGCCCCGCGATTCCCAGTGGCGGGTTTCCGGATGGCTTTTCGCCCCGGTTTCGGCGCAGCTTTTCGCTGGGTTGGTTGGGGCCGGCGTCGGGCAAGACTAAACCCCGCTTCCCTATCGGCGTGTGCACCGCTGGGAGGCGGGGTAGGTCTGGCGCGCGGGTTCTAGGCTGACCCGCTGCGGGTTAAATCAGGGACGGGACGTTCGCCACGAGGGAGAACAGGTCCTTCGGATCGTCCGGGTTGGCAATGATGTCGATGTCGGTCTCCAGCTCGGTGCCCTTGACCGCGTCGCGGACGTAGCGCAGGGCGGAGAAGTCGTTGATGGCAAATCCCACGTCGTCGAAGAGGGTGATCTGCTCGTCGTCATCGCGGCCGGTCGCCTGGCCGGTCAGGACCTGGTAGAACTCCGTGACCGGGAAGTCCTCCGGCATCTGCTGGATTTCGCCCTCGATGCGGGTCTGCTCGGGGAACTCGACGAAGACCTTGGACTTGTCCAGGATGGAGGCCTCCAGCTCGGTCTTGCCCGGGCAGTCGCCGCCGACGGCGTTGAGGTGCACGCCCGGGGCGACGTGGCGCTCGGCCAGAATCTGGTTCTGGGCCTTGTCCGCGGTGCAGGTGGTGATGATGTCGGCGCCCAGCACGGCCTCATCGACGCTGTTGCAGGCGGTGATGTTGAAGCCGAGCGGCTCCAGGTTGCGCTTGAACTTCTCGACGGCGTCCGGGTCGATGTCGTAGATGGTGATGTCCTCGATGCCCAGCACGCCGCGGAAGCCCAGCGCCTGGAACTCGGACTGGGAACCGGCGCCCACCATGGCCATACGCTTGGAGTCCTTGCGTGCCAGGTACTTGGCCACCATCGCGGAGGTCGCGGCCGTGCGCAGCGCGGTCAGCAGGGTCATCTCCGCCTCGAAGGTCGGGTAACCGTTGTCCACGTCGGCGAGCACGCCGAAGGCAGTCACGGTCTGGAAGCCGCGGGCCGGGTTCGACGGGTGGCCGTTGACGAACTTGAAGGCGTACTCCTCGCCGTCCGAGGTCGGCATGAGCTCGATAACGCCGAACGGGGTGTGGGAGGCTACGCGCGGGATCTTGTCGAAGCGCTCCCAGCGGCGGTAGTCGTTCTCGAGGTACTCGACCATGCCGGTGATGATGTTTTCCACGCCGTCGCGCTGAATCCAGCGCGCCATGTTCTCTACGTCGACGAATTTGACCATTGTTTCTAAATCTTCCTTTCTTAACTAACGATGCCGTTTTCTTGAGCGCCGGCCTGTATCCCAACGCTCAGTCCTAGCCGTTAGAGATCCTACTTACTTTTGATTGCGCGGGTGCAGGTCCGTCTGCGGGGCAGCCGGGAAGCTGGACGTCGGCAAGTGCTTGGCGCGGCGCTCATCTGCGATGGCCCGGATGCGGTCGCGCCAGGCGAACCACATCACCATGAAGACGGGGACCAGCAAGATGGAGGCGCCCAGAGCGTAGGTACCGATCGGGTAGTCGAAAGCCATCAGGACAATGACCACGCCGATAAAGACCAGGGTGGCCCAGTCCCCGACCGCACCGAAGGGCGAGCGGTATCCCGGACGCGTGTAGCGTCCGCTCTTGGACAAGCGCACGAATTTCAGGTGCGCCAGGGCGATCGCTGCCCACGATGCCAGCGTGCCCAGCGCCGCCAGGTTCAGCACGATTTCGAAGGCCGCCTCCGGGACGATGAAGTTCAGGAACACGCCCGCCAGGCCCACGAAGGCTGCCATGACGATGCCGCCGTAGGGCACGCCCGACTTGGACATCCGGGCACCGAACTTCGGGCCGGAGCCGGCGGTCGACATGTTGTACATGATGCGGCCGGTCGAGTACAGGCCGGCGTTCAGCGAGGAGATCGCCGCGGTGATGACCACCAGCTGGAAGATCGGGGCCGCAGCCGCGATGCCCAGGGACTCGAAGAAGGTCACGAACGGCGAGACGTTCGCGATGTATTCGGTGTACGGCAGGACCAGGGTCAGTAGCAGCACGGAGCCGAAGTAGAAGACCAGGATACGGACCAGGACGTTGTTGACCGCTCGCGGGATGTGCTTCTCGACGTCCTTGGTCTCACCACTGGTGGTACCGACCAGCTCGATGCCGGCGTAGGCGAAGACCACGCCCTGGATGACGATGACGGCCGGGATGAAGCCGTTCGGCAGCCAGCCGCCGGCATCAGAAATCAGGCTGAATCCGGTCGGGTCGCCGCTCGGGTGGCCGAGGATAACCACGCCGATGGCCACCAGCATGAAGATGAGCAGCGCGACGACCTTGATCATGGAGAACCAGTACTCGAGCTCGCCGAAGATCTTCACCGACATCATGTTGAACAGCAGGATGCCGCCGATGACCAGCAGCGCCAGCACCCACTGCGGGATGGCTTCGATCCAGTGGGTGTACTGCGAGAACCACTTGATGTAGAGGGCCACGGCCGTGGCGTCGGCAACCAGGGTCATAGCCCAGTTGCCCCAGTAGAGCCAGCCGGTCACGAACGCCGTCTTCTCGCCGTAGAACTCACGGGCATAAGACACGAACGAGCCGGAGCTCGGGCGGTAGACAATCAGCTCGCCGAGCGAGCGCAGGATGACGTAGCCGAACATACCGCAGATGAGGTAGAGCACGGCCAGCGAGGGACCGGCCTGTTCAAGGCGGGCACCGGTGCCCAGCAAGAGGCCGGTACCGATAGCGGAACCGATGGCAATCATCTGGAGCTGGCGGTTGCCCATGCCCTGTTGCAAGCCATGGTCCTCGGAGGCATAGACGTTGCGCTCTGCCTCGTGGGGGGCTGACTCGGAGCCCGTTGGATTGGTTGTCATAGGTAGGCTTTCTAAATCTGTCCACGTTTAAGTAGCACGGATCACATCCGCTGCGGTGAACTGTAGTACACCGTTCGCATTTCTGTGACTGGCAGCACCCAGCAACGTCTCGTTTCTCAGACTTGCCCCGGGCACACCCCCGTCACCACAGAAAACAAGACGCCGTACGGTGAGAACCGCTAGCCCCGAAAGTGGTAGAACCTACCCGGGCGATCAACAAAACCGGCGCGGCCCCGTCGTCTCCCGGAGGAGGCAACGAAACCGCGCCGGTTCATCAATGGCGGCTGGGCCAGCTAGCGGCCCCTATTTCTGGGCGCCGGGGATAACCGGCGTGCCGGCCCAGGTTTTCGCTTCGGCGTTGCGCTGGGCAACCAGCTCGCGCTGCTCCGCCACCCGCACGCCCGCGGTACCGCCCTTGGTGGAGCGTGAGGCGACCGCGCCGTCGATGGTCAGCACCTCGCGGACCTTAGGCTTCAAAGCCTCGTGGACCCCAGCCAGCTCCGCGTCGGTGAGATCGATGAGGTCGACGCCACGCTCCTCGGCGATCCGCACGCACTCGCCGGAGGCCTCGTGCGCCTGGCGGAAGGGCACGCCCTGGCGCACCATCCACTCGGCCAGGTCGGTGGCGAGCGTGAACCCGCGCGGGGCGAGCTCGCGCATGCGGTCCTCGTGGAAGACCAGGGTGCTGACCAGGCCCGTCATCGCCGGCAACAGCAGGTTGAGCTGGGCGACCGAGTCCACGATCGGCTCCTTGTCTTCCTGCAGGTCGCGGTTATAGGCCAGCGGCTGCGCCTTGAGCGTGGCCAGCAGGCCGGTCAGGTTGCCGATGAGCCGGCCGGTCTTGCCGCGGGTGAGCTCGGGGACGTCCGGGTTCTTCTTCTGCGGCATGATGGACGAGCCCGTCGACCAGGCATCATCCAGGCTGACGTAGCCGTATTCCGGCGTGCACCAGTAGATGATCTCCTCGGCCAGGCGAGACATGTCGATGGCCGTCTGCGTGAGGACGTAGGCGGTCTCCGCGGCAAAGTCGCGCGAGGCGGTCGCGTCCAGCGAGTTCTCCGCCGCCGCGTCAAAGCCTAGCTCCGCGGCGATGGCCTCCGGATCCAGCGCCAGCGACGAGCCCGCCAGGGCGCCGGAGCCGTAGGGAGAAATCGCCAGGCGCTTGTCCAGGTCCTGGAAGCGCTCGATGTCGCGCAGCAGCGGCTGGGCGTGGGCCAGCAGCTCGTGGGCCAGCAGGATGGGCTGGGCGGCCTGCGAGTGCGTCTTGCCCGGCATGATGGCCTCCGGGTGCGCACCCGCCTGCTCGACCAGGGCGTCGACCAGCTCGGTGATTTGCGCCGTGATATCGCGGATCGCGTCGCGGACCCACATGCGGAACAGGGTCGCGACCTGGTCGTTGCGGGAGCGGCCCGCGCGCAGCCGGCCGCCAACCTCGGGGCCGACGCGCTCGATGAGCCCGCGCTCCATGGCGCCGTGGACGTCCTCATCGTGCGCGTTCGGCGTGAACTCGCCGGAGGCGACGTCCTTGCCCAGCTGCTGCAGCCCGGAGATCATGGTCTCGAAGTCGGCATCGCTGAGCAGGCCGGCCTTGTGCAGGACGCGGGCGTGGGCCTGGGAGGCGAGCACGTCGTAGGGCGCCAGGACCCAGTCGAAGTGGGTGGACACGCTGAGGGCAAACATCGCCTCAGAGGGCCCGCCGGAGAACCGGCCGCCCCAGAGGGCGCCCTCGTTCGTCTTGTGGGGCTGCATCTACTTCGCCCCCGTGCGGAAGCCGCCGTCCCGGTCGCGCTGGTTAGAAATCTGCGTGGACAGGCCGTGCAGCTGCACGAAGCCCTTGGCCGCGGTCTGGTCGAAGGCGTCGCCGGTGTCGTAGGTGGCCAGGTCGAAGTCGTACAGGGACTGGCCCGAACGGCGGCCGTTGACCACGATGGAACCGGCGTGCATGACCATGCGGATGTCGCCGGTGACGTTCTCCTGGGAGGACTGGATGAACTGGTCCAGCGCCTTCTTCAGCGGGGAGAACCAGAGGCCGTCGTAGACCTCCTCGGACCAGCGGGCGTCGGTGAGCCGCTTGTAGCGGGCCAGCTCACGCTCGACGGTCACGTCCTCCAGCGCCTCGTGGGCCTTGATGAGCGCGATAGCGCCCGGGGCCTCGTAGACCTCGCGGGACTTGATGCCCACCAGGCGGTCCTCGACCATGTCCAGGCGGCCGATGCCCTGGGCGCCGGCGCGCTGGTTCATCTGCTCGATGGCCTGCAGGACGGTCACCGGCTGGCCGTCGATGGCCACCGGCTTGCCCTTCTCAAAGGAGATGACGACCTCGTCCGGGGCGTTACCCAGGCCCGGATCCTCGGTGTAGGCGTAGAGATCCTTTGTCGGCGGGTTCCACAGATCCTCCAGGAAGCCGGTCTCGACGGCGCGGCCCCAGACGTTCTGGTCGATGGAGAACGGCGAGGAAGCGGACTGCTCGATCGGCAGGTCGATCTCCTCCGCGAAGGCGATGGCCTTGTCGCGGGTCCAGGCGTAGTCACGGGCCGGGGCGATGATCTCCAGGGACGGATCCAGCGCGCGGAAGGAGACCTCGAAGCGCACCTGGTCGTTGCCCTTACCGGTACAGCCGTGGGAGACGTGGGTACCGCCGTGCTCCTGGGCGGCCTCGACCAGGTGCTTGACGATGAGCGGGCGGGAGATGGCGGACACCAGCGGGTACTGCTTCATGTACATGCCGTTGGCCTGGATGGTCGGCAGGCAGTACTCCTCGGCGAACTCGTCCTTCGCGTCGATGACGATGGACTCGACGGCGCCACAGTCCAGGGCGCGCTGGCGGACCGACTCCATGTCTTCCCCACCCTGGCCGAGATCCAGGGAAACCGCGACGACGTCGCCGCCGGTCATCTTGGCCAGGTACGGGATGGCCACCGAGGTGTCCAGGCCGCCGGAATAGGCCAGCACTACGCGTGCACTCATTGCGAATCTTCTCCTTCTTGAGAACGGTTGTCTGCAATTAATTCATCTGGATAAATATTATACACCGGGAGCGCGGGGGACAAACTCCACCACCCCGCGTGTCACCCCTGGCGCTGGTGCGCCGGCGCTACTCGCTCGCGGAGCTGCGGCCGGTCAGGCGCTCCCCCAGCTCCTTGCCGGCCAGCGGCTCGCGCGCCAGGACGAAGACCGTGTCGTCGCCGGCGATGCACCCGACGACGTCCGGCAGGCCCACGCGGTCGATGAAGCTGGCCAGGTACTGCGCCGCGCCGGCCGGGGTGCGCAGCATGGCTATATTGCCGGAGTGATCGTGGGAGACCACCAGCTCGTCGACCATGCGGCGCAGCTTCTCGCGCGGGCCGTTGACCTGGTCGTCGAAGTCCTCGTATTCGCCGCCGACCTTGTAGAAGGAACGCCCGCCGTCGCGCTTGACCTTCTTCGCGCCCAACTCGTCCAGATCGCGCGACAACGTCGCCTGGGTGATGTCGATCCCCTCGTCCAGCAGCAGGTCAGAGAGCTGCACCTGGCTGGTCACCCGGGTCTTGCCCAGGATCTCCAGGATTTTGGCCTGACGCGCGTTCCGGGTACTCGGCACGGTCATGAATCTAGCTGTCCTTTCGTTCCAACAACCACGTCAGCAGCGCCTTCTGGGCGTGCATCCGGTTTTCGGCCTCATCGATGACCCGCGAGGCCGGCCCGTCGATCACCTCGGCCGTCACCTCGTTGCCGCGGTAGGCCGGCAGGCAGTGCAGGAAGATGGCGTCATCGGCCGCGGCCGCCATGATGTCCTGGTTGACCTGGTACGGCAGGAACGGGGTGCGGCGGTCCTTGCCGTCGCCCTCCTGCCCCATGGAGACCCACGTATCCGTGATCACCACGTCGGCGCCGACCCCGGCCGCGACGTCATCACTGACAACGACGTTAGCACCGGTGTCCTCGGCCCGTGCGCGCGCCCGGTCGATAAAACGCTGCTCCGGCTGGAACTGCGCCGGCGAGCAGATGGTGATGTCCATGCCGGCCGTGGCGAAGCCCAGCAGGTAGGAGTTGGCCATGTTGTTGGCGCCATCGCCGTAGTAGACCGCCTTCTTCCCGCGGAGGTTTTCTACCCCACCGAAGTTTTCGGCGCAGGTGACCAAATCCGCCAGGATCTGACACGGGTGCAGGTCGTCCGAGAGCGCGTTAATCACCGGGACCGTGGCGGTTTCCACCATGTCCACCAGGTTCTGGTGGGCGAAGGTGCGCCAGACGATCGCGGAGACATACCGCGACATCACCGCGGCAGTGTCCTGGATGGACTCCCCTTTGCCGATCTGGGTCTCCGAGGTATCCGAAACCACCGCGTGGCCGCCCAGCTGCGGCACGCCCGCACCGAAGGAAAAGCGCGTGCGCGTCGAGGTCTTATCGAAAAGCACCGCGACGGTCTGCGGGCCCTCCAGGGGCCGGTAGCCGTACGGGTCCTTTTTCATTTTCAGGGCCAGGTTCAGCACCTCGGCCTGCTCCTGCGGGCTCAGGTCATCGTCGGCCAGGAAGTGCCGAAGCTTTGCACTAGTAGTCATATCGTGGGTTGTCCTTTCGGTGTGTCTTGGATCTTATTTTATAGCCGCGCATGCATAAACCGCAGCGGCTTGCGGACACGTGTTGCCGCTATCTGGATTGCTCGCTAGCTAGCTCGCCCAGAATCTCGACTATCCCCTGGACTGCGAAGTCGATGTCGGCGTCGGTGAGCACCAGCGGCGGGCACAGGCGCAGCACGTGCTCGTTGGGGGCGTTGAGCAGCAGTCCGTGCGCGTACCCGGCCTGCACCGCCTTCTTCGCCAGCGGCTGGTTGAGTACCACGCCCAGCAGCAGGCCCTGGCCGCGCACGTAGTCCACCTGCTCCAGGGCGGTCAGCCTTTCGCGCAGCGCGGCGCCGGCATCCTTCACCCGCTGGCAGAAGGCCTCGTCGACGTGTTCTATGACCACCTGGGCGGCCGCCGCGACCACGGGGTTGCCGCCGAAGGTCGTGCCGTGCGAGCCGGGAGTGAACAGCTCGGCCGCCTTGCCCCGGGCAATCGTCGCGCCCATCGGCAGGCCGCCGCCCAGCCCCTTAGCCAGGGTGATGACGTCGGGCTGGATGCCCGCCTGCTGGTGGCAGAAGAACGAGCCCGTGCGGCCGATGCCGGTCTGCACCTCGTCGATAATCAGTAGGATGCCGTGCTCGTCGCAGAGCTCGCGGGCGGCGCGCAGGAATTCCGGCGTGGCGGGCACGACGCCGACCTCGCCCTGGATGGGCTCGCAGATGATGGCTGCCGTATCCGCCGGGTCCTGCTCCACCAGGGTACGCAGGTAGTCGATGTCGTTGTAGGTAAAAAACTCCACCCCGCCGGGCAGCGGGCGGAAGGCGCGCTGCTTGTCCGGCTGCCCCGTTAGCGCCAGTGAGCCCATGGTCCGGCCGTGGAAACCACCGTGGGCCGTCAGTATCCGCCGGCGCCCGGTCAAGCGGGCAAGCTTGAAGGCGGCCTCGTTGGCCTCCGCGCCGGAATTGCAGAAGAAGACCCGGGCGCTGGCATCGCCCGCCTTGTCCCGCAGGGCGGCCGCAACCTGGAGGGTCGGTTCGGAGGCGCACAGGTTGGACACGTGGCCCAGGCGGGCAATCTGCTGGCTGACTGCGGCGACGATGTCGGGGTGGGCGTGCCCCAGCGCGTTCACGGCGATGCCCGCCACCAGGTCCAGGTAATCCTTGCCGGCGTCGTCGGTCACCCAGGCGCCCGACCCGCTGCGCAGGGTCAGCGGCGGGGTGCCGTAGTTGTTCATCATGACGTCATTCCACTGCGGCGTGGTGCTCATTTCGCGTCGTCCTTCCTAAAGACCGTTCCGGCCGGGTAATTGTCGATCTGGTAGTCGTTGGGCAGCACCATCGTGCCGATACCTCCCATGGTCATCAGCTCGAGGAGCACGGTGTGGGCCTGGCGGCCGTCGATGACGTGCGCCGCCTTCACCCCGCCTTCCACGGCCTTGAGGCAGGCCTCCATCTTGGGGATCATCCCGGTGTCCAGCTGCGGCATAAACTCGCGCAGTTGGCTGGCCTCCAGCTTGGAGACCAGCGAGTCCGGGTCCGGGTAGTCGGTGTAGAGGCCCTCGACGTTGGTCAGCATGACCAAGCGCTCCGCGCCCAGGCCGACGGCCAGCTCGCCGGCGGCTATGTCGGCGTTGATGTTGTAGACCTCCCCATCGTTGCCCGGGGCGATGGTGGAGACCACCGGGATGCGCCCGGCGTCGATGATGTCGCGCACCGCCGCCGGGTTGACCTCGGTGATTTCGCCGACCAAGCCGACGTCGCAGCCCTTGCCGTCGATGGTGACTTCGCGCCGACGGGCCCGGAATAGCCCGGCGTCCTCTCCCGAGGTGCCCACCGCGTAGGGCCCGTGGGAGTTGATGAGGTTGACCAGCTCCCGGCCGACCTGGCCGAAGAGCACCATGCGGACTACCTCCATGACCTCCGGTGTGGTCACCCGGAAGCCACCGCGGAACTCGCCGTGCAGTCCGACGCGCTCCAGCATCGCGTTGATCTGCGGGCCGCCGCCGTGGACGACCACGGGCTTGGCGCCCACCGTGCGCAGGAAGACCATGTCGGCGGCGAAGGCCTCCTTGAGCGCGTCGTCCACCATGGCGTTGCCGCCGTATTTGACCACGACGATCTTGTCGCGGAAGTGCTTGAGCCACGGCAACGCCTCCGCCAGGACCTGGGCCCGCTGCCCGTTGCTGAACTTGTTCGGGCCGGGCTGGCCCGCCCCGGCGCCCGCGGTTGTGCCATTTTCCATTGCTTCTACTCCCCTAGTTCTTCTTGCAGATCAGTGTTTTTGCTCATCCCGCGCGCGGCTAGGAGCTGTAGGCGGAGTTGATCTCGACGTAGGCGTGCGACAGGTCCGTCGTGCGCACCGTCGCTCGTCCTGCCCCGCCCGTTCCCAGGTCGACGGCGACGTCGATGTCCTCCCCGCTCAGGTCCACCTCGCGGGCGGTCGGGGTGCCCGTGGTGTTCTCGCAGACCACGTGGCCGTTGAAGCGCACGGCGATGCCGTCCGGGTCCATCGCCACCGGCGCCATGCCGACGGCGGCCAGCACCCGGCCCCAGTTCGGATCGGAGCCGAACATCGCGCATTTGAAGAGGTTGTCGCGCCCCAGGGTGCGCGCGGCGACCAGCGCGGCGGCATCGTCGTGGGCGCCGGTGACGGTGATCTGCACGCGCTTGGTCACGCCCTCGGCATCGGACTGCATCTGGGCGGCGATTTCGGCGCAGACCTCGAAGATAGCGGCGTTGAGATCGGCCTGTTCGGGAGTGACACCCGCCCGGCCTGAGGCCAGCGCCACCACCGTGTCGTTGGTGGACGTGGAGCCGTCGATGTCCAGGGTGTTGAAGGTCTGCGGCATCGCCGCCTCCAGCGCGGTCTTCAGCTGCGCGGAAGTCACGTCGGCGTCGGTGGTGACAACGGCGAGCATCGTCGCCAGCGACGGCGCCAGCATGCCCACGCCCTTGCCCATCGCGCCGACGGACCAGCCTTCGCACTTGACCGCGGCCTGCTTGGGCACCGTGTCGGTGGTCATGATAGCCTCTGCGGCCTGGCGCGCCGCCTCCGGCGTTGCGCCTGCGCCTTGGGCGGCCTGCGCGCCCAGCTTGTCGATGCCACCGGTAACCACCGGCATGTCCATCGGCTCGCCGATGATGCCGGTCGAGCAGACCACCACCTCCTGCGGCTCTACCCCCAGCGCCTGCGCCAT
Organism: Corynebacterium sp. 2571A; assembly: GCF_055700935.1. NCBI lineage: Bacteria > Bacillati > Actinomycetota > Actinomycetes > Mycobacteriales > Corynebacteriaceae > Corynebacterium > Corynebacterium sp. 2571A. Next base: position 479,933 of record NZ_JASTTE010000003.1, on the reverse strand, counting down.
TTCCTGGGCCATGGTCTCGGCGTCCTGGTCGCCCTGGGCGCCGTTGCAGGCGTTCGCGTTGCCGGAGTTAATCACCACGGCGCGCACGCTGCCGTCGGCCACGGCCTTCCGGCTGTATTTGACGGGCGCGGCCACGACCTGGTTCTGGGTAAAGACCGCGGCGGCCGCGCTGGACGGGCCCTCGTTGACGACCAGCGCCATGTCGGGCTTGCCGGAGGGCTTGAGCCCGGCGGTCGCGGCGTAAGCGCTAAACCCGGCCGGGGTCACGACCCCGCATTCGTCCGGGGCGGCGTCTGTGTCTAGGGTATGGGTGTGCATGGGGTTCTCCTTCAAGGTGCTGTAAATTTTCGGGGAAAGGAATGGCGGCGCGGAGGATTCTCCCGCCGCTAGGGCAGGACGGCGGTGCCGTTAAGCCCGGCCGTTTCCTCCCAGCCGAGGGCGAGGTTGAGGCACTGCACTGCGCCCCCGGCGGTGCCCTTGGTCAGGTTGTCGATGGCGCAGGTCATGATCAGGCGGCGCGCCACCGCGTCGACGTGGACCTGGATCTGGGCGATGTTCGATCCGACGACGTGCTTGACCTGGGGCTGCGCGCCCTGCGGCAATAGCTGACAGAAGGCCTCGTCCGCGTAGGCCGCTGCGTAAGCGCGCCGGGCGGCATCCTCGACGGCGGCGGCATCGTCTGCGGCGTCGGCGGCCAGCGGAGCGGTGACCGTGGCCAGGATTCCCCGCGTCATGGGGGCGAGCACCGGGGTGAAGCTGACGGTCACGCCGGCCGCGATTTCGGAGAGGTTCTGGACCATCTCCGGGGTGTGCCGGTGGGTGCCGCCCGGGCTGTAGGCCTTGACGTTGCCAATGGTCTCGGAGCCGCTGAAGGCCACCGCGGCCTTCTTGCCCGCCCCCGAAAGACCGGTCACGGCCACGACGTCGAAGTTCGGCTCCACGATGCCGCCCTGCAGCGCCGGGAAGGCCGCCAGCGTGACAGCCGTCGGGAAACACCCCGGCACGGCCACGCGGCGCGCCGCGGCGACGGCCTCCCGGTGGCCGGGCAGCTCCGGCAGCCCGTAGGGCCAGGACCCGGCGTGCTCGGTGCCGTAGTAGGTATCCCAGGCGGCCGGGTCCTGCAGCCGGAAGTCGGCGGCGCAGTCGATGACCAGGACCTCGGCCGGCAGCTGCTGGGCCAGGGCGGCCGAGTGCCCGTGGGGCAAGGCCAGGAAGACGACGTCGTGGCCGGAAAGGGTCTCGACGGTCGTGTCCTCCAGCGTGCGGTCGGCCAGCTCGGGCAGGTGAGGGAGCGCCTCGGCCACGCAAGCCCCGGCCTGAGAGTGCGCGCACAGCGACCCGATGGTCAGGTCGCCACGGCGGTACGCGGGGTGTGCGAGCAGGAGGCGGAGGATTTCGCCACCGGCGTACCCGGTGGCGCCAGCTAGTGCGACGTGAATACTCATAGCGGCGAGCATAGCCAAATATGCAGCCGAATGTAAGTTATTCACTTAAAATTCGGGATATTTTCCGTTTTCTAGCGTTTTTATTACCCCCGAAAATGCATAACCCCCGCCGCTGGGTGCGGCGGGGGTAGGTGCGGGCGAGGACTTAGGCGCGGATCTGGGCGCCCAGTTCCTGCTCGGCCAAGGCGGCGGCGGCCTCGCGGTGCGCGTTGACCTCCTCGTCGGTCAGAGTGCGATCCGGGGCGCGGAAGAGCAGTTTGAAGGCTAGCGACTTCTTGTCCGCACCCAGCTGCTCGCCGCGGAAGACGTCGAAGAGCTCCACGGACTCGAGCAGCTCGCCGGCGCCCTTCGCGATGACGCGGCGAACCTTTTCAGCCGGCACGTCCTCCGCGACGGTCAGGGCGATGTCCTGGTGCAGGGCCGGGAAGGCCGAGAGCACCGGCGCCGGGAAGCGCTCGTCCAGCGGCAGGGCCGTGACATCCAGCTCCATGGCGCAGGTGCGCTCCGGCGCGCCCAGCTTCTCCAGCACCTGCGGGTGCAGCTCGCCGGCGTAGCCGACGACTTTTTCGCCCACCTTGAGCGCGGCGCAGCGGCCCGGGTGCCACGGCAGCTCGCTAGCCGCCTCGACGTCCAGCTCCACGCCGGCCGCGCGGGCCACGACGCGGGCAGACTCGATGGCGTCCGCGTAGGTGTAGGCGCGGCCCTCGCCCCACGGGCCCGGGTTGTCCGCGAAGCCCGCGGAGACGGTGGCCACGTGCAGCGGCTGCTCCGGCAGGGTGCCCAGCAGCTCGGCCAGGGTCTCCTCGTCCGGGCGGGAGGCGACCGAGGGCATCGGGGTGGAATCCGCGCGGCGGAAGGAGACCTGCTGCAGGCCGTAGAGGCGCAGGTTGGACTGGCCGCGGGAGACGTTGCGGTTGAGGGCTTCCAGCATGTTCGGCAGCAGGGTCGTCGACAGCTGGGCCTTGTCGGCCTCCAGGGGGTTCTGCACGGCGACCGTCTGGCGGCGGGCATCGCCGGCAGCCAGGCCCCACACGTCGAAGGTGTCATTGGCCACGAACGGCGAGGGGATGATCTCCGCGTAGCCGGAATAGGCCAGGCTGTGCCCGATCGCCCGGCGACGCTTCTGCGCCGGGGTCAGGCCGCGGCCGCCGCGCGGGGTCGGCAGGATGGACGGGATGTCGGCCAGGCCCTCCAGGCGCAGGACCTCCTCGATGAGGTCGACGTCCATGCCGATGTCCGTGCGCCAGGTCGCCGGGGTAACCGAAAGGACGTCCGAATCCGCGTTCTCGACCCGGCAGCCGACCTCCTCGAGGCGGGAGGTGACGGTCTCGCGGGAGTAGTCGACGCCGGCGTAGCGGCCGGGCATATCCACCGGCAGCGCGATGGCGGCCGGCTGCTGAACCTCCCCGACGAGCGTGCGGCCGGCCTCGATGGTGCCGCCGGCCAGCTGCTGCAGCAACGCGCAGGCGTAGTCCAGGGCCACCTCTGTAAGCGCCGGATCCACGCCGCGCTCGAAGCGGCGGGAGGCCTCCGAGGACAGCTTGTGGCGGCGCGAGGTCCGCGCCACGGTGATGGGATCCCAGATGGCGGCCTCGAAGATGACGTCGGTGGTCTCGTCCGAAATCTCGGAGGTGGTCCCGCCCATCACGCCGGCCAGGGACTGGATGCCCTTGTCGTCGCAGATGACGACGTCCTCGGCGTCCAGGGTGCGGTCGACGTGGTCCAGGGTCTGGAAGCTCTCGCCGGCCTCGGCGTTGCGGATAACCAGCCCGCCGGAGACCTGGTTGGCGTCGAAGGCGTGCATCGGCGAGCCCAGCAGCAGCATGATGTAGTTGGTGACGTCAGTCGGCAGGTTGACGCTGCGCTGGCCGGAGAGCATGAGCTCGCGCTCCAGCCAGAACGGGGTGCGCGCGTTGGGGTCGATGCCGGTGACCTTGCGCAGGCCGAAACGCTGCGCCTTGGTCTCCTCCCGCAGGTCGACCGGCAGCGCGCCGGCGGCATCGTCGGCAGCCGGTACGTTTGCGGTATCGATGCCCGCGGCGGCCGGATCCGCGGCCAGGTCGCGGTAGTCGGCGTCGAAGGCGGAGGCCACCTCGCGGGCCAGGCCGCGCACCGACAGCGCGTAGCCGCGGTCCGGGGTGATGTTGACGTCGAAGACGGTCTCGTCCAGGCCGATGACCTCGCGGGCGTCGCGGCCGACCGGGCCGGCCTCCTCGCCGAGCGTGATAATGCCGTCGGCCTTCTCACCGAAGCCCAGCTCCGCGGCCGAGGCCAGCATGCCGTTGGAGATGTGGTCGTAGGTCTCGCGCGCGGCGATCTTGAAGCCGCCGGGCAGCTCGGCGCCGGGCAGAGCGACGACCACCAGGTCGCCCGCGCGGAAGTTGCGGGCGCCGCAGATGATCCCCTGCAGCTCGCCGGTGCCGTTGGCCTCGCCCACGTTGACCTGGCAGTAGCGGATCGGCTTCTTGAAGCCGGTCAGTTCCTCAATCTCCTCGACTCGGCCGATGACCAGCGGGCCGGTGGTTTCCGGCAGCGCGGCATAGCCCTCGGTCTCGAAGCCGACGCGCACGAAGCCGCTGTCGAGCTCCTCCGCGCTGACCGACCAGTCCGGGTTCTGGGCGCCAAGCACGCGGGTTACCCAGCCTTGCGAAATAAGCATGTGGTGGATTCTTCCTTTCTAAGAGTCTGGGTAGCGGCCTAGGCCTGGATTCCGAACGGGAGGGTGAAGCGGACATCGCCCTCGACCATGTCGCGCATATCGGACAGCCCGTTGCGGAACTGCAGGGTGCGCTCCAACCCCATGCCGAAGGCGAAGCCGGTGTACTCGGCCGGGTCGACGCCCACGGCGCGCAGCACGTTCGGGTTGACCATGCCGCAACCGCCCCACTCGATCCAGCCGGCGCCGCCCTTCTTGTTCGGGAACCAGACGTCGACCTCGGCCGACGGCTCGGTGAACGGGAAGTAGTTGGTGCGCATGCGGGTCTTGGTCTCCGGCCCGAAGAGCACCTGGGCCAGGTGGTCCAGGGTGCCGCGCAGGTGCGCCATCGTCAGGCCCTTGTCGACGGCTAGGCCCTCGACCTGGTGGAAGACCGGGGTGTGGGTGGCGTCCAGCTCGTCGGTGCGGAAGACGCGGCCCGGGCAGGCGATGTAGAGCGGCACGTCGCGGTCCAGCATGGTGCGGACCTGCACCGGCGAGGTGTGGGTGCGCAGCACCTGCTGGGAGCCTTCCACGGAGACGTGGAAGGTGTCCTGCAGCGTGCGGGCCGGGTGATCCGGCTTGAAATTCAGCGCGTCGAAGTTAAAGTACTCGGCCTCGACCTCGGGGCCGTCGGCGATCTCCCAGCCCATGCCGACGAAGATGTCGGCGATCCGCTCGGACAGCGCCGTAATCGGGTGCAGCGCGCCGGTCTGGGCGCGGGTGGTCGGGATGGTCACGTCCACGGTTTCCGCGACCAGCTGCTCCTGGCGGGCGCGCTCCTCGAGCTCCTGCTTCAGCTGCGCGTAGCGCTTCTCGGCCTTGCCGCGCGCCATGTTGACAGCCTTGCCCGCGTCCTTGCGCTGGTCCTTCGGCAGCGATCCGAGGGACTTGCGGGCCTGCGGGATATATCCCTGCTCGCCCAAGTGCTCCCGATGCGCCTGCGCCAGCCCGGCCAGGTCCTCGGCGCCCTCAAACGCGGCGATGGCCTCGTCTGCGGCCGCGGCCAGGGCCGCCTCTGTCAATTCAATCTCGGGGGTATCTGACACGTAGCTTCAACCTTCTTCTCACGCTTAAACTAACGCAGGCTATGTTACCCGCTCTAGCCCTGCGCACCGGCGCCGGGGCGGGAATTTTATCCCCTCCGCCAAACCGATTTGGCCGGGTTGGCTCGGGCTAGCGCTGCGCCTTGGCGGACTCGTAGAGGCAGATGCTGGCGGCCGTGGCGAGGTTGAGGGACTCGGCGCGGCCGCGGATCGGGATCCGCACCCTAAGGTCCGCCTGGTCCAGTAGGTCCCGCCCCAGCCCGTGGGCCTCGTTGCCGAAGAGCCAGGCCGTGGGCTGGGACAGGTCGACGTCCGCGAGATCCGCCTCCCCGTCCGCGGCGGTGGCCAGGATCTGCAGATCGTGGGAGCGCAGCTGACCCAGCACGTCCTTGACGTTGGTCTCGCGCGCCACCGGCACGTGGAAGAGCGAGCCGGCCGAGGCCCGCGCCACCTTGCAGCCCAGCGGGTCGACGGTCTCGCCGGCGAAGATGACGCCGTCGGCGCCCATGGCGTCCGAGGTGCGGATCAGGGTGCCGGCGTTGCCCGGTTCACTGGTCAGCACCGGGACCGAGACCAGCGAGGGCTTGCCCGCCAGGATCTTGCCGGCCGACCACAGCACCGGCCGGCACACGGCGAAAAGCCCGGTGGTGGTCGCCGTGTCCGACAGCGACTTGGCGGCCTTATCCGTAATCGGGTGAACGTAGACGTCCATGTAGCCGGCGGCAGTAAGGATCTCCGCGAAACGCTCCGCCGCCTGCTCGGTGGCGAAGACGTCGGTGGCCGCGCCGGTGGACACGGCGGCATCGACGGCGTTCTCGCCCTCGATGAGGAAGGCGCTGGCCTTGCGCCGGGCCGCGGCGCGGTGCAGCTTCGCGGCCTTGACCACGCGGGGCGTGCGTTCGGTTAGAGGTTGGGAAAAATCCAGTGTCATACCCGCCAATCTAGCAGGCAGTCACCGCCCCACCGCGACGGGGACCGCCGCCCCAGACAAGACAAAACCCCGCGGCCGGCGCACTGTTGACCAGTGGCGGGGCGCGGGGCGGAAGGCGAAGTAGTAAAAAACTACTCCGAGACCCGTTCAGGCTTAGGCAGCCTTCGGGGCGTTGACGTCCTCCGGCAGGGCGGCCTTGGCGGCGTCGCACAGCGCGGAGAAGGCGTCGAAGTCGTTGACGGCCAGCTCGGCCAGGATCTTGCGGTCGACCTCGATCTCAGCCAGGCGCAGGCCGTGGATGAGGCGGTTGTAGGTCAGCTCGTTCATGCGGGCTGCAGCGTTGATGCGCTGGATCCACAGCTTGCGGAACTCGGACTTACGGGCGCGACGATCGCGGTAAGCGTAAGTCATGGAGTGCAGCCACTGTTCCTTCGCAATGCGGTAGCGGCGGGAACGGGCGCCACGGTAGCCCTTGGCGGACTTCAGAATCGCGCGACGCTTCTTCTTGGCGTTCACAGAGCGCTTTACTCGTGCCACGGTAGTACTTCCTTAAATCTTTCTCGACGGTATTGAGGTGGGGTGGATTCGGCGCTATTAGGAGCGGCCGAGCAGGCGCTTGACGCGCTTGACGTCGGACTGGGCGACGGCCTCGGTGCCCTTCAGACGACGGGTACGCTTCGAGGGCTTGCCCTCCAGCAGGTGGCGACGGCCAGCCTGCTCACGGCGCAGCTTGCCGGAACCGGTCACCTTAATACGCTTGGCGGTGCCCTTGTGGGTCTTCTGCTTCATGAGAATTAAGTCCTTAAATCCCTAGTGTGTGGTCTACTTCTTACCCTTGCGAACCGGGCCCAAGACCATGGTCATGTTGCGGCCATCCTGCTTGGGGCGGGACTCGACGACGCCAACCTCCGCGACGTCATCAGCCAGCCGCTCCAGCAGGCGGAAACCCAGTTCCGGACGAGACTGCTCGCGACCGCGGAACATGATGGTCACCTTGACCTTGGAGCCCTTTTCGAGGAAGCGAACAACATTGCCCTTTTTGGTCTCATAATCGTGGTCATCGATCTTAGGACGGAACTTCTGCTCCTTGACCACAGTCTGTTGCTGGTTCTTGCGAGCCTCGCGAGCCTTCTGGGCCTGCTCGTACTTGTACTTGCCGTAGTCCATGATCTTGGCCACCGGCGGCTTCGCCTTCGGGGCAACCTCGACCAGGTCCAAATCGGCTTCGTACGCAACCTTGCGGGCGTCGTCGGTACGGACAACTCCTACCTGTTCACCCTCGGGTCCGATCAGACGAACTTCGGGTACTCGGATTCGCTCATTGATGCGAGCTTCAGCGCTGATTGTGTGTCTCCTAAGTGAGAAGGGTCAATAGTTAATTCGCCTACCAACGCCACAAACAAAGAAACCCGCCTGCCAAAACTGACAGCCGGGAGGTCTCACCTAGATACCGCACCCCGTGGGGCTCGGTTACCTTTTGACCCGTTGCCTGCTCTAGGCGGCTGGGGGTGGGAGAATCTCCGCTTGTGACCCGGAAACCTTATGGAAGGTACCACGGGCGGTAGTGCCCACAACACTAGCATGCCACCCGCGCCCGGCCAAATCGCGACCCTACTGCCCCATTCGCCCTGCCCCTTCCCCGGCTACTTGCCGGCCGGGGTCAGAACGTCGGCGAGGAACTGCCCGGTATAAGAGCCCTCGACGGCCGCGACCTGCTCCGGGGTGCCTTCCGCGACGACCGTGCCGCCGCCGTTGCCGCCCTCCGGGCCCATGTCCACCAGCCAGTCGGCGGCCTTGATGACGTCCAGGTTGTGCTCGATGATGATGACCGAGTTGCCCTTGTCCACCAGGCCCTGGATGACCAGCATCAGCTTCCGGATGTCCTCGAAATGCAGGCCCGTGGTCGGCTCGTCCAGGATGTAGACGGTCCGGCCGTTGGTGCGCTTCTGCAGCTCCGAGGCCAGCTTGACGCGCTGGGCCTCGCCGCCGGACAGCGTCGTCGCCGCCTGGCCCAGCCGCACGTAGCCCAGGCCCACCTCGACCAGCGTGTGCAGGTAGCGGTGGATGGAGGTGATCGGCTCGAAGAACTCGGCGGCCTCCGAGATCGGCATGTTCAGCACCTCGGCGATGTTCTTGCCCTTGTACTGGACCTCGAGGGTCTCGCGGTTGTAGCGCGCGCCGTTGCAGACCTCGCACGGGACGTAGACGTCCGGCAGGAAGTTCATCTCGATCTTCAGGGTGCCGTCGCCGTGGCAGGCCTCGCAGCGCCCGCCCTTGACGTTGAAGGAGAAGCGCCCGGCCTTGTAGCCGCGCACCTTGGCCTCCTGCGTCTCGGCAAACAGGTTGCGGATCTTGTCGAAGACACCCGTGTAGGTCGCCGGGTTCGAACGCGGGGTGCGACCGATGGGGCTCTGGTCGACCTGCACCAGCTTGTCCAGGTGTTCCATGCCCTCCACGCGCTTGGCGCGGCCGGGCACCTGGCGCGCGCGGTTGAGCTCGTTGGCCAGGGTCTTGGCCAGGATCTGGTTGACCACGGTGGACTTGCCCGAGCCGGACACGCCGGTCACGCAGACCAGCACGCCCAGCGGGATGGTCACGTTGATGCCCTTGAGGTTGTTCTCCCGGGCGCCGACGATCTTCAGCACGCGCTGCTTGTCGATCTCCCGGCGGTGATCCGGCACCGCCAGCACCTTGGACCCGGACAGGTACTGCCCGGTCAGGGAGTCCTCGCGGCTCTCGATGCCGGCCGGCTCGCCCTGGTAGACCACGTGGCCGCCGTATTCGCCGGCGCGCGGGCCGATATCCACCAGCCAGTCCGCCTGGCGGATGGTGTCCTCGTCGTGCTCGACGACGATGAGCGTATTGCCGATATCCCGCAGCCGCTGCAGCGTGGCGATAAGCCGCTGGTTGTCACGCTGGTGCAGGCCGATGGACGGCTCGTCCAAGACGTAGAGCACGCCCGCCAGGCCAGAACCGATCTGGGTGGCCAGGCGGATGCGCTGGGCCTCGCCGCCGGACAGCGTGGAGGCACCGCGGTCCAGGGTCAGGTAGTTTAGGCCGACGTCCAGCAGGAAGCGCAAGCGCGCCTGGATCTCCTTGAGCACCGCGCCGGCGATGATTTCCTCGCGGTGGCCCAGCTGCAGCGTGGACAGGAACTCGGAGGCGTCCTCGATAGACAGGGCCGTCAGCCCCGCGATGGACTGCTCGCCGTGCGCGCCGGAGGCCAGGCGCACGGCCAGGATCTCCGGCTTCAGGCGGGAGCCGTGGCAGGTCGGACACGGCACCTGCCGGGTGTACTGCAGCAGGCGGTCCTTCTGCGAGTCGGAGTCGGTGGTCTCCAGCTTGCGCTCGATAAAGCCCACCGCGCCCTCGAAGGGGGCGGTCCAGTTGCGCTGGCGGCCGTAGCGGTTCTTGTAGCGGACGTGGACTTCCTGCTCGGTGCCGTGGACCAGGGCATCGCGCTGCTTGTCGGTCAGCGAGCTCAGCGGGGCGTGCGGATCGAAGTCCAGTGCCTTGCCCAGGCCCTCAACCAGCTTGACGAAGTAACGGCTGTTGGGGCTGGAGTGCCAGGGCTGGACGGCATCGACAGCCGGGGCGTCCGGGTCCGGGATGAGCAGGTCCTCATCGACCTTGAGGCGGGTGCCCAGGCCGTCGCAGACCGGGCAGGCGCCGAACGGCGAGTTGAAGGAGAAGGCGCGCGGCTCGTATTCCTCGATGGTCAGCGTGTGCCCGTTCGGGCAGGCGGCCTTCTCCGAGTAGGTGTGGTTGAGCTCCGGCTGGTCCACGAAATCGATGCTGACCAGCCCCTCGGCCAGCCGCAGGGCCGTTTCCACCGAGTCCGTCAGGCGCTGCTTCTGGGAGGCCTTGACCTGCAGGCGGTCGACGACCACCTCGATGTCGTGCTTGATCTGCTTCTTCAGTTTCGGCGGATCCGACAGCTGGTGCACCTCGCCGTCGACGCGCACGCGGGCAAAGCCTTGGGCGGCCAGATCGGCAAAGAGGTCGACGAATTCGCCCTTGCGCTTGCGCACCACGGGGGCGAGCACCTGGAACTTCAGCTTCTCCTCGTGCTCGAGCACCGTGTCCACAATCTGCTGCGGGGTCTGGCGCTCGATGACGGCGTCGCACTTCGGGCAGTGCGCCGTGCCCGCGCGGGAGAACAGCAGGCGCAGGTAGTCGTAGATCTCCGTGATGGTACCGACGGTCGAGCGCGGGTTGTGGTTGGTCGACTTCTGGTCGATGGATACGGCCGGAGAAAGGCCATCGATGAAGTCGACGTCCGGCTTGTCCATCTGGCCCAAAAACATGCGGGCGTAGGAAGACAGGGACTCCACGTAGCGGCGCTGGCCCTCTGCGAAAATGGTGTCGAAAGCCAGCGAGGACTTGCCCGAGCCGGACAGGCCGGTGAACACAATCATTTTTTCGCGGGGCAGGTCAATGTCTACCCCTTGCAGGTTGTGCTCGCGGGCACCGCGGACGACGAGGCGATCAGCCACAGTTTGCCTACCTTCCTTAATGGATCTGCTGCAGATTATTGACTGCGGGACTCTCTACTTGAATTTACCCGTAGACTGGTCAACATGACTAAAGAGCTCAAGCTATACCATATTTCCGTCTCCGACATGGACAACAATTGCTACCTGCTGGCCTGCGGCGACGAGGGCTTGCTTGTCGATGCCGCCGACGACGCCCCCGCCATCCTCGACATGGCCCGCCAGGCTGGCGTCACCATCACCGCGGTCTTTACCACCCACCGCCACTGGGACCACGTGCGCGCGCTGCCGGAGATCCTGAAGGAAACCGGCGCCACCCACTACGCCTCCTTCCTGGATTCGCCCGCCCTGCCCGCGCCCGTCGACGTCGAGCTCAACCACGGCGACACCATCACCTTCGCGGGCTACGAGCTGCCGGTCATCATCCTGCGCGGCCACACCCCGGGCGGGGCGGCGCTGGTCACCGAGCTGGACGAGGTGCCCAACCTCTTCGTGGGTGATTCCCTCTTCCCGGGCGGTGTCGGCAAGACCACCTCGGAGGGCGACTTCGTCCGCCTTTACAAGGACTTGACCGAACGCGTATTTGATATCTACCCGGACGAGACGGTCATCTGGCCGGGCCACGGCAAGCCCACCACCCTCGACGAGGAGCGCCCGCACCTCGGCGAATGGTGGGACCGCCGCTGGTAGTCTCCCCCGGCTGGCCCACAGCCGAGTAAAAAGTGCGTAAACTTGAACCCCTAGGTTAAATTTCTGGCTTAGAACTTCTAGGTTAGACTTACTGGTCTTTTTCACTAAAGGAGAATTTTCAGACATGATTCGTAAGATTGCCCGCCCGATGTTGGCTTCGGTCTTCGTTATCGACGGCGTGGACACTCTCCGTAACACCTCCGATCACGTGGAGGAGACGGAGTCCTTCCTGCAGACCCTGCGCAAGGCCCTGCCGGGTAGCTACGCCGGTTACGTCCCGAACGACCCGGAGCTGGTCGCCCGCGGCCTGGGCGGCGCCAAGGTCGGCGCCGGTTCCCTGCTCGCCTTGGGCAAGGCCCCGCGCACTTCGGCCGCCGTGCTGGCCGCCGCTACCCTGCCGACGATGTTGACCCGCAACAACTTCTGGGAGGCCGACAGCGCCGAGGAGAAGACCTCCAAGCGCAACGGCCTGCTGACCAACACCGCCCTGCTGGGTGCGCTGTTCATCACCACCCAGGACACCGCCGGTAAGCCCTCCCTGCGCTGGCGCGCCCAGAAGGCCGGCGAGCGCACCAACAAGAAGATCCAGCAGGCGCTGCCGACCAAGTCCGAGTCCCAGAAGTTCGCCGACGACGTGTCCGAGCGCGCCTCCGATTTCTCGGATCGCGCCTCCGACTGGTTCAACGAGACCTCCGACAAGGTCCAGGCCTACATCGACGACAACAAGGACGACTGGCAGGAAAGCGGCAAGGACCTGCTGGAGACCGCCAAGGGTTACGTCAACGACGCCAAGGACTTCGTCACCGATAACAAGGACGACTGGCTGAAGGCTGCCCAGGACAACGCCGAGACCGCCCGCAAGGGTGCCGTCAAGGCCGCCTCCCGCGCGCAGGAGAAGGCCGAGCAGGCCCGCTCCGCCGCCGACAAGAAGAACGGCAAGCGCGCCGCCAAGAAGGCGTCCAAGAACGCCGACAAGCTGCAGAAGCGCGCCGACAAGGCCATCGCCAAGGCCATGAAGAAGCTCGAGGGCAAGCTCTAAGCTTTCCCACCGAGCTACTTTTCCACGCAACGGCCCAGCGAGTATGCTGGGCCGTTGTTCTTTTGCCCAACCAGCAATCCCATGCACGAGACAGAAAGCCCACCTTATGACCGGTGAACGTGACACGCGGCAGGCCTCGGCCCACCAGGCCGAGGTAGCCGCCGAGCAGGCCTATGTGGACGGCTTGTTCGACCGCCTCGACGACGCCGTCGCCCGCGCCAACGAATCCTTGGCCCGCGTGCAGGCGGACGTCGATCCCCAGACCCCGGACGCGGACGCCCTGGTGCGCCGCGAGACGGAATACCACGGCCTGCAGGCCAAGCTGGACAAGCTCAACCTGGCACAGCTGGGCTTGGTCTTCGGCCGGATCGATATCGACGCCGACGGGGACAACCCGACCGCGGCGGGGCTCGACCGGCGCTACATCGGGCGCATGGGCATGGACGATCGGGCCGACGACTACCGCACCCTGCTGCTGGACTGGCGTGCCCCGATGGCCCGCCCGTTCTACCTGGCCACCACCGCCCACCCGGAGGGCGTCGAGCAGCGCCGCACCATCCGGATGCGCGGGCGCGAGGTCACCGATCTCACCGACGAGTACCTCTCCGGCGACAGCGCCGGCACGGACACCGCGGGCGTGGCCAGCGAGTCGGCGCTCTTCCAGGCCCTGCAGCAGGCGCGCACCGGGCACATGTCCTCCATCGTGGAGACCATCCAGCGCGAGCAGGACGAGATCATCCGGGATCCGACCCGCGGCGTCCTGGTCGTCGAGGGCGGGCCCGGCACCGGCAAGACCGCCGTGGCGCTGCACCGCGTGGCCTACCTGCTCTACACCTACCGCGAGCGGCTCGCGTCCACCGGCGTGCTCATCGTGGGCCCCAACCCGACCTTCCTGGACTATATTTCCCAGGTCCTGCCCGAGCTGGGTGAGACCGGCACCGTGCTCTCGACCATCGGGGATCTCTTCCCCGGCGTGACCGGCAACCACCCGGAGGGGCTGCTGGCCCGCGAGATCAAGGGCTCGGAGGCCATGGCCGAAATCCTGGCCAACGCCGTCAAGGACTACCAAAAGGTCCCGGCCGAGGCGCAGGAGATCAGCGTCGAGCAGCTGCCACTTACGGTCACCCCGGCCATGGTCAAGGCCGCCCGCACCCGCGCGCGCCGCTCCCGCAAGCCGCACAACGATGCCCGCCTGGCCTTCGCCGAGCACCTCACCGAGTCCCTGGCCCGGGCGCTCTCGGAGCGCATCGGCGCCGATCCGCTCGGCGGCCAGAACCTGCTCTCGCGCGCCGACGTCGACCAGCTCCACGACGACCTGGCCGAGTCCCCCGCCGTGCGCGAGCTCATCGACGCTTACTGGCCGGAGCTAGGCCCCCAGCAGGTGCTTTCCGAGCTCCTGTCCTCCCGCGAGTTCATTTCCCGGGCGGCCGCCGCCTACGACGAGGAGACCCAGGAGGCGCTCTACCGCGCCCACGGTACGGCCTGGACGGCTAGCGATGCCGCCCTCCTCGACGAGCTCGCCGTACTCATCGGCATGCCCGACCCGGCCGCCGTCGAGGAGGCGGAGCGCGAGGCCTGGAAGCAACAGGTCGCCGAGGCCGAGGACGCCCTGGACATCCTGAGCAGTTCCGAATCCACAGACAACGACGACGACATGTTCGACGCGGAGATCCTCTCCGCCCACGACGTCATCGACGCCGAGACCCTGGCGCGGCGCCAGCAGGTCCAGGACCACCGCACCACCGCCGAGCGCGCCCGCGCCGACCACACGTGGGCCTTCGGGCACGTCGTGGTCGACGAGGCCCAGGAGCTTAGCGCCATGGAGTGGCGGATGGTCTTCCGCCGCAGCCCCTCGCGCTGGGTCACCCTGGTCGGCGACACCGCCCAGACCAGCGCCCCAGCCGGCGTGGACGCCTGGGCCGACACCCTTGAGCCCTTCGTCGGCGGCCGCTTCCGCCACCACCGGCTCACGGTCAACTACCGCACCCCCGAGCCCATCGCCGAGGTGGCCAACCGGCTGCTAGCCCTCATCGACCCGCACGCCGAGCCTGCCACCGCCATCCGCCCCGGTGATCCGGTTACCTACCACCGCCTGCCGGAAGAGGCAGCGAAGCGACCGGCAGCCGGCATCGGCAGCACTGCAGACGGGCGTCTGCGCGCGGTGATTGATGCCAACAACGTCGAGGAGATCAAGGGCCTGGAGTTCGACCACGTGGTCATCGTCGACCCGCAGGCCATCGTCGCGGCCTCACCGCAGGGGCTGCAAAACCTCTACGTGGCGCTGACACGCGCCACCCAGACGCTTACGGTCTACGGCGAGCTGCCCGCTTAGGATAGATTGGTCATCATGGCTTTATCTGATTTTGCCCGCCTCTGCGAGCGCCATATCAACCGCTGGAGCGTCAAGCGTTCCGATGCCCGGGGGTGGGTGCCGGCCGTAACCGGCTACCTGGGCTACGGCAGCCCGGACCGGGTCCGCGTGCTGGGCCGCGTCTTGATGGAAAACCCCGCTCGGCCCGCCCGCAACTGGGCCGAGCGCGGCTACCGCCAGTTTTTCACCATCCAGGTCGCCGGCCTCGACGTCGCCGTAACCGCCGGGGACCAGACGGTCCACGCCTGCACTAACGACAACGGCTACATCGACGTCCTCGTCAAAGACCACGGCCTGAGCCCTGGGTGGCACGAGGTGACGATTGCCGCCGAGGGCGCCGAGCCGGTGACCGCGGAGGTGCTCATCATTGATGAAAGCACCCGCGTCGGCATCATCAGCGACGTGGACGACACCATCATGGTCACCTGGCTGCCGCGTGCCCTGCTGGCGGCCTGGAACTCTTGGTTTAAGCGCACCAACCGCCGCCAGCCCGTGCCGGGCATGGACGCGTTCTACTCGGAGCTTATCGACGCCCACCCGAGCGCACCCGTGTTCTACCTGTCGACCGGTGCGTGGAACACCTTCGACACCCTGGTCAACTTCGTGCGCGCGCACCGCCTGCCGCGCGGGCCGATGCTCTTGACCGACTGGGGCCCCACGCCCACCGGGCTCTTCCGCAACGGCGTGGAGCACAAGAAGGTCCAGCTGCGAAACTTGATTATCGACTTCCCGCACATCCAGTGGGTCCTAGTCGGCGACGACGGCCAGCACGACCCGCTGACCTACCGCGACGTGGTCAACGAGCACCCCGAGCGCATCGCCGGCGTGGCCATTCGCAACCTGTCGCCGCAGGAGCACGTGCTCTCGCACGGCACCGCCGCCCCGCTCGCCGAGGCCGGCGACAGCGCGCGCAGCGACGTCCCGCTCATCCAGGGCGACAACGGCCACAGCCTCCTGGCCGTCTACCGCCGCAACCCCTTCGATCGCGTCGAAACGCACCGCGCCCACTAGGCCCGGGCACGGACAAGGCCCTCCCCGACCGCATCACGAGGAATGCGGCGGGGAGGGCCTTTAGGCTTCAGCGGGTAGGCCGCGCCTTAGGCGACGGTGTGGACAATCATGACGTCGCAGTCGGACTGGCGGGCGACATCTGCCGGGACGGAGCCCAGCAGGCGGCCGGTCAGGGAGTTGATGCCGCGGTTACCGACGATCAGCAGGTCGGCCTTGTTGTCGTTGACAATCGACATCAGGGCCTGCACCGGGGTGCCCGGGCGGACAGCGGTCTTGACATCCTTGACGCCGAACTTCTCGGCGTGCTCGCGGCCGGCCACGAGGTTGGCCTCGGCCTTGTCATCACCCAGGATGGTCACAGACTCCTGACGCAGAGTCTTGGAGGCCTCTTCCTTGTTCTCGTAGTAGGCGCAACCGATGATGAGGGTTGCGTCGAACGCAGCGGCAATCTTGGCTGCGCGCTCCACTGCCAGCAGGGAGGAGTTGGAGCCGTCGGTGCCGACAACAATGGTGTTGTAATCGCTCATGGTGACCTTTCTGTGGACTCGTGGTCCGCAAAATATTCTTCTGGTATTTACCCTATTCTAGTGTAACAACCAGCCGGCGGGGCTTTGGTGCAGCGGGCTAGTCAGTGGTATCTGCCACAAGCACGTCGACGTGTGCCCGGCGGGTCAGATCCTTCGCCACGGAGCCGAAGACGCGGCCGCGCATGGAGTTAAATCCCTTGTTGCCCACGACGAAGAGGTCGACGTCGAAGTCCTCGCCGGCCGCCAGCAGCGCCTTGACCGGATCGCCGGAACGGCCCACGATCTCGACGTTGTCGGCGTTCTCCTCTTCCGCGACCTTCAGCGCGGTGGCCAGGAAGTCCTTCGCCATGTCCTCGCTGATGACCGGCACTCCGGTGTTGTCCGAACCGGTCGCGCCCAGCATGGAGCTGGAGTGGTTGAAGAACGCGGAGACGATAACGAGGCGAGCCTCGTAGACGCGCGCCAGGGAGGCGGCGGTACGCACCGCGCGCAGGGAGGTAGCCGAGCCGTCGGTGCC
The DNA here is from genome assembly GCF_055700935.1 of Corynebacterium sp. 2571A. Taxonomy (NCBI): domain Bacteria; kingdom Bacillati; phylum Actinomycetota; class Actinomycetes; order Mycobacteriales; family Corynebacteriaceae; genus Corynebacterium; species Corynebacterium sp. 2571A. The sequence goes on along the minus strand of NZ_JASTTE010000003.1, from coordinate 463,168 downwards.
GACGACGATATTCGAATAGGTAAGCATGTTCTTTCTTTCTTGCAGATTCAGCTTGCTTCCGCCCTAGTATAGCCTCTAAATGCCCGCCTCTTTGAGGCCTCGCGCTTCCTTTTTCAGGTCCGCGATCTCGTCGCGCAGACGTCCTGCAAGCTCGAACTTGAGCTCCCGGGCGGCCTCCCCCATTTGGGCGGTCAGGTCGTCGATGAGCTTCTCGACTTCCTCGACCGCCATCGAGGACACGTCCGGCTTGTCCACCATCGCCGCCGGGTCGCTGGCCGCGGCCGATTCCCCGTCGCCGTCGCCGTCGTTGTCGTAGACCTGGTCCAGGATGTCGGCGATCTTCTTGCGCAGCGGCTGCGGATCGATGCCGTGCTCGGTGTTGTAGGCGATCTGCTTTTCGCGGCGGCGCTCGGTCTCCTCGATGGCGTTGTTCATCGACTCGGTGACCTTGTCCGCGTACATGATGACCTCGCCGGAGACGTTACGGGCCGCGCGCCCGATGGTCTGGATGAGCGACGTCGTCGAGCGCAGGAAGCCCTCCTTGTCCGCGTCCAAGATGGCCACCAGGGACACCTCCGGCAGGTCGAGGCCCTCGCGCAGGAGGTTGATGCCCACCAGCACGTCGAACTCGCCCAGCCGCAGCTGCCGCAGCAGCTCCACGCGCTGCAGCGTGTCGATGTCGGAGTGCAGGTAGCGCACCTTGATCCCGTGCTCGAGCAGGTAGTCCGTGAGGTCCTCGGCCATGCGCTTGGTCAGCGTGGTCACCAGCACACGCTCCTGCTTGTCGACGCGGGTGCGCACCTCGTCGATAAGATCGTCGATCTGGCCCTTCGTGGGCTTGACCGTGACCTTAGGATCCACCAGGCCGGTCGGGCGGATGACCTGCTCGACGAATTCGCCGCCGGAGGCGGACAACTCATAGTCGCCCGGGGTCGCGGACATGTAGACCGTCTGGCCTACGCGCTGCTCGAACTCGTCGAAGGTCAAAGGCCGGTTGTCCACCGCCGAGGGCAGGCGGAAACCGAACTCGACCAGGTTGCGCTTGCGGGCCATGTCGCCCTCGAACATGCCGCCTATCTGCGGCACGGTCACGTGGGACTCGTCGATGATCGTCAGGAAGTCTTCCGGGAAGTAGTCCAGCAGCGTCGCCGGCGCGGATCCGGCCTCGCGGCCGTCGATGTGCCGCGAGTAGTTCTCAATACCCGAGCAGAAGCCAACCTGCTCGATCATCTCCAGATCGTATTCAGTGCGCATGCGTAGGCGCTGGGCCTCCAGCAGCTTACCGCGGTTTTCCAGGTCGGCCAGGCGCTCGGCCAGCTCCTCCTTGATATCGGCCACGGCCTTTTCCATGCGCTCCGGGCCGGCCACGTAGTGGGTCGCGGGGAAAATCCGCAGCTCGTCGACCTGCTCGAGGACGTCCCCGGTGACCGGGTGGATGTAGTAGAGCGAGTCCACGTCGTCGCCGAAGAACTCGATGCGCACCGCCCGCTCCTCGTAGGCGGGGATAATGTCGACGGTGTCGCCGTTGACGCGGAAGGTGCCGCGGGTAAAGCCGACGTCGTTGCGCTCGTACTGGATGTCGACCAGCAGGCGCAGGAAGCGGTCGCGCTCGACCTCGTCATCGACGGCGAGAACCACGGAGCGGTCCAGGTAGGACTGCGGCGTGCCCAGGCCGTAGATGCAGGACACGGAGCTAACCACCACGACGTCGCGGCGCGAGAGCAGCGCCGAGGTCGCTGAGTGGCGCAGGCGCTCGACGTCCTCGTTGATCGAGGAGTCCTTCTCGATGTAGGTATCCGTCTGCGCGATATACGCTTCCGGCTGGTAGTAGTCGTAGTAGGAAACGAAGTATTCGACGGCGTTGTGCGGCAGCAGCTGGCGCAGCTCGTTGGCCAGCTGGGCGGCCAGGGTCTTGTTCGGCGCCATCACCAGCGTCGGGCGCTGCTGCTGTTCGATGAGCCACGCCGCCGTCGCCGATTTACCGGTACCGGTCGCGCCCATGAGCACCACGTCGGACTCGCCGCGATCGAGCCGCTTGTCCAGCTCCGCGATCGCCGCGGGCTGGTCGCCGGCGGGCTCGTATTCGGACTCGACCTTGAACTCACCGGGGGTGCGCTCCACCTCGCCCACGGGGCGGTGCTCGGACTCGGACAGGATGGGGTGTTCCGCTGCAAAGGCCATGCCGGCCAGTCTACCCGCCTGCCCGCTTGCGCCCTAGGCGAAGACGCGCTCCCGGATGGCCTCTACCCGCTCACGCAGTTCCTCCAGGCTGCCGTTGTTGTCGATAACGATATCGGCCGCCGCGCGGCGCTTATCGTCGGGGATCTGGGCCTTGATGCGGGCGCGGGCATCGTCAGCGCTCAGGCCGCGGCCGACCAGCCGGGCAACCCTCTCCTCGGGGTCCACGTCCACGACCAGCACCAGGTCCATGTCCTTGTCGAGGCCCTTGTCCACCAGCAGCGGCATGTCGTAGACCACGACCTCGTCGCCGCGCTCGCGGGCCTTGCGGAAGGCCTTGCGGGTCTGCTCATCGATGCGCGGGTGGGTGATCCGGTTGAGCTTATCGGTGGCCTCCCGGCTGGCGAAGGCGCGCTCGGCGAGCTTGCCCCGGTCCAGGCTCCCGTCTGGGTTGAGGATGTCTGGGCCGAAGGCGTAGGCCGCGTCCTGGAGGGCCGGGCGGCCCCACTCCATGATGTCGCGGGCAATCTGGTCGGCATCCACCACCGTGGCGCCTGCCTCCTCCAACATCTTGGCCACGGTCGACTTACCGCTGCCGATGCCCCCTGTCAGCCCCACCAGCCGCATTAAGCGTCCTCCTTCTGTTCATCCTGTTTGTCTCGCGGCACCACCTCGATGACCGGAGTGGTGGTATCGACTGTACCGAGCGTCGATTCCACACGCGCGAATTTCTTCGTGTTGGTCACCACCACCGGCGTAATCAGGTTGTAGCCGCGAGAGGCGATGAACTCCGGGTCGAAGCTGATGAGCTTGTCGCCGGCGGCCACGCGCTGCTTCTTGTCCACGTGGACGGTAAAGCCCTCCCCGCCCAGCTCCACCGTGTCCAAGCCGACGTGGACCAGCAGCTGCACGCCGCTGTCCAGGCTCAGCCCCACCGCGTGGCCGGACTTTTGGACAGTGAGCACCTTGCCGTCGGCCGGGGCGTAGACCGTGGTGCCGGTCGGCCGGATGGCCACGCCCTCGCCCAGCTTCGCGCCGGCGAAGATGGGATCCGGAACCTCGCTGAGGGCGACGGCCTCACCGGCCAGGGGCGCATCGATAGCCACGGCGCCTTCCTGGGCCGGGGCGGCGACGGCAACGGCGGCCGGGGCGGTGGCCGCGTTGGAGGGAGACGGCTGCGCGGCGCCCGGGGCTTCCTTGCCCTCTTCCGCGCGGCGGGCAGCGATGCGCTCCAAGTCCGCGGCCTTTTCCTCCGGGGTGCGGTAGCCGAAGAAGACGGTCAGCAGGAACGAGGTCATAAACGCCACCAGAAGGCCGAGGGCGTAGCCGGCGGCCGGCTCCATCGCGAAGACGGTCAGGGCCGAGGTGAAGACGAAGGCGTTGGCCTTGACGTTGAACAGGCCCATCACCGCGCCGCCGATGGCACAGCCCGGCAGCAGCCGGTAGTAGCTGCGGCGGAAGCGCAGCAGGATGCCGTAGAGCGACGGCTCCGAGACGCCGCCCAGCAGGCCCGCGGCCAGGCCGCCGATGGAGACCTGGCGCATCTGATCGTTGTGCTCCCGGAAGGAGATGACCATGACGCCGGCGACGACGCCGAAACAGGCGAAGTTCCAGGCGCCCATGGGGCCTTGGATGAAGTCGTAGCCGTAGGTCGCGATGTTCTGGACCATGATGATGTTCAGCGGCCAGTGCAGGCCCAGCGGTACCAGGAACGGGTACAAAAGCGGCACCACGATGGCCAGGATGAACGGCGAGAACTCGTTAATGCTGTGCAGCAGCCAGGAAATGCCGTTGCCCACGCCCACACCGAAGGGCCCCAGCAGGAACGCGGTTGCCGGGATCATGATGAGCAGGGAGAAGAACGGCACGAAGACCATGTGCACCGCGGACGGGATGATCTTCTTCAGCCCCTTCTCCAGCCAGTACAGGCCGATGGCCGCCAGGATCGGCGGGAAGACCTGCGAGCCGTAGGAGTTGATGACCAGCGGCAGGCCGAAGACGTCGACGACGTCGCCCTGCTCGCCCATCGCCAGGAACTCGGGGGTCAGCAAGGCCGCCGGGATGGCCGCCGAGACCCACATATTCGCCCCCAGCTTATTGGCCGCGGTGGCCGCGACCATTACTGGCAGGAAGTAGAAGACGCTGCGCCACATGGCGTGGCCCAGCTGGTAGGCCGCCGGTTGCTCCTCCATCGGGGCGCGGAAGTCCTGCCAGCCGATGGTGTCGGCCAGGATGAGCAGCATGATGATGAGCGAGGCACCCAGCAGGGCCCACAGGATGGGCCGGAAGGTATCCGAGAGGAACTCGAAGCAGTAGTCGACCCAGGAGTACTTGCCGCGTACTCCGTCGTACTGCTTCTTCTGGCCGCTCGCCTTGTCCCCGCCCGAGGCCGAAACGCCCGGCTGCTTGATGATGGCGTTGTAGTATTCCGCTACCCCGCCGCCCATGACGACCTGGAAGCCGTGGTCGCCCTGCGGGACGGTGCCGAGCACGGCCTGGTCTTCGTCCAACTTGGCGTTGTCGACCAGCGAGGTGTCTGCCAGCTGGAAGCGCAGACGCGTCGCGCAGTGGGTCAAGGACGTAATGTTGTCGGCGCCACCGATGTTTTCCACGATGTGCCGCGCCGTGTCTTGTGTAGACGCCACGACGAAAGCCCCTTCCTAATGAACCGGACCACCGCCGCGGCAGTGGTTATTACCAGGCCAGTATAAGGGGGCGGGTAGTCCGAAACCTAATAGTTCGGCCGGCCTATGACATATCCCACTCTTCGGGGCGCGGGCGCGGCTTCGCGCAGCGTGGCGAGGATAGAACAGGTCAGCGCGGAGCACGGAAAAGGCCCCTAGCCCGCGGGTGCGGACTGGGGCCTTAGCGGCGAACTAGCGCGGTATTACTTGCCGGCCAGCTTGTCGCGCAGCTTAGCGAGCTGCTCGTCGGAAGCCAGGGAGCCAGCCTCTTCTGCCGGAGCCTCAGATGCCGGAGCTGCATCTGCGGACTCGGAGGAGTAGTTGGAGGACTCGCCGGCCTCGGCTGCCTCGGCGGCAGCGGCACGGTGACGCTCGATCTGAGCGGAGTGCAGCTGGAAGCGGCGCTCGGACTCGGCGTAGCGGGCCTCCCAGGCCTGACGCTGCTCGTCGAAGCCTTCCTTCCACTCGTTGGTCTCCGGGTCGAAGCCCTCGGGGAAGACGTAGTTGCCCTGCTCGTCGTAGGAGTCGGCCATGCCGTACTTGGACGGGTCGAACTCGTCGGTGTAGTCCTCGTCAGCCTGCTTGACCGACAGGGAGATGCGGCGACGCTCGAGGTCGATGTCGATGACCTTGACCATAACCTCTTCGCCGACGGTGACGACCTGGTCCGGGACATCCACGTGGCGCTGAGCCAGCTCGGAGATGTGAACCAGGCCCTCGATGCCCTCCTCGACGCGGACGAAGGCGCCGAACGGAACCAGCTTGGTGACCTTGCCCGGGACGATCTGGCCCACAGCGTGGGTGCGGGCGAAGACGCGCCACGGATCTTCCTGGGTTGCCTTCAGGGACAGGGACACGCGCTCGCGGTCCAAGTCGACGTCGAGAACCTCGACGGTGACCTCGTCGCCCACGGTGACAACCTCGGACGGGTGGTCGATGTGCTTCCAAGACAGCTCAGAGACGTGAACCAGGCCGTCGACACCGCCGAGATCGACGAAGGCGCCGAAGTTGACGATGGAGGAGACAACGCCCTTGCGGACCTGGCCCTTCTGCAGCTGGTGCAGGAACTCGGAGCGGACCGCGGACTGGGTCTGCTCGAGGTATGCGCGGCGGGACAGGACAACGTTGTTACGCTGCTTGTCCAGCTCGATGATCTGGGCCTCCAGCTCCTGGCCGATGTACGGCTCCAGGTCGCGGACGCGGCGCATCTCGACCAGGGAAGCCGGCAGGAAGCCGCGCAGCCCGATGTCGAGGATGAGGCCGCCCTTGACGACCTCGATGACGGTACCGGTGACAGGCTCTTCCTTGGCCTGCAGCTCCTCGATAGCGCCCCAAGCACGCTCGTACTGAGCGCGCTTCTTGGACAGGATCAGGCGGCCTTCCTTGTCCTCCTTGGTGAGGACCAGAGCGTCGATCTCGTCGCCGACCTCGACGACCGCATCCGGGTCGACGTCGTGCTTGATGGACAGCTCGCGGGAAGGGATAACGCCCTCGGTCTTGTACCCGATGTCGAGCAGCACCTCGTCGTGGTCAACCTTGACGACGGTACCGGCAACGATGTCACCATCGTTGAAGTACTTGATGGTCGCGTCAACGGCTGCGAGGAAGTCCTCAGCGGTTCCGATGTCGTTGATCGCAACCTGAGGGGTGTTAGAAGATGGCATGCGTAAAAATGCTCCGAAATAACGTAGGAAATCGAATTTGGACATTCGCACGTCTCTTGCGCCACCGCATTAATGCTGCTGAGAGTATTGATGAACGGATAAACGCAATCCCGCCCCAAGCGCCATTTGGCTTTCCTACCAGAGCCGAACGACCGCCTGAGAGCATAGACGCACCTGCTACACACTACATCCGTGCAGCTACTTGCGCAAATACCGGCGGTTTTCTTCTAAGGTGGAAGGCTATGTGGACCGAAAGAATTGCCGTACTGCTCCGCCGCGCCGTCGCCTGGTGGATCGACGCCTTCGCGGTCGCCGCGGTCTTAGTGCTGCTCCGGGGGCTTATCAACCTCATGTTTTCCGAGCCGCTGTCCGGCCAGGCGGCCGAGACCTACAACGTCGTCGGCTTGGCCCTCGGCTTTTTCGCCTACCGCGTGGTGGTCGAGGGCCGCTACCGCACCAGCCTGGGCAAGTGGTCGCTGGGGCTACAGGTCTACGAGGGCGCCCGCGGCTATACCGGCGCGGCGATCCGCAACAGCTGGGTGCTGCTAACCATGCTGGCCGCCATCGGCCCGGCCATCCTCGACGAGCTCATCATCGGCTTGGTCGCGCTCAGCGTCCTGCTGCTGGGCCGCCACCCCGGCGATTTCGCCGCCCAGGCGCGCGTCGACCGGCGCCTGGATCCGTTCGACCCCGTGGAAGAGGTCTAAAGGAAAATCCTGGGCCCCGCGCCAGCGGATTTCGGGCGACTAGTGCGCGGCGGCGTCCCAGTTGGTGCCAGCCCCGGCCGAGACCTCCAGCGGCACGCGCAGGTTGATGGCCGAGTCCATCTCCTTTTCCAGGATTGCGCGCACCTCGTCGAGCTCGCCGGGGGCGATTTCGACGACCAATTCGTCGTGGACCTGCAGCAGGACGCGGGACTTTTTGCCTTGGAGTGCGGCATCGACGCGGATCATCGCGACCTTGATGATGTCGGCCGCGGTGCCCTGGATGGGGGCGTTGAGGGCGGCGCGCTCGGCGTTCTCGCGGGCCAGCCGGTTGTCGCTGGCTAGCTCCGGCAGGTAGCGCCGGCGCCCGAAGATGGTCGAGGTATAGCCGTCCTTGCGGGCGGTATCGACCACCTCGTCCAGGTAGGTCTTGACCCCGCCGAAGCGCTCGAAGTAGCTTTCCATGATGTCCTTGGCCTCCTTCGGGCTGATGCCCAGCTGCTGGGAGAGCCCGAAGGCGGACAGACCGTAGACCAGGCCGTAGGACATCGCCTTGACGCGGCGGCGCAGCTCGGAGGTGACCTGGTCGACCGGGACATCGAAAACCTTGGAGCCGACGTAGTTGTGCAGGTCCTCGCCCGCCTGGTAGGCCTCGATGAGCCCCGGGTCCTGGGACAGGTGGGCCATCACGCGCATCTCAATCTGGGAGTAGTCCGCGGTCAGCAGGGTCTCGAAACCCTCGCCCACCACGAAGCCCGAGCGGATCTTACGCCCGGCCGGGGTGCGCACCGGGATGTTCTGCAGGTTCGGATCCGCCGAGGACAACCGGCCCGTCGAGGCCACCGTCTGATTGAAGGTGGTGTGGATGCGCCCGTCCGGCTGGACCGTCTTGATGAGCCCCTCCAGCGTGGACTTGAGCTTCTGGTACTCGCGGTGGGCCAGCAGGTGATCCAGGAACGGGTGCGGGTGGTTGACCGCCAGGGCCTCGATCTCCTTGGCCGCGGTCGAATAGCCGGTCTTGGTCTTCTTCGTCTTCGGCAGGTCGAAGGTATCAAACAGCACCGCCTGCAGCTGCTTCGGCGAGTTCAGGTTCAGCGAGGGGTCGCCGGCCAGCTCGCGCGCGGCGTCCTCCTGCTCCTTAACCTGGGCGACGAAGGCCTCCAGCTGGGCGTCCAGCGTGTCAATATCCACGGCGATGCCGGTGGCCTCCATCCGCGCCAGGATGGAAATCAGCGGCAGCTCCAGGTCCGTGTACAGCTGGAAGGAGTCGATGTCGTGCAGCTGCCGGGTCAGCTCCGCGGCCAGCTCCATGATCGCGGCCGCGGAATCCACCAGGGAGGTCTCATCCAGCAGGCTCAGCTGGTCACTCGCCGCCCCCAGGGTCTTGTGCAGGTGGCGCTGGTAGACGTCCGGCAGCTCGTAGGTGCGCTGGCCCGGGCGCAGCAGGTAGGCCGCCACCGCGGTGTCGTGGGCGATGCCCGCCAGCTCAATGCCGCGCCCCAACAGCATGTGGTAGGCCGCCTTGGCCTCGTGCAGGTACTTGGGGCAGTCGGCATCGGCAAGCCATGCGGCCAGGGCCTTGTCGTCGGCCGCGTCGAGTTCGGCCAGCTCGACCTGCAGGCCGTGGTAGTCGGTGTCGACGAAGGCCATCGCCGCGGCATCGCCCTGCCCGGGCCGCCCGTCGCCCTGGACGAAGACGGCCACGTGCCCGCGCCCCGGCAGCCATTCCGCCAGCTTCTCACTAACGATGCTCACTTCCGGCACCTGCACATCCTCGTCCTGCGAGGCGGCCTCCCCGCCGTCGTTCGGGATGGCCTTGAGGACACGATCGCGCAGGTTGGTGCCGAATTCGAGGTCGTCGAAGTGATCGGCGACCTCGCTGACGACCGCGCCCTTAAAGGCCAGGTCGGCCGGGCCGACCTCTAAGTCCATGTCCGTAATCATCTGGGTCAGCTCGCGGTTGAGCTGGACCTGCTCCACGCGATCCCTAAAGTTCTGGCCGGCCACCCCCTTAATATCATCGGCGTGGGCGACCAGCTCGTCGAGGCTGCCGTACTGGGTAATCCACTTGGTCGCCGTCTTCTCCCCGACCTTCGGAATGCCGGGCAGGTTATCGGAGGGATCGCCGCGCAGCGCCGCGAAATCCGGGTACTGCCGCGGGGTCAGGCCGTATTTCTCCTCCACGGCCTCCGGGGTGAACCGGTGCAGGTTGCTCACCCCGCGCATGGGATAGAGCACCGTCGTGGACTCGTTGACCAGCTGCAGGTAGTCGCGGTCGCCGGTGACGATATAGGTATCGAAGTCCTGCGCCGCCGTAGCCTCGGTGGCCAGGGTCGCCAGAATGTCGTCGGCCTCGAAGTTCTCCCGCGACAGCGTCGTAATGCCCAGGGTGGTCAACACCTCGCGGATGATGTCCACCTGGCCCTTGAATTCCTCCGGCGCCGCCTCGCGCTGGGCCTTATACTCCGGGAACTTCTCGGTCCGGAAGGTCTTGCGCCCCACGTCGAAGGCCACTGCCATCTTGTCGGGGCGTTCCTCGCTCACGATGCTCGACAGCATCGACAAGAACCCATAGACCGCGTTGGTGTGCTGGCCGCCCGAGGTGGAGAAATTTTCCGCCGGCAGCGCGTAGAAAGCGCGGAAGGCCATAGAGTGTCCGTCGATGAGCAGAAGGCGTTGTTTGGAATCAGTCACGGCTCCCCAGTCTAGGCAATAGGCGCCCAACCGCGTAGGGCGGCGGGCGATTTCTCTTCCCCGCTTTCGATGCGCTAGTATTTCCCCAGTGCGGCCACACCCGCGCGCCCCTGTAGCCCAATTGGCAGAGGCAACGGATTCAAAACCCGTCCAGTGTGAGTTCGAGTCTCACCAGGGGCACCACTACCAGCGAAAACACTGTACCGACGCCACGAAACACCCGTTAGTGTCAAAAAAGTATTTCGCACAACAACCGGCCAGGGCAAAAGCCTCGGCCGGTTTTTCTGATCGGGGATAGAAGCTGGGCGAGGTAGAGAAGGAATCTCGCGCTCCGGCGCGGTAATTTCTTAAATGCGGGCGAATATTATACATTTGAGGGGTAACTATTCATTCGCACGTTTTCCCAAAGGACCACACGACTATGGTTGTGCCTGCACCAGGCAAAGTCACCGCCGCGCGCCGCGCCCGCCGGGCTACGGTCGCCGCAGTGGCGATAGCCACGCTGGGCTTGAGCGGCTGCGTGACCAACGTGGAAAAATCCACACCCGACGGATGGCAACCCATCCGCGCGGACAAGGTCGACGAAATTGCCGCAATGTATGACGATGACGACGGTGTGCTCAGCATCGGCGTCAACCCGCCCTTCGCCCCCTTCCAGCTCAAGGACGCCGACGGCCAGATCGTCGGCCTGGAGATGGATCTCGCCCACGCCGTCGCCGACGTGCTCGGGCTCGACTTCCGCATCGAGGAGCAGGACTTCGCCATGATCCTGCCGGCCGTCCAGTCCGGGCAGATCGACATGGGCGTCTCCGGTTTTACCGATACCCCGGACCGCCGCGAGAACTTCGACTTCGTCGACACCCTCTACGCCGGCATCCAGTGGACCAAGCGCACGGACTCCACCAAGGAGATCGACCCGGACAACCCCTGCGGCTTGACCGTGGCCGTCCAGCGCACCACCGTCTCCGACACCGACGACGTCCGCCCCAAGGCGGAAGCCTGCGACGGCGACATGCAGGTCCTGGCGTACGACACCGCCGACAACGCCGCGCTCGCGGTGCTCATGGGGCGGGCCGATGCCCTCTCGGCCGACTCCCCCGCCGCCGGCTGGGCCGTCAACCGCTCCGACGGCCGCCTGGAGCTAGTCGGCGACATCTCCCAGGCCGCCCCCTACGGGATGGCCGTCCCCAAGGGGTCGGAACTAGGCCCCGCCGCAGCGGCCGCGCTGCAGCACCTCATCGACAACGGGCAATATGCCGAAATCCTCGCGCAGTGGGGCGTCGAAGACGGCCTCGTCGACGAGCCTCTCATCAACGAAAGGCCAGTGAAATGACACAGGATACCCCCTCCACTCCCCCGGAAATCCACGCGAAACCGCTGCGCCACCCGTGGCGCTGGGCTTTCGCCGCCCTACTGCTCGTGGTGGCCGCCTGGTTCGTCATCGCCGCCGCCAACAACGAGGCCTACGGCTGGTCGACGTACTTCAGCTACCTGCTGGATACGCGGATTGCTATCGCCTCGCTGCACACCATCGCGATCACCATTCTGGCGATGATCATCGGCGTCGTTGGCGGCGCCGTGCTAGCCATCCTGCGCATGTCCCCCAACCCCGTGCTGCGCGCGGTTTCTTGGGTCTTCCTCTGGGTTTTCCGCGGCACCCCGATCTACGTGCAATTGGTCTTCTGGGGCCTGCTCAGCGCCATCTACCAGTCCATCAACCTGGGCTTTGCGGAAATCTCCCTCGAGGAACTTTTGTCCAACGCCTTCTTCCTGGCTGTTATCGGCCTGGGCCTTAACGAGGCCGCCTACATGGCCGAAATCGTGCGCTCCGGCATCAACTCCGTGGGCGAGGGCCAGCGAGAGGCATCGAAGGCGCTGGGGCTGAGCTGGTGGCAGACCATGTACCGTACGGTCATGCCGCAGGCCATGCGCATCATCATCCCGCCGACCGGCAACGAGTTCATCTCCCTGCTCAAGACCTCCTCCCTGGTCGTGGCCATCCCGTACACCCACGAGATTTTCGGCCGCGCCACGGACATCTCCGCCGCACTCTTCGAGCCGATCCCGCTGATGATGGTCGCCGCCACCTGGTACTTGGTCATCACCTCGCTGCTGATGATCGGCCAGCATTACCTCGAGCGCTACTTCGACCGCGGCGCCACCCGCGAGCTGACCGCCCGCCAGCTGGCCGCGCTCGCCGATGCCGAAGGCGTCATCCCCAACAATGTCAACGTCGTCCAGGAGGCCCCGCGCAATGAACGCTAAAGATACCCGCCAGCCCATGGTGCAGGCGCAGCAGATCCACAAGAAGTTCGGCTCCCTGCAGGTTCTGCGCGGCATCGACCTTGAGGTCCAGCACGGCGAGGTCGTCTGCCTCCTGGGGCCGTCCGGCTCCGGCAAGTCGACCTTCCTGCGCTGCATCAACCACCTAGAAACCATCGATGCCGGCCGCCTCTACGTCGACGGCGACCTCATCGGCTACAAGGAGCGCAACGGCGTCCTCTACGAAATCTCCGAGAAGGAAGCCGCCGCCCAGCGCGCCGACATCGGCATGGTCTTCCAGAACTTCAACCTGTTCAGCCACCGGACGGTCCTCGAAAACGTCGTCGAGGCCCCCATCCACGTCAAGAAGGTCGACCCCGCGGCCGCGAAGCAGCGCGCCATGGAGCTGCTCGACCAGGTGGGGCTGGCATCGAAGGCCAACGCCTACCCGGTCCAGCTCTCCGGCGGCCAGCAGCAGCGCGTGGCCATCGCCCGCGCCGTGGCCATGGACCCGAAGCTGATGCTCTTCGACGAGCCAACCTCCGCGCTTGACCCCGAGCTCGTCGGCGAGGTCCTGCGGGTGATGAAGGAGCTGGCCGCCGACGGCATGACGATGCTCGTGGTCACCCACGAAATCGGCTTCGCCCGCGAGGTCGCCGACAAGATCGTCTTCATGGCCGACGGCCGCGTCGTCGAGGCCGGCCCGCCGAGCCAGGTCATTGACAACCCGCAGCAGCCGCGTACGCAGGAGTTCCTGTCTTCCCTGCTCTAAGCGCCGGAGTGGCGCGACCACCGCGGGTTTAGTTGCCGCTAGGCTGGAAAGAATGAATCATCTTGCCAATGCAATACGCGGTGGGCTCATCGGCTCCGCCGAGCTGGTCCCCGGCATCTCCGGGGGCACAGTTGCCCTCATCGTAGGCATCTACGAGCGGGCCCTCCACAACGCCGACAAGATCCTCAAAGCCCGCTTCAAGGAAGTCGAGTGGGGCTTCATCATCGCCGTAGCCGTCGGCATGCTCGCCGCGGTCTTCGGCCTCTCGTCCGTCATGTCCAGCTTCGTCGAGGGGCATGTGTCCCTGTCCAAGGCCCTTTTCCTGGGCATGGTCGCCGTCTCCATCATCGTGCCGGTGTCCATGATGGACAAGGCCGACCGTTTCAAGGCCCCCTCCCTCATCGCCTTCGTGGTGGCCGCCGTGCTCATTTTCTTCATCACCGGCTTTACCTCCGCCCCGCATGAGGACCCGTCGCTGGTGGTCGTCTTCTTCGCCGCCGCCATCGCCGTCTGCGCCCTAGTGCTGCCCGGCGTGTCCGGTTCCCTCATCCTGCTGACGATGGGCCTCTACCAGCCGATCATCGGCGCCGTCAGCGACCGCGAGATGGGCACCGTCGCCGTCTTCGCCTTGGGCGCCTTGTGCGGCTTGGCCGCCTTCGTCAAGCTGCTCAACTACCTGTTGGACAACCACCACTCCGTAACCTTGGCCGCGATGGCCGGCTTCATGCTGGGCTCGCTGCGTGCCCTGTGGCCCTGGGGCGAGAGCCAGGACGCCGGCACCCCGGCCATCCTCGGCATGATTGTCCTCGGCGTGGCCATTGTCTCCGCGTTCATCTACTTGGACAACCGCAAGGCCAAGTCCTACCAGTAGCTTCGCGCCCACGATGCCCCTTCCAGTTGCAGGCTGGCAGGGGCTCCTTTAGTGTGTGGGGCATGACATCGGGGGATTGTTTTTCTAGGTTCGTGGCTGCCGTGACCCAGCCCGGAATCGAGATCGTGGAGGGCGCTTGGCACGCCGACTGGGATGCCGAGCGCGCCGCCGCCGGCTCCGGCCGCGACGAGTTGGAGCGCCTCTTCGACCTGGCCGGGGTGTTTTTCGGCCCGGTCAGGCACGCGGGCCGCCAGCGGCGGGTGCGCGCGAATGCCGCCCGCCACGGCCACTGCCTGCCCGTGCTGGATGTGTTGCGCGGGGTACTGCGGCGGGTGAAAAACAAAAACGATGCCTGGCGCATCATGGAGGAGCTGTCCGCCCAGCCGGTTGATGCCAAAGAGATGGCCGCCACGGCCCGCCGCAAAATCCAGGAGGCCCGGCCCGCCCCGACGCCGCAGCCGGGGGTGATCTACCGCCGTTCGGCGGAGGGGTTGTGGTCGATGCGCCTGATCGCCGACGCCGGCCTCGTCGCCGATATCAAAGCCCAGGTCCGCACCGTCGAGGATGCCCGCGCGGTCTTCACCGGCGGCGACGGCGATGGTGCTGGTGTCGGCGCCGGTGGGGTGCGCGCGTCGGTGATTACCAACGTGGTAGTCAATCTCAAGGATTTCGGGCACTTGGTTGGCGGCAAGGATGCCGGGGATATTACCGTGCAGTTGACCAACGGTGCGGTGATTAGTGGTGCGGAGTTGGTGACCCGGGCGTTTGAGCAGGTCGGCTACGTCGGGGTTTTCGATCCGGTGGCCGGGCCGGTTAATTGTTACCGGGATGAGCGTTTGGCGTCGTGGAAGCAGCGGCGCTTGGCGTTGATGGAGCATCCGGTGTGTGCGTGGCCGGAGTGTTTGGCCGGCGCGGATGAGTGCCAGGTCCATCACCTGGAGTCGTGGGATTCGGGTGGTCCGACGAACGCGGCGAACCTGGCGACGTTGTGCCCGCACCATAACGGTGCCAACGAGGATGGGCCGGGCCCGGCGCAGACTAGGGGCCGGATGGCTAGGGTTGGCGGCCGGGTGGTGTGGATACCACCCGAACGCGTGCCGGCCTAGTCCGCCTAGCGGCACACCCTGCGGCCAACACCTCGCAGCCAGCCCGGCTGCCACTTCGGCAACGGCAAAACAAACCGGCGATCGATCTGGTGGCAGACGCGCAGCAAACACCAGGAACACGCGAGTAGGCGTCGACGGTGTAAGACCGTGAACGCCCATTCAGCGTGCCTACTCGGCGCGCCTAGTTTGCACGCCTAGGACGCGCGCCTAGGTCGGGCACCGGGGTCGCGCGCCGAAGTCCCGCGCCTAGACCGCTCGTTTTAAAGGCTGGTGAGGCCGCGGACCACGGCGCTGGCGGCGCCGACCGAGGCGATAAAGAGCGAAAACTTATGCGCCGCCCCACGCGGGACGCGACGCGCCAGCGCGGTGCCGGTGCTAATGCCCAGCAGCATGGCTATTAGGCCCACCGGCCACAGCCAACCGCTCACGCCGTCGAAGCCGCCAGCACCGACCAGCAGCTTAACCGTGACGGAGATGAACCCGCCCACCATGAAGATGGGCTGCAGCGTGGCGGTATACATCTGCTGCGGCCAGCGCGCGGCCTGGGCGTAGACCGTGATGACTGGCCCCGCGATGCCGGCCAGCGTGTTGGTAAACCCGCCCAAAACGCCAGCGGAGACGGCGGGGCCGGTGCCCTGCATCGGCGGCACGAAGCGCTTGCCGAAGGTCACCACGCCCAGCGCGACAAGCAGCGCGCCGCCGACGATTACCAGCAGCGGAGCCGTGTCCGTGCGCGCCACTAAGAAGCCAGCCGGGATGGAGCCGAGCACCATCACCGCCGCAATCTGGGCGAAGACCTTCCAGTCCACGTCGCGGCGCACGGCCACCGTCGTCAGCGCAGCGTTGATACAGGCCAGCACGTTGATGACCAGGATGCCCTCGACCGGCCCCATCAGCAGCATGAGCACGGGCCCGCCGATAAGCCCCAGCCCCATCCCGGAGACCCGCTGCATGCAGGAGCCTAAAAGGACGACGGCAAAGACGGCCAGCAGCATCATGCGTGGTACTTGTCCATGACCGCGCAGGCCACCGCCTCGGGGAACATGCCCTGCACGTCGCCGCCAAACTTGGCGACCTGCTTGCACAGGGAGGACGAGATATACCCGTATTTCTCATCGGTGAGCAGGAACATGGTGTCAATCCCGGTCAACCGCCGGTTCATCTGCGCCATCGGCAGCTCGTACTCGTAGTCCAGCGAGGAGCGCAGGCCCTTGACCAGGCAATCGATGCCGTGCTCGCTGGTGTAGTCCACCAGCAGGCCGCCCCAACTATCGACCTTGATGTCGGCGGGCACGCTCTGGCGGATGAGCTCCATGCGCTCGTCGATGCTGAACAACCCCGACGGCTTGTCCGGATTGCCGGTCACGAGCACGGTGACCTCGTCGAACAGCTGGTTAGCCCGGGTAAAAATGTCGAGATGCCCCAAGGTCATCGGGTCAAAAGAGCCCGGGCACACGGCTTTCGTCATGGCGTTCAAGGTCCTTCCTGTAGCGGTCTAGGAGGCGCGGTGGTACAGCGCCATGTCCATCCGCGCAATACCAAAGGTACGCTTCTTCAGCTTCTGGCCGGTCGGCTCGAAGCCGGCGGGCCACTCGGTAGGTGGGGAGTCAACGTGGCGCTCGATGACGACGATCGCCTCGTCGGCCAGCGCCGGCTCGATGGCGGCGATGAGCTCATCGACGGCATCGAAGGCGTAGGGCGGGTCCGCTAGGACCATGTCGAAGAACCCGCGCGGGGCGCCCGCCAGGTAGGCCGAGGTCTTCTGCTGCCGGATGGTCACCCGCGGGTGCCCGACGACGCTGACGTTGTGTTCCATGGCGCGGCAGGCGACGGCGGCATCGTCGACCAAGACGACCTCCTCGGCGCCGCGGCTGGCTGCCTCCAGGCCCAGCGCCCCGGAGCCTGCGAACAGGTCCAGCACGCGGGAACCGGCAAAGCCCCAGCGGGCGTTGAGGGAGGAAAACAGGCCCTCCCGGGCACGGTCGGCCGTCGGGCGGGTTCCGCTATCCGGCACCACGATGGTGCGTCCCCGGGCTTGTCCAGCAATGATCCGCGTCATGGGCGCTGTCCAATCTCGGCCAGCCGGTCACCGCCGGCCACGGTCGAAAAATCCGGAACCAGCACCCGGCTCACGATGCCCGGCGCCGGGCTGACCACCGGGATCTCCAGCTTGGTCGCCTCCACCGTCGCGACAGGGGCACCGGCTGCCACCGTGTCTCCTTCCGCCACGTGGTAGCGGACGATGCCCGCGAAGGGCGCACAAATTTCCATGCCCCATACCCTAGCACCGCGCCCGGTTAGTTCTTCTCCAGGTAGCTGAGTTTGTCCGCGTTCATCTCCTGGGTCAGCTGCAGCGCCAGATCCGGGTTGCGCTCGACCAAGGCGAAGGCGTCGGCGTGGCTGCGCTCGATGATGTCGCGGTCGCGCAACAGGTTGAGCAGTTTGAGGCTGCGGCGGGTGCCGGACTGCTCGGTGCCCAGCACGTCGCCTTCTTGGCGCTGGGCCAGGTCCAGCTCGGCTAGCTCGAAGCCCGAGTTCGTGGCCGCGACGGCCTGGACGCGGTTGAAGGCCGGGGTGCCTTCCTCGGCGAGCGTGTGCAGCAGGCAGACCGAGGCGTTGCCGCCGCGGCCGACGCGCCCGCGCAGCTGGTGCAGCTGCGAGACGCCGAAGTTCTCCGCGTTGCGGATGAGCATCACGGTGGCGTTCGGCACGTCGACGCCGACTTCTACCACGGTGGTGGCTACGAGCACGTCGATTTCGCCGCGGGCGAAGGCGGCCATCCGCTCGTCCTTGTCCGTCATACGCCCGTGCAACAGTCCGACGCGCAGGTCCTTCAGCGGCCCGTGGGCCAGCTGCTCGCAGACGGCCTCGACGCCGCCCTCGCCCTCGATCTGCGGGCAGACGATATAGGCCTGGTGACCGGCCGCGACCTCCTCGCGGATGCGCTCGAGCGCCCGGGAGACCCAGGACGGCATCCACTCGGGCACCACCGAGGTCTGGATGGGCTTGCGCCCGCCCGGCAGCTCCGTCAGCGTGGAGACGGACAGGTCGGCGAAGACGGTCATCGCCACCGTGCGCGGGATGGGGGTCGCCGTCATGACCAGCAGGTGCGGGCTAAAGCCCGGGTGGGACTTGGTGCGCAGGGCCTCGCGCTGCTCGACGCCGAAGCGGTGCTGCTCGTCGACGACGACCAGCCCCAGGTCGAAAAACTCCACCTTGTCCTGGATGATGGCGTGCGTGCCGATGACGATGTCCGCGTCCCCGGAGACGATGTCCAACAACGCCTGGCGCTTCTCGGCGGCCTTCATCGAGCCAGTCAAGCAGACTACCTTGACATCCGCGGGGACGGTGGCCGTCACGGACTCGTAGTGCTGCGCGGCAAGCACCTCCGTGGGCGCGAGCAGGGCGGCCTGGAAGCCGGCATCGGCGGCCTGCAGCATGGCCAGGACGGAGACCATCGTCTTGCCGGAGCCGACCTCGCCTTGCAGGAGCCGGGCCATCGGCGTGTCCTGGGTCATATCGTGGGAGATGTCGGCGCTCACGCGCTTTTGCCCGTTGGTCAGCTCGAAGGGCAGGTTGCTTAAAAGCTCGGCGCGGAAGCCATCGTCCAGCGGCGGCAGTGGCTTGGCCCGGTGCGACTGCGCGTCGCGGTGCCGCAGGGCCATCACCAGCCCGATACCCAGCGCCTCGTTGTACTTCAGGCGCTGGATGGCGCGCTGTGGGCCGGCCGGCCCGGGCTGGTGGACCTGGCGCAGCGCGGTGTCGAAGCTGACCATCTGCCGCTGGTCAAGCGGCTCGGGCACCTTCGGCAGCGTGTCGAGGACGCGCTTGACCGCCATCATGATGAGCCACGAGGGGGCCTTCTCCGAGGCCGGGTAGACCGGGATCCACTCCCACTGGCTCAAGACCTCCTCGAGCTCACCGGCGCTGGCCAGCCCGCGCAGGGCCCCGGAGCCGGCCACCGTGCCGTCGTGGCTATCGAGCATCACGAAGTCCGGGTGCTGCAGCTGCGGGGTCCCGCGGAAAAACTGCAGCTTGCCGGAGAACATGGCCCGGCGCCCGCGCTGGAGGAATTTGCGCTGGAACGTCGGGTTGAAAAAGCTCACGACCAGGCCGTTGTCCAGGAAAACCCGCAGCACCCCGCGCCGGCTGGTGGGCCGGAAATCGGTGCGGGTGATAACGCCGGAAAGGGTGACGTGGTCGCCTTCGTCAGCATCGGCGATGCCCACGTCGTAGCCGTGGCGCATATAGTCGCGCGGGCAGTGCTCCAGCAGCTGCCCGCAGGTGGTGTAGCCGAAGGCGGCCTCCAGCCGGCGCGCCTGCTTCGGGTCTAAGACCTCCGACAGCTTTCGTTCATCGCGCCACCCCAGCATGCCTGCTACTCTACCCCAACTTCCGTGGCGATCCCGGGCACCTGGAGGGCCGCGACCTCGGCGCCGAGCCTTTCCCCCAGCTCCACCGAGTCGATCGGCTGGGCGGACAGGACGGTGACCTGTTCCCCGCCCGCGGCCAGCAACCGGCGGCCGGCTTCCTCGACGGCCTCGGGGGTCTCCTCGTCTAGGATCTCGACGCGCATTGAGTCGGCGACCTCCTGCATGGCCTGCACCATGGCGGCGGTGTCCGGGTTGCCGGGCTCGTAGACGCTCAGCGCGGCCAGGCCGGCGACGAAGGATCCCGTCGGCACCACCTGGCAGCGGCCGGTCTCGGACTCGGTGCCGTTGGTGAGGAAAATATCGTTGTCCTGCGTCTCGCCCGCGCTCTTGCCGGGAGCTACGACGTCCACTCCGGCGGCGGCAAAGAGCTTGGCCACCGCGCCGTCCGGGGCGGCCGCGATGACCCGGCGCACCTGATCGCTGCCTGCCGCAGGCTCCGACGGGACCGGCAGGACCTCCAGGCGCAGATCGCTGACCTGGCCGGTTGCGAAGGCCTCCTCGATGACCGGGCCGGCGACGGTGGTGTGCAGGTGGACGGTGGCGGCATCGTCGGCCGCGGGGGCGACGACCAGGCAGTTGCCCATCGCGTCCAGGCGGGCCTGGAGCTCGTCGACGTCGCCGCGGAAGAAGAACATGACCTCCAGCCAGTCGCCCTCCTCCGCCGGCGCGGCGGACGGGGCGGGCTGGGTGTCGGTGGACAGCAAGGACTCGAGGAGCACCACCAGGCCCGCCCCGCCCGCGTCCACGACGCCGGCCGCGGCCAGCTCCGGCAGCAGCGAGGGCGTGTTTTGCAAAGCGATGCGCGCCGCCTCCACCGCCGCCTGCGCTACCGGCTGCAGCTGCGGGTCGTCCTCGGCCGCGTCCTCGGCGGCTTCCGCGGCCGCGCGCAGGACCGTGACCACGGTGCCCTCCACCGGCTGCGCGATGGCCCGGCTGACGAGCCGGACTGCTAGCGTCAGGGCATCGGCGAGCACTTGGCCGTCCAGCGGGCCGTCGTGGACGGTCTCCGCTACCCCGCGCAGCACCTGGGAGAGCACCAGCCCGGAGTTGCCGCGGGCCCCGCGCACCGATCCGACGGCGAGCGCCTGGGCCACTCCACCCAGGTCCGCCTGCGGGTGCTGGTCGGCCTCGCGCAGCGCGGCCTCCATGGTGTAGGCCATGTTGGAGCCGGTGTCAGAGTCCGGCACCGGGAAGACGTTCAGGGCGTTGATCTCTGCGCGCCGGCGCGACAGTTCGCCGGTGGCCCGGCTGGCCCACCCGCGCAGCCCGGCCGCATCTAAGGACCCTAGAAAAGACATGGCCGTTATCTTACAAGCGCCAGTCCACTTCGCGCGCGCCAGCCGCCCGAAGGTACTCGTTCGCTCGAGAAAACGGCCGCGAACCGAAGAACCCGCGGTGTGCCGATAGCGGCGACGGGTGCGGGGCGGCCAGCTTGTGGGCGTGCGGGATGAAGCTTGCGCACTTCTGCGCGTCCCGGCCCCACAGGATGGCCACGAGCTGCTCGGAGTCCAGGCTGCGGATGGCGGCCTCCGTGACCGCCTCCCAGCCGTGGCCGCGGTGGGAACCCGCCTGGCCCGGCGCCACGCTCAGCACGCGGTTGAGCAGCATGACCCCCTGGTCGTTCCAGGCCGACAGGTCGCCGTCGGCGGGCGGCTCTACGCCTAAGTCGTCGTGGAGCTCTCTGTAGATGTTGACCAGCGACTTCGGCGGCTTGACCCCCGGCTGCGTCGAGAAGGCCAGACCCATCGGGTGGCCCGGGGTCGGGTACGGATCCTGGCCCAGGATGAGCACGCGCACCTGGTCGCGCGGCTGCCAGAAGGCGCGGAAGAGGTTCTCGGCGGCGGGCAGGAAAGCCCCGGCGTCCAGCAGGGACTGGATCTGCGGCCAGTGCTCGTCCAGGACGGGGCCCAGCACCTCCTCCCAGGACGGGTGGTAAGTCGGCGTGCACGTGGGGAGATCGCTCATGGGTATTTAGAAGGCCTCCCAGCCGGCGTCGTAGGCGGATTCTTTCCCATCCACCGTAGCCGCCGCCCCCTTGTTGACGCTGCCGATGACCCGAAACCCCGACGGCGCCTCTTTCGCCGTAGTGCCCACCAGGGTGTGGTCCTCGCCGCCGGTCA
The DNA here is from genome assembly GCF_055700935.1 of Corynebacterium sp. 2571A. Taxonomy (NCBI): domain Bacteria; kingdom Bacillati; phylum Actinomycetota; class Actinomycetes; order Mycobacteriales; family Corynebacteriaceae; genus Corynebacterium; species Corynebacterium sp. 2571A. Next base: position 441,680 of record NZ_JASTTE010000003.1, on the reverse strand, counting down.
GCACCCAGCGCCACGGATCCTCGCCCAAGGCGCGGCCGGCCTCGACCAGCAGCTCGTGCGGGGCGATGGCGGCCGAGTCCAAGTCGATGTTGACCCCGGAGCGCGCCGCGATGGTGCCGACGTCGCGGATGAGCGAATCGGAGATATCCGTCATGGCCGTCGCGCCTGCCGCCCGGGCGATCATGCCCCGGCTGGGATCCAGCCACGGGCAGCAATGGGCATCGATGAGCGGGCGAAGATGGGCCAGCTCGGCGGGTAGCTCGCGGCCGAACCGCTCGAGCAGGGCCAGCCCGGCGGCCGACCACCCGATCTTGCCGTGCGCGACCAGCTGCTGGCCGGGCCGGGCGCGGTCCACGGTCATCGCCGGACTATACCCGCCCAGGTGCCCGATCGCGGTGACCGTGACGGTCACCTGCATGCCCTGGGTGAGATCGCCGCCCACCAGCTCGGCGTTATAAGGCTCGCAGCGCTGCGCGATGCCCTCCGCAATCCCCCGCACGAACTCCACCGGGGTATCGCCCGGGGCACTGATCGCCAAAAGGGCCGCGATGGGGCGCGCACCCATGGACTCGACGTCGGCGAAGTTTTCTAGGATAGCCTTCTGCCCGATCTCGTTGGGCGTTGACCAGTCGCGCCGGAAATGGCGGCCTTCGACCATCATGTCCGTCGCCGCGACGGTGCGCGTGTTGGGGGCGGCCGGAAACATCACCGCCGCGTCGTCGCCGTTGAGTGCGCTGGGCGCGGCCGCGATGATCTCGCCGATGACCTCGTGTTCGCCCACATCGGCCAGAGTCGGGGTTAAGTTCACCGAATACCTTTCGATAAGATTGCAGTTTATGGACTCTCAGGGTAACCAATTTAACCGCACCGCAGTCTACGCGCTGCTGGCTATCTCCTTAAGTCTTATCGTGGCGGTCCTGTTCGGGGCCAAGTACTACTTTTCCACGGTGGCGCGGGAGCCGGTGGCGATGTCGCCGGTGCCGTCGCAGGAGGCATCGTCGGCCGAGTGCGCCGCGGTGATAGACAACCTGCCGGGCAAGTTCTACGGCCACGAGCGCTCCGACATCGTCGAGCCCGTGCCGGACGGGGTGGCCGCCTGGGCGACTATCTCCTCCGAGGCCACCACGCTGCGCTGCGGCGTCGACCTGCCGTTGCAGTACACGCCCTACTCCGAGACCACCGAGGCCAGCGGCGCGCAGTGGCTGCAGGTCCGCGACATGACGCCGGGGTCGACCCTGACCACGTGGTACACCGTCGACCGCGCCCCCGTCGTGGCGGTGACCACCCACGACGACGGCCAGCCCGACGGCTTAGAAGACGCCCTGGGCCAGCTGGACCATAAGGCCCAGCAGCCGCACGCGGCTCCCCTGTCCCAGCTCCAGGCCGCCGCAGGAGACAACCGCTCGACCTGCCGCGCCCTCGATGCCGCCCTGCCGGAGACCTTGGCCGAGAACTACCAGCGCCAGCGGGAGCTGCCGGAGGGCACCGCCGCGGGCACGGCCGTGTGGACCGCACCGGGCCGCGAGGCCATCGTCCTGCGCTGCGGGGTGGAACCGGCGCCGGGCTATGCGGCCGGCGAGCAGGTCCAGCAGGTCAACGACGTGCCCTGGTTCGAGGACACCACCCTGGCGCCGGGCACCACGGCCAGCACCTGGTTCGCGCTGGGCCAGGACACCGACATCGCCGCACACCTGCCGCAGGACGTCGCCGACAGCGTGCTGGTGGAGCTGGGCGATGCCCTCGGGGCCGCCGACTAATCCGCGACTTCGGCCGCGTCCGCCAGCGCGGTTTCGATGAGCGTGTCGAGCAGGGTCGCGTAGTCGACGCCGCTGGCGGCGAGTACCTGCGGGTACATCGAGATCGGGGTAAAGCCCGGCATGGTGTTGATCTCGTTGAGGACTGGGCCCTGCTCGGTGACGAAGAAGTCCACGCGGGATAGCCCCTTGCAGTCCAGGGCCTGGAAGGTCTCCAGGGCTAGCTCCTTGAGCTGGTCGATGACCGCCGGTTCGAACGGGGCCGGGATGGTGGCGGAGACGACGTTGTCCAGGTACTTGGTCTCGAAGCCGTAGAAGCCTTCCTCCGAGTCGCCGGTGCCGTTGAGCAGCGCCGGCACGGACGCCAGCAGCCTACCGTCCGGGTACTGCAGCACGCCCACCTCGACCTCGGAGCCGACGATTTCCTTTTCCACGATGACCTTCTGGTCGGACTCGCGGGCCAGGCGGACGGCCTCCGGCAGCTGCGCCCAGTCGGTGACCTTGGAGATGCCGATCGAGGACCCGCCGCGCGCGGGCTTGACGAAGACCGGCAGGCCCAGCACGGCCTTTTCCTCCTCGGCCAGCTCGGAACGGTCGCGGAGGATGACCTCCGGGGTGACCGGCAGGCCCTCGGCGACCATGAGCTTCTTGGTGAACTCCTTGTCCATGCCCGTGGCCGAGGACAGCACCCCGGTGCCCACGTAGGGCACTGAGGACATCTCGAACAGGCCCTGGATGGTCCCGTCCTCGCCGAAGGGACCGTGCAGGACCGGGAAGACGACGTCGACGTCGGCGTAGACCTCGCCGCGGGTGACGTTGACGAAGCGCCCGCGGGAGCTGGGGGTCAGCGACAGGGAGAGCTCGTCGCCGGCGGCAACCTCCGGCAGAACGCCGCCTTTCAGCTGCAGCCCCTCGGTGGTCCCCGGGGTCCACAGGCCCTGGCGGGTAATGCCTACGGGCACCACCTCGTATTTGTCGTGCGGGAGGTGGCTCATCACCGCCCCGGCGGAGATACAGGACACGGAGTGTTCAGTGCTGCGGCCACCGTAGACGACCGCCACGCGGATCTTTCGGGAACTCATAGGCAGCTAGCTTACCGGGTGCCTACTCCGACTTCTTGGACCGACCCATCAACGCGACGATCATTTCCTCCACGGCGACCCCTCGGTGGCACACGCCGTAGACCGAATGGGTAATGGGCATGTCGATGTTGTGCTGCTGCGCCAGGCGGAAGACCGAGTCCGAGGAGATAACGCCCTCGGCGACCTGGCCGTTGGTGGCGGCCTTGGCTTCCTCCAGGGTCCCGCCCTGGCCCAGGCGGTAGCCGAAGGTGCGGTTACGCGACAGCTCGGAGCTGCAGGTGGCAACTAGGTCGCCCAGGCCGGCCAGGCCGGCGAAGGTGCGCGGATCGGCGCCCAGCTCCACCCCCAGGCGGCTGATTTCGGCCAGGCCGCGAGTAATCAGGGAGGCCAGGGTGTTGTTGCCCAGGCCCTTGCCGGAGGCGATACCGCAGGCGAGGGCGATGACGTTCTTGCAGGCGCCGCCGATCTCGCAGCCGATGACGTCGGCGTTGGTGTAGGGCCGCAGGTAGTTGGTGGCCACGGCGGCCTGGACCAGCTGGGCGCGGGACTCGTCCTCGCAGGCGATGACGGTGGCCGCCGGCTGCTCCAGCGCGATCTCCTTGGCCAGGTTAGGGCCGGAGAGCACAGCGATGCGCTCGGCATCCACGCCGGAGCCCGCAATCACCTGGCTCATCCGCTGCAGCGAGCTCGACTCCACGCCCTTGGAGATGGAGACCACGGTGGCATCGTCAGGCAGGTGCTGCGACCAGGCGTCCAGATTTTCGCGCAGGGTCTGGGAGGGGACTGCGAGGACGACGATATCGGCATCGGCAAGCGCGTGTTCCGGCTCGGTCGTCGGGGCGATGGTGGCGGGCAACTCGATGTCCGGCAGGTAGTCGGCGTTGCGGTGGGTCTCCCGGATGATGGCGGCCAGCTCCGGCCGGCGGACCCAGAGCCGGACACTGTTGCCGGCGTCGGCGAAGACCTTGGCCAGCGTGGTGCCCCACGAACCAGCCCCCATCACTGCAACTCGGACCATTAAGCGCTCCTCCATAGACATCACGAACAATAGTAGTGTAGCCGGCCCCACCGCGGGACTATGATGGACCGCGAGAATTATCCGTTTCCGACAGTCGCAAGGAGTAGGCGCGGCCCATGCCCAAGCCCAAGAACATGCACGAAAACGACAAAGACAGCCAGTCCGAGGTCTTCATTTCTGGGCGGCACCAGGAGATCAGCCCCGATCCGGCGAAGGAATTCGCCCGAACCACCCTGGCGGCGGGCGCGGTGCTGTGGCGCGGCAACCCCCACGATCCGGAGGTAGCCGTCATCCACCGTCCGCACTACGACGACTGGTCGCTGGCCAAGGGCAAGGTCGATCCGGGCGAGTCGCTGCCGACGACCGCCGTGCGCGAAGTCGCCGAAGAGACCGGCTACCAGATCAAGCTGGGCAAGCTCATCGGCAAGGTCACCTACCCGGTCCAGGGGCGGACCAAGGTGGTCTACTACTGGCTGGGCAAGGTCGAAGGCGGCGAGTTCACGCCCAACGACGAGGTAGACCAGATTAGCTGGATGACCGTGGACGCGGCCATCAATCGGCTGTCCTACCAGGTGGACGCGGACGTGCTGCGGAAGGCGAAGAAGCGCCTCCGGCTGGCCCCGACCACCCGCGTGCTCTACGTCCGCCACGCCCGCGCCCTGCCGCGCAAGGGATTCAGCGGCGACGACAACCTGCGCCCCCTGGACAAGAAGGGCCTGCGCCAGGCGGAGATGCTCGTGCCGATGCTTACGCCCTACAAGCCGACGGCCATCTATTCCGCGCTGCCTGACCGCTGCCAGCAGACCGCCGCTCCCCTGGCCGCCGAGCTCGGTTTCGACGTCACGGTGGACGAGCGCCTAGGCGACGACGGCTGGCTGCAGGACAAAGAGGCGGCGCGGGAGGCTTTCGACGGCATCGTTGAGCAGGGCGGCACGCCCGTCATCGTGAGCCAGGGCCTGGCCATCCCCGAGATGATAGCCAGCCTGGAACCGGTGTTTTTAAAGTGCGACGTGGACGACCTGAAGGTCAAAAAGTCCTCGGTGTGGGTGCTGTCCTTTAACGACGGCGAGCTGACCGGCGCGGATTACCTGGCCAGCCCCCTGCCCGTGCGCTAGCGCCTACCAGCGCGCGGCCGGGCGCCGGGTCAGGCAGCGGTAGGCCAAGACCCAGGCGAAGTACAGCACCGGCATCACCACGAGGCTGCCGACAATCGGAATGAGGCTGGCGGCCAGCTGCAGCAACACCAGCAGGACGACCAGCAGCAGCGTGGTACCAATATTCTGGGTGGACAGGCGGTAGGACTCCCCCATCGCCTCGCCGATGCCCTTGGACGGGTCCTCGGCCTTAATCACGGCTACCCAGCACAGCAGGAAAGCGATGATAAGGCCCGGGATGATAAAGAAAAGGCAGCCCAGCCACACCAGGATCCCGTAGGCGGCGAGCGTGACCATAGTCCCGACGCGGCCTCGGTCAAAGCGGAACAGCCCGCGGAAACTCACGCGCTGCTCGTTGGCCTCCTCGACGGCCCCGTGGTAGAAGTTTGCGTACATCCACAGGCCCACCAGAAACACGCAGGCGCCCAGCAGCAGCAAACTGACAAAAGCCGCGGCCGCACTGACTGGGCCGGGGCTCGCGGTGCCCTCGGTTTCGAGGAGGCCGGAAAGCGCGATGACCAACGTAAACGAAATCATGGGGACGAACTGCAGCACCAGGTAGACCACCGCGGCGCCGAACCAAGGGCCGAAGTTCTGGAAGTAGCCTTTGAAGCCCTGGCCGACGGCCCCGGGCGCGTCCGGCGGGGTGGGCGCGTAGACGGTCCCCGGTTGGAAGCCGGCCTGCGGGCCGGCCCCGGCGTAGCCGGGCTGGCCGTACGGCCCGCCCTGGTTCGGGTTTTGGCTCTGGCTTTGGTGGCCGTAGCCTTGCGAGGAGCCTTGGACGTAGTTGTGGGAGCTGTTCCACTCAGGTGTCGTCATGACACCTGAGCATATTCCAACTCCTAGCGCACCGCTGGCTTAAACGACGGGCGGTTGCCCTCGTACGCTGCGATGGCGCCTTCGTCCCGCAGCGTCAGCCCGATGTCGTCCAAGCCTTCCAGGAGGCGCCAGCGCGTGTAATCGTCGACGTCGAAAGAGTAGACGTTGCTGCCGACGGTGACGGTACGCGCCTCTAGGTCGACGCTCACGGTGGTCTCGCCGCCCTCTAGCTGCTTCCAGATGAGCTCGATGTCTTCTTGGGCCATCACGCCGGCCAACAGGCCCGCCTTGCCCGCGTTGCCGCGGAAGATGTCGGCAAACCGGGAGGAAAAGACGGCCTTGAAGCCGTAGTCGTTGAGCGCCCAGACGGCGTGCTCGCGCGACGAGCCGGTCCCGAAGTCGGCGCCGGCGAACAGGACGGAGCCGTCGCGGAAGGTCTCCTGGTTCAGGACGAAGGCGGGGTCTTTGCGCCAGTTGGCGAAGAGGGCATCGGCGAAGCCGGTGCGCTTGACGGATTTCAGGTAGACGGCCGGGATGATCTGGTCCGTATCCACGTTGGAATACGGCAGGGGCACGCCGGTGCCGGTGTGGGTGGTGAATTTCTCCATCGGAATGTACTCCTCTGTGTCGGTTATCGGCTCGGGCGCGCTTAAGCGGGCAGGTCGGCTGGGGAGGCCAGGTGGCCGGTCACGGCGGTGGCGGCGGCCACCAAGGGCGAGACCAGGTGGGTGCGCCCGCCGGGGCCCTGGCGGCCTTCGAAGTTACGGTTAGAGGTGGACGCGGAACGCTCGCCCGGGCGCAGCTGGTCTGGGTTCATGCCCAGGCACATCGAGCAGCCCGCGGTGCGCCACTCCGCGCCGAAGTCGGCGAAGACGCGGTCGAGTCCCTCGGCCTCGGCCTGCTGCTTGACGACGGTAGAGGACGGCACGACCAGCATGCGGGTGCCATCCGCGATGCGGCGGCCGCGGACAACCTCGGCGGCGGCGCGCAGGTCCTCGATGCGCGCGTTGGTGCACGAGCCCAGGAAGACGGTGTCGATGGCGACATCGCGCAGCGGGGTGCCCGGTGTTAGGTCCATGTACTCCAAGGCCTTCTCGGCGGCGGCGCGGGAGTTGTCGTCGCCGAAGTCCTCCGGGCTCGGCACGTTGGAGCCCAACGGCAGGCCCTGGCCCGGGTTGGTCCCCCAGGTCACGAACGGGGTCAGCTCGTCGGCGTCGATTTCGACGACGGTGTCGAATTCCGCTCCCTCGTCGGTCGGCAGGGTTTTCCAGTACTCGACGGCCGCGTCCCAGTCCGCGCCCTGCGGGGCGAACTCGCGCCCGCGGACGTAATCGAAGGTGGTCTCGTCCGGGGCGACCAGGCCGGCGCGGGCGCCGGCCTCGATCGACATGTTGCAGATGGTCATGCGGGCCTCCATCGACATCGCGCGGATGGCCTCGCCGCGGTATTCGATGATGTGTCCCTGGCCGCCGCCGGTGCCGATCTTGGCGATGATCGCCAGGATCAGGTCCTTAGCGCTCACGCCTTCGGCCAGGCGGCCCTTGACCTCGATGGCCATGGTCTTGAACGGTTTGAGCGACAGCGTCTGGGTGGCCATGACGTGCTCGACTTCGGAGGTGCCGATGCCCATGGCGATGGAGCCGAAGGCACCGTGGGTCGAGGTGTGCGAGTCGCCGCACACGATGGTCATGCCCGGCTGGGTGATGCCCAGCTGCGGGCCGACCGTGTGGACGATGCCCTGTTGCTCGTCGCCCATCGAGTGCAGCCGGACTCCGAACTCCTCGCAGTTTTTCCGCAGGGTGGACACCTGGGTGCGCGAGGTGGTGTCGGCGATTTCGTTCAGCCCGCCGATCTTGATGCCGGTGGTGGGCACGTTGTGGTCCTCGGTCGCCAGGTGCAGCTCCGGGTGGCGCAGGCTGCGGCCGTTGAGGCGCAGCCCCTCGAAGGCCTGCGGGCTGGTAACTTCGTGGAGGAGCTGGAAGTCAATATAAATGAGGTCCGGGGCCCCGTTTTCGCCGCGGGTGACGACGTGGTCACGCCAGATTTTCTCTGCCAACGTCAGTTTTTGACTCATGCTCTTCCTCCACACTTGAAATCTCAGATTTTGAGACGTAAATTTCAAAGTATGGGAGATTATAGCGCAGTTTCCGGGATCAAGGTACTGGATCGGGCCGTGGCCATCATGATGGCGGCCGCCAACCGGCCCTCGAGCCTCAATGACCTGTGCGAGACCACTGGTTTGCCGCGGGCCACGGCGCATCGTTTGGCCACCGCACTGGAAGCACACCGAATATTAACCCGCACAGATGAGGGGAAATGGACCGCCGGCCCCGCCCTACCAGGCAACCGGGACCGGTTGCTCACCGCGGCCGGGCCGATCATGGATAAATTGCTCGAGGAAACCGGCGAATCGGTCCAGCTGTACGAGCTCACCGGCACCACCCGCACTTGTATTGCCACCCGGGAGCCGGAAGCCGGCCTCCACAACGTCGTGCCCGTGGGCCGGCAGCTGCCGCTCACCTCCGGCTCGGCGGCGCGCATCATCGCGGCGTTTACCCCCACCACCGTCAGCGGCACCACCTTCGGCGAGGCCGATATCGAGGCCGCCCGAAGCAACGGCATCTCCGAGTCCGTCGAGGAGCGCGAGGCCGGCCTCTCCTCAGTCTCCGTGCCGGTCCTCGACCCAGCCGGCACGTTCATCGCCGCGCTATCTGTGTCCGGCTCAGCCGAGCGCTTCCGCCCCAGCCCCGCTGCTAAATTCGGTTCACCCCTCAAGGACGCCGCCCGGAAGCTGGGCGCACTGTTGTAGGCTACCGGGCCGGTTCGGCATCGTTAGCCGTAGCGTCCGGCTTGCGGCGCCAGCTGCGCGCGCCGGAGATGACCACCGGCAGGACGGAGACGCCCACAATAACCAGCACGATGGCGTCGATGCGGTCAGCAATCCCCGGGATACCGCCCAGGAGGACGCCAACCATGGTCATGGTGACGATCCAGGCCACCGCACCCAGGACGTTCCAGCCCACGAACTTCCTGTACGGCATCGCGGCCGTACCCGCCGAGACCGGCACGTAGGTGCGCACGATGGGCACAAAGCGCCCCAGCACCAACGCCAGCGGCCCGTGCTTGCGGAAGAAGGCCTCCGCGCGCTCCAGGTACTCCGTCTTCAGGATCTTCGCGTCCGGCTTAAACAGCCGGCGGCCAAAGGTATGCCCCAGCCAGAAGCCCACCTGGTCGCCCAAGAAGGCCGCCACCGTGCCGACCAGCAGGATGAGGGGGACGCTCAGACCTAGGTCGTCGCGGAGGATGGCCGCGGTGACCAAGAGGGAATCGCCGGGCAGGAACGGGAAGAGCACGCCCGACTCGATGAAGATGACCAAGCCCAGGCCCGCGAGCGCCCAGCCCCCAAAATTCTGGAGCAAAACGCCCGCGTCCATGAGATCGCTAAGATGCACGGCGCATCCCTTCTGTGGCAGGAATATGGACAACGTTTTAGTTTTACTCCCCCTCACCCCGTTAGACCAAGGCAAAGACGCCGGTGCGGGCAAGTCCCCAGAACATTCACAGCCAGCTGGCGGCAAAAAAGCCCAACCCGGGCTGGGTTGGGCTTCTACATTGTACCCCGTACGGGATTTGAACCCGTGTTACCGCCGTGAGAGGGCGGCGTCCTAGGCCGCTAGACGAACGGGGCCTAGCTGGTCCAAAGCAGCGCACGCTGTGCGTTGCGGACTTGAATTACTCTAAACTATGCGCCAGGCATCAACAAATCCGCAGCTGAGGACATAAAAATCCCAGTGCGGTAGTGACAGTTCCTTCTGTCCGGCCGGATGCGAATCGAATCAGTGGTTATTTCGCTTGCAGTCTGTCTGACTGTCAGTGGCCCGAAGGATCCTCGGCTACGCTGCACTGGGATTTCGTTTCTGCGTCGAGATTCATCCTCGTTTAGCTCCTGTACTTCGTGCAATAGTCGCGGTGGGAAGTTATGAATTATGGCAATGCCGCATCTTCACGAGCTATAAATCTTCGTTGCGCTTAAGACGGAAAGAAGCTTTCATCCAATCTCCTTTTCTTTCGGTTAACGTCTTGAGACCTAGTATATGACCAGCTCATAGGGGATGGAAGCGATTGGAGGAAAGTCCCGAAAATGGCGGGTGGTCCTACCCCACCGGGCCCGACAACTTGAGCTTTCCCGGCGGTGGTCTGGGGTAGGGTAATACCACCCCGCGGACACGAAAGAAGGCAGCCAGTAAAACTGACTGCCTTCCGATTTGTACCCCGTACGGGATTTGAACCCGTGTTACCGCCGTGAGAGGGCGGCGTCCTAGGCCGCTAGACGAACGGGGCATAGAACTGTGACTCCAGGTTTTAACCCCTTTATCACTGCTGGCCTACCAGGACTCGAACCTAGAACGACGGTACCAGAAACCGCTGTGTTGCCAATTACACCATAGGCCAATTGTTGCTGTGCTTTTCGATTGGGAGATTATTTAATCTCTCGCAACCGCTCGCTGCAACGGTTAATAACTATAACCACCCCGGCGGCACACTAGCAAATCGCCTGGCTAGAGGAGGTTTTTAGCGCCATTTTTAGTGTGCCTGCCGCGGATGAATTACAGCGTGTGGATTTAGGCTTGCGCGCTTTCCCACGGGGTTTTGGCCAGGGCGGCCCGCAGGCGGTTAAGGGTGGACTCCTTGCCGAGCAGCTCCATGGACTCAAACAGCGGCGGGGACACCGCAGCGCCGGAGATGGCTACGCGCAGGGCGCCGTAGGCCTTGCGCGGCTTGAGCCCCAGATCCTCGATGAGAGCCTTTGACAGGGCCGCCTCGATGGGCTCAGTGGTCCAGTCCTCGATGGGCTCCAGCGTCGCGATGGCGACCTCGAGCGGCTGGACGGCGTCCTCCTTGAGGTTCTTGCGGGCGGACTTCTCGTCGAGCTCCAGATCCTCGTCGGCGGTGACGAGGAACTTGAGCAGGCCGTAGGCATCGGACAGCGTCTTGATGCGGGTCTGGACGAGGTCGGCGGCGAAGGCGAACTTCTCTGGGTCGTAGTCGGCCGGGAAGTCGGTGTACTCCGTCAGGTAGTTGCGCAGGCGGAAGGCGAATTCCTCCGGCTCCAGCAGGCGGATGTGGTCGGCGTTGATGGCCTCGAGCTTCTTCTGGTCGAAGCGGGCCGGGTTACCCAGCACGTCGTGGACGTCGAAGTTCTTGACCAGCTCGTCGGTGCCGAAGATGTCCTGGTCTGCGGACAGGGACCAGCCCAGCAGGGACAGGTAGTTGAGCATGCCCTCCGGGATGATGCCGTTGTCGCGGTGGTTGAACAGGTTGGACTGCGGGTCGCGCTTGGACAGCTTCTTGTTGCCCTCCCCCATCACGAAGGGTAGGTGGCCGAACTGCGGGGTGAACTCCGCAACGCCGATCTGCTTCAGGGCCTCATAGAGGGCCAGCTGGCGCGGGGTCGAGGACAAAAGGTCCTCGCCGCGGAGGACGTGGGTGATGCCCATCAGGGCGTCGTCAACCGGGTTGACCAGCGTGTAGAGCGGCTCACCGTTGGAGCGGGCCACCACGTAGTCCGGCTGGGTCTCGGCCTTGAAGGTCATCTCGCCGCGGACCAGGTCGGTCCAGGACCAGTCCTGCTCCGGCATGCGCAGGCGCCAGACGGGCTTGCGGCCCTCGGCCTCGAAGGCATCGATCTGCTCCTGGGTGAGCTCCCGGTCGTAGTTGTCGTAGCCGAGCTTCGGGTCGCGGCCGGCGGCCTTGTGGCGCTCCTCGACCTCCTCGGCGGTGGAATAGGCCGGGTAGACCAGGCCGGCGTCCTTCAGCTTCTGCAGGACGTTGGCGTAGATGTCCTTGCGCTGGGACTGGCGGTACGGCTCGTGCGGGCCGCCCACATCAATGCCTTCGTCCCAGCCCAGCCCCAGCCAGGTCAGGGAATCAATAATCGCCTGGTAGGACTCCTCGGAGTCGCGGGAGGCGTCCGTATCCTCAATTCGGAAAATCAGTTTGCCACCGGTGTGGCGCGCATAGGCCCAGTTAAACAGGGCCGTGCGCACCATCCCCACGTGTGGGGTGCCGGTCGGCGACGGGCAGAATCGTACACGTACATCACTCATGCCCACCATCGTAGACGAGCCGGCGGCCTGCAATTCGCTGAGCCTGCGCGCCACGCGCCACGCACCACCGGAACGCCCGCACGGCGCTACCCCCGCCACTATTGGGGATGATATCCATTAGTCGTCGTCAGGGCCCCGTCGCGCCACACCGCAGGGGTAGACTATTTGGATTGGAAACCGTTTTCTTTAATCTGGGGTGGAAACCCCAAACTGAAGAAAGGCTTTCCCGACCGTGGCTACACTCCGGCGTCGCTGCATCGCTTTGCTCCTCACCCCTGCCCTCCTGTCGCCCGCGACTGCTCTAGCCGGGCCCGACGACGGCAAGATCGTCGCGACGCAGACCCACATCGACTCTCCCAAGACGTTCTGGGAAAACGACTCCTTCGCGCTGAAATCGGAGTTCCACCAAAAAGCCCACCCCCTGGACCAGACCGTGGCCTGGGTGGGCAAGGGCTGGGCGGCAGGCAGCGGCCAGCAGCAATACCAGTTCCAGCTGCCGGAGGATGATTCCTTCGCCTTCGCCGGCCAGCCCGGCGATGTCGTCTACAACGCCCCGGCCAACCCGCGCGGCAACCACGACCCCATCTGGATGGGCTTTGGCTCGGACCGAGGCCTGCCGGTGACGGATTTTCGGGGGAACGTGGCCTCGCTGGATCTGGTCTCCGTGGACGGCCCGGGCGACTTCGAGCTTTACAACTGGCTGCCCGGCCAGGCCCCGGAGCGGATCTTCGGCTCTTTTGCCGACTCGGCGCGCTCCACCCCGCTGGAGGCCGGCACGCACACCCACAACCACATGCTCTTTACCAAGGCGGGACGCTACGAAATCACCTACCGCACCACGGCTCGCACCGCCGACGGCAAGCTGGTGGCCTCTCAGCCGACCACCACCTCCATCCAGGTCGGCGGCCAGCGCCCGCTCGATGACCCGACGGAACCGCTGGAGCAGCGCTACCGGGCTGCCGGTGCCGGGGACCGAGACTCGTTGCAGTCCGCCGGCTACCACTTGCGGGTGAGCCCGAAAACGGGGAAGGACAAGGACGGCGACAAGAACCTGACCACCCTGGACTTCCGCGCCGAACAGCCCGTCGACGGCACGCTGACGGTCTTCCACGACGGCTACTTCCTCACCGACCTGACGGTCACCGGCGGCCGCGCCCAGTTCGACGAGCTGTTGGGCGCCGGTGATTCCCGCCTGCAAGCCGTCTTCGTGCCCGACGGGGATTCCGCCCCGCGGTGGGTCTCCGACGTCATCGCGACCACCGCGGCCAAGCGCCAAGGCGAGTCCCGCGCGAGCACTACCGAGCACTCGCAGGAGCCGAGCGCCTGGGAGGTGGCCTCACAGCCGCGCGGCATGGCCGCCACCACGGAGGCCACCGTTTCCGACCAGTCCGCGAAGGTGCGCGTGGAACCGGCGGCCAACGGGCAGTCCCGGCTGGTTATTGATACCGCCGACCCGCACTACACGGGCTTTATCACCGGCGGGATGTACTCGTCGAAGGACGACGAGCTGCCGATCATCGATTTCCACGCCTCCGTCACCGCCGGCCACGGCGAATACTACTTCAAGAAGGACTGGGACGGCGACAACACGCTCAAACTCAAGTTCACCCCGCACCCGCTGGTCGCCGACCTTTCCTCCACCGAGGCGGTCATCACCGAGGACTACTCCCCGACCGGGACGTTCGAAAAGACCGTCTCACTTGCCGGCGCGGATGCCGCCCGGCCCACGCCGGGCGCCCCGGACCAGGGCCCGGCACGCTGCGGCGAGCGCTACCTGTTGGATAAAGGCCACGTGGATGTGGCGGCATCGCCAAGCACGGAGGGATTTGCGGTCGGCCTGAAGGACGACACGGGCCTAACCGGGAAGAAGGACCCGGTCCACCGGCTGGACGAGGTGGTGCTGGGCGTGCGGGATAACGCGCAGCGCACCCGGACGCAGGCCATGGCGGATAAGGCCCTGGACTTCATGGGCCCGGTGGGTAAAAAGTTTTTCCTGCTGCCGCAGACCCAAAAGGACGGCGTTATCTGGCCGGGCTATAACACCGAGGCGCTGGACTACGGCGCCTACGCGGAGGGCTCGGTCACCCTGGAGCTGGACCCGGTGCACGTCCCGGACGGGGCGAGCTGGGGCCTGTTTACCAACCAGGGCCTGGGCTCCGAGGTGGCGGTGCTGGCCGATTCCCGCGCCAAGGACACGACCGTGGAGACCCAGATGGCCTCGCACGTGCACGCCAACTGGGCCTTTAGCACGCCGGGCTGGTACCAGTTCGCCGTCAGCTTCCGGGCGCGCACCACCGACGGCCGCGAGGTCAGCTCGCGCCCGCAGGTGCTCAGCTTCGCCGTGGGCGACGACGCCGTCGACGACTGCGTGAAAAACGGAGCCCCGGACCAGGGCTCCCAGCCGAAGCCGGATCCGAAACCAGAACCGGATCCTAAACCAGAACCCACGCCCCAGCCGGGCCCGCAGCAGCCGGGCACGGGCGATGTGGTGCTGTCCTCCTTCCAGCCGCTGGCGCTGTTCGTGCCGCTGGCAGTCCTCGGGGTGGTCGGCGCCGCGGTCAGCTTCGCCTTCCGGCACGTGCCCGGGGTAGCCGCCGCCGTCGAGCGCTTACTGGCTGGGCTGGGCCGCTAGAAAAATCCCATCCGCTCAACCCTTTTAGAAAGGTAACTTCCATGCGAGTTGCGCACTACACCCGCCGCGCCGGCCACCACGTGGGCGCGCTGGTCGCCGCGGTCTTTCTTGTTCTGCTGGCGGGGGTCCTGCCCGCCGCCCGGGCCGAAGCCATCACCTTCGATTCCGGGCACGTCGATGCCTTCTACGTCACCGCCAACGGCGGCGAGCTGGACCTGGCGCTCAAGGAGGACGTCACCGGCTCCGGGGTGGTCCGGGCGCCGCAGGAGGTGACCCTGCAGGTCAACGAGCAGGCCTGGACTGACGCCACGGAATCCGTCGACGGCATCGGCGCCAGCACCTACCTGCTGCCGCAGACCCAGGACCCGAACCTGCTCTGGCCGGGCTGGGACACCCAAGCCGTGCGCGCCGGCGGCTTCGGGCAGGTCGACCTGAACTTCGACGAGGTCACCGGGCCGGGCGCGGTCTACGCCTTCGAGTCCACCGGCTTCGGCGACCTGGGCGGGGTGACCACCGACGGCGGCCTGGAGCTAGCCTCCGGGTCAGTGATCTCCCAGCAGACCCCGGCGCACCGGCACGTCAACTGGGCTTTTAGCGAACCGGGCACGTACACGATGACTGTGCGCGCTACTGCCGACGGCGCCGAGAGCAGCCCGCAGACCTATACCTGGGTGGTCGGCGAGTCAGGCGGCGAGCATCAGGATGCGGGTGCGGGCGAGGCGGCATCGGAAAGCGGTGGGTCTGCCCAGGCCGGGCGGGAGGATGCCTCTTCCGAGCCCGGGGCACGCGGCGGTGCGCCGGCAGCCGCGGCGGACAAGGGTCAGCCGGGCCACTGCACGCCGGGGATCCAGCCGCAAGTCAAGGACGACTCCACGACCCCCGCGCGCTGGGTCCCGGCCGACGATGCCGTCTTCCACCTCTCCGACGCCGCCCGCGCCGACCTGCCCGAGGACATCGGCCCGGTGGGCCGCGGCCCGGCGTGGATGATCGGTTCCACGCAGCAGCCGGGGGTGCCCTGGCTGGGCGCAAACACCCAGCACCCGACCATGCTGGAGCACCTCGACGGGCCCGTGACCTGGGAGCTTACCGAGTTCTCCGGGCCCGGCGCGATGATGGTCTACTCGCAGGGCCAGCTGGGCCAGATCGTGGGCCAGGAATGGTTCCGGGCGGAAGGCAACACCCCGTCCGGGTCCACCACCATCGACCCGAATACCCACGTCCACCCCAACTGGCTCTTTAGCGAGCCCGGCACCTACCGGGTGACGATTTCCCAGTCGGCCCGCCTGACCAACGGCAAGGACGTCTCCGGGCAGGCCACGCTGACCTTCGTGGTCGGCGGCCAGGCCCCGGCCGGCGCGTTCACCGAGGGCCACTTCGACTTAGGCGGCCAGGTCAACCCGGACGGCGGGGACTGCGCCGCGGGTAGCGGTTCTTCTGGGTCCCAGCCGGCGGCGGGCGCGGCTACCGGGCAGGGTGCGGCTACCGGTTCGTCGACGGCGGCGGCCGGTGGCACCCTGGCCAACACGGGGGCGTCGTTGATGAATACGGCCATCGCCGTGTTGGGCATCGGCCTGGCGGTCCTTGGCATCGGGATGGCGCGCTGGGCGCTGGCAGAAGGACGCCGCTAATGGCCCGGTACGACCCGGGCCGCCAACGCCCTTACCGCACCGCCTGCCGGGCCGGGGTGGCGCTGCTGTGCGGGTCCTTCCTCGTGGCCGGGTGCGCACCCGGCCCGTCGGCGGGATCTGATGGCCCGGAGAAGCTCCGGGTGGTGGCCACGACCCCGATCCTTGCGGATATGGCGCGCCAGGTCGCCGGGCCGGACGCGACGGTAACCAGCTTGGTGCCGCCGGGGCGGGACCCGCACACCTTCGAGCCCAGCCTGCGGACGGTGCGGGAGGCCGCTCACGCCGACGTGGCGCTGGCTAACGGTCTGCTGCTGGAGCCGGCCGCGCTGACCAGCACGCTGGAGCAGACCTCGGCCCATCCGGTCGTGGAGGTCGCCGAGCAGGCCCGCGCCCGCGGGGCGCAGGTCATCCCGCTGGTCGAAAACGTCGCCCTGGATGCCATCTGGCTGGGGCTAAAGTCGGCCTACACCACCGCCGGCGACGAGGTCGACTTCCGGCTGGAGGGCGTGGATGGGCCCGGCGCGGTGGCCGCCTATATCGTGGGCACCTTCGGCGCCCCGCAGGTGGTCTTCGACTCCGCGCACGGCGGCTCCGGCACCCGCCTGCCCAACTCGGCCCACACCCACCTGTCGTGGGCGTTTTCCGAGCCGGGGCTCTACCACCTGCGGTTGAGCGCCCGGGCCGGAGGTGCCGACCCGGTGGCCGCCACCGTGACCGTCGCGGTGGGTGTAGCCCCGCCCGCCGGGGCCGAAGTTCTGGACGAGGGCCACGTGGATATCGCGGCCGATATCGACGCCGGCCGGCTGGAGCTGCGCGACCGGGACCGGGTCTGGCGCCCGGAGGAGGTAGTAATCGCCGTGCCCTCGTCGACGCTGCAGCCCATCCCGCCGGATCCGCACTACCGCTTCCTGGGCAGGCCCGGGCAGGAGACGTACCTCCTCCCGCAGGCGGTGCTGGGCAAGCACGTCCACGGCGAGCTCGACCCGCACCTGTGGCACGACCTGGGCAACGCGAGAGCCTTCGTGGACGTCATCGCCGACGAGTTGGCGCTGGGCGATCCCAGCCACGGCCAGGCCTACCGGGCCCGGGCGGCGGCCTACCAGGCAAAGCTGGCGGAGACGAACCGCTTCGTGGACCACACGCTGGCCGGCATCCCGGCCGAGCACCGCCACCTGGTCACCACGCACGACGGCTACGGCTACCTGGCCAAGGCCTACGGCCTGAAGGTCGCGGGTTTCGTCACCCCGAGCGAGTCCGTCGAGCCCTCCCCGCGCGACGTGATGGCCCTGCGGCGCACGCTGCGCGATCTGCAGGTGCCGGCCGTGTTCATCGAGCCCAACCGCACCGGCGGCGCCGGCATCCTCGAGCAGACCGCCCGGGAAGCCGGCGTGCAGCTGTGTCCCATCTACGGCGACACCTTGGACGAGCAGGTCCCCACCTACCTCGACCTGATGCGTTTCAACGCCGAAAGCCTACGCCGGTGCCTGACCTAGCCGGCCGCTGTCTCCCGAACCGCCCGCACCCATTCCCCACAAAAGTTAGAAGCAAAAGGACTTATGACCATGACACGAATCCATCCCATCCGTTGCCTGCGCGCGCCCCGCGCGCTGGTGGCTGCCGCCGCCGTCGCCTGCCTTGCCGCAGGCCCTGCCGTCTGGCCTGCCCAGGCCGGGGACCTGGCCCAGGTCGTCGAGGGCAATGAGGCCATAGCCCCCGCCGGGGAGGAGGCCACCATCGACCACGGGCACGTTGACATCGGCGCCCAGGTCATCGACGGTCAGGCCGAGTTTCTCGCCCGCGACGACTCCCAGCCGCAGCCGGTCTGGCGCCACCTGGACGACGTGGTCTTCCGCGTCGGCGATGCCGCCCAGCTGACTGTGCCGGATGACGACGAGTTCTCCTTCGTCGGTGCGGAAGGCTCCTCCCCGGTCTGGACCGTGCCGCAGACCGAGATCGCGGACGTGCCGTGGCTGGGCTGGAACACGCAGGCCCCCTCGCTGGTCGAGGCCGTCGACCGCGGCGTGGACATGGAGTTTCTGGGCCACAGTGGCCCGGGTGAATTTTCCCTCTTCCTGCAGAACGGCGGTTTCGAGCCGCCCGAGGTCCTCTGGTCAACGAAGGCGGGCAAGGCGGATAGTTTCTGGGTGGATTCCGGCACGCATACCCACGCCAACTGGGTCTTCACGGAGCCCGGCATCCACCAGGTGGGTATCCGACTGCACGCCCAGACCCGCAGCGGCGAGGACTTAAGAACCGACGGCATCCTGACCTTCGCCGTCGGTTCTGCGGCGGACGCGGACCCCGCCCAGGCGCACGAGGCGCAGTGGGACCCGGCTGCCGCCCGCACGGGCGCCGAGGACGGTCCCGCCCCGCGCTGGCTTATCGGCGCCGGGCTGGCGGGGGCAGCGCTTGTGGTCCTCGCGGTCATCGCGGTAGTGCTGCGCCGGCGGAAGGGGCACGACCATGCCTAAACAGCAGGAGACAAAGCCGGTCCTCGACGCGAAGGGCGTGGAGGTTTCCTTCGGCTCCCGGCCGGTGGTGCGGGGCGCGTCGTTGCGCATTCGCCGCGGGGAGCTGGTCGGCCTGCTGGGCCCGAACGGGGCGGGCAAGACCACCCTCATGCGCGCCTGCCTGGGGCTTGTGCCCCACCGCGGCACGGTAGGGCTGACCCGCCGCTTCGGCTACGTCCCCCAGCGCCACGAGGTGGAGTGGTCCTTTCCGTGCACAGTCTACGAGGCCGTCCTGCTCGGCCGGGTCGGGCTGATCGGGTGGCTCAAGCGCCCGGGCCGCGGCGACCGGCAGTCCGCCCACCGCGCGCTGGAACAGACCAACCTGACCGAACTCGCCCGGCGCCCCATCGCGGAGCTGTCCGGCGGGCAGCGCCAGCGCGTGCTCATCGCCCGGGCCCTGGCCACCGAGCCGGAGCTGCTGGTCCTCGACGAGCCCTTCACGGGCCTGGACGCGCCCAATATCGAGCAGCTCCTCGACCTGTTCGCCCGCCTCGTGGCTGAGGGCACCGCGATTGTCATGTCCACGCACAACCTCGCCGAGGCCGTCCACACCTGCCCGCGCCTGGTGCTTTTCAACCGCACCGTCGTCGCCGACGGGCCGGTGGCACAGGTCCGCGCGGATCCCGCAGCCTGGGTGGAGGCCTTCGGCGTGCGCACCACGTCCCCGCTACTAGCGGCGCTGGGGGTGAGCTAGGCATGCTCGAGGTCTCTATCGCCCAGTTCTTCGCGGACCTGGCCAACCCGCAGCTGTCCTTCCTCCTGCGGGCAGTCATCATCGCGGTCGTCGCCGCGGTGGTCTGCGGCCTGGTCGGCGGATACGTCGTGCTGCGCGGGATGGCGTTTATCGGCGACGCCGTCTCCCACGCCGTTTTCCCCGGCCTGACCATCGCCTTTAGCCTGCAGGTCTCCCTGCTGGCCGGCGGGGCCGTCGCCGGCGGCGTGGTGGCCGTACTCATCGCGCTGTTCTCCCGCCGCGACAGCCTCAAGACCGACGCGGTCATCGGCATCTTCTTCGCCGCGGCCTTTGCGCTGGGCAATGTCATCATCTCCCGGCAGGAGGGCTACACCGCGTCGCTGACCAGTTTCCTCTTCGGCTCGCTGACGGGCACCTCCGCGTCCCAGATCTGGATCGCGCTCGGGGTGGCTGCGGCCGTCGGCGCCTTCCTGTTTGCCTGCGGCCCGCAGCTGCGCGCGGTCTGCCTGGACCGGGAATCCGCCCGCGCGCTGGGCCTGCCGGTTATGGCCTTAGATATCGCGCTCTACCTAGCCATTACCGCCGCGATTGTCATCTCCGTCAACACCGTGGGCAACGTGCTGGTGCTCGCCCTGCTCATCACCCCGGCGGCCACCGCCCGGCTGGTCTGCGACCGGCTGACCCCCATGCTGTGGTTGGCCGCCGCCCTGGGCGCGGCCGGCAGCGTGGTGGGCATCTACCTGGCCTGGGCCATCGATCTGCCCGCCGGGGCCACCATCGTCCTCACCCTGACCGCCCTGTTCTTATGCGTGTGGGCCCTGGCACCGCTCAAGGGCCGCCGCCGCGCCAACGAACGACTAGAAAGCGTGCAAACACCGTGACAACTCTTCCTACCCCATCGCTCTGCGCCACCCGACGGCGTGCCGGCCGCCTCCTCTCGGTGCTGGCGGCCTGCTCCTTCTGCGCGGCAACTACTGCCGCGCCGGGGGCGAGTACGGCAGAACCAACCAGCCAACCGAGTGCCGACGGCGAACCCTGCACCCTCTCGCTGGTCAAGCGCGGCGAGCACCCGGCCACCACCCGGGGCATTAGCCACGGCGAGCAGGCCTTGGCGCTCTACGAGTCCGTGGACGGGCCGGCCACCGGCGTCTTTGATTCCACCGACTCCAGCGAGTCCCCGCTGGCCTCCGGCGCGGCCACCTTCCGGGTCGCTGGCACCGGGCAGGAACCAGACTCCCTCGGGTTTGATGGCACCACCTGGGTGCTCTCCCCCGCCAGCCCGGGCAGCCACCTGCGCCTGGCCGCCCCCGATGCCGACGCTGGCGCCCGCACAGCCGTGCACGTGGAGGTCGCTGAGCGCCCCACCGACTCGGCCCGCGTCGCTGCCTGGAGCGCCCGCGCTGACGATGCCGCCGCCGAGCCCTTCTTCGATAGCGCCGAGCAGACCGCCGGCGAGGCCACCCTGGACGGGGATGAGCCGCTGCCCGTGGGCTTTGCCTTCAGCGAGCCCGGCTATTACCAGCTGCGCCTGAGCTTTGCCGGGGACGACGCCGAACCGCGCGACCTGAGCGTCGGCTTCCTCGTTGGAGACGGCCGGGCGGCGGGCGGCGCCGTGGAGGGGACCATCGACGTCACGGCCTCCCAGGGCTGCCTGGATCCCGTGGCCATCGCCCGGGACCTCAACGGCATTAACAAGGAGCTGCAGGCCCTGGACAAGGCCGTCGGCGACACGGAGAAGAAGGCCTTAGCCCTGGTGGGCACCAAGGCGGGCAAGGACGCCGCGGCCTCCCGCACCCCGGCCCGCCCGGCAACGCCGGCAGGCGGCCACCGCCGCCCCTCCGCCCCGGCCGCTGGAGTGTCACAGGCCGCCCCCGGCCCGGCGGGAAGCGGCACGCAGGGCGCGGCTCGGCCGAAGCCAGCACCTTCCACGCGTGGCGGGACGGGCGCCACCGGACCGGCGGCCGCGGCCAAGCCCGCGCCCAAGAAGGCAGCCAAGGCCGCGGCGCCGAAACCTGCTGGGGGCAAGCCGGAGGCGGCCAAGTCGGCCGAGACTCAGGATCCGGAGGCGGAACCGGCCCCGCTTAAAGACCCGCAGGCGCAGGCGTCTGGCCCGGCCACCGAGCAGCCGGCCCCGGTCGGCCTGACCATGGACAAGGTCAGCTTCTGGTCCGGGATCCTGGCGGGGATGGGCGTGGTGGCCTTCTTAGTAGGCGCCTACCTCGTATTCGCGGTCTACTGGCGGCAGCGCCGGCAGGACCGAGCTGATTCCGCGGTAACGCAGCCGGGTGACTAAAATATTTTTTCATGCATGAAAACCGGCCATCGACCGCGCCCGACTTCCTCCTCTCGCGCGCCACGGGGTCCGTGCGCACCCAGGGCTGCGCGCAGTCCTACACGGACCCGTGGGAGGCGGCGCAAGCTCTGCGCGAGTCCCGCCACGAGATGGTGGTCGGGGCTATCCCCTTCAACGCGGACGAGCCCGCCGCCCTGACGGTGCCGCGGTCTATCATCCGCGAGGACGGCCCCCTCGAACCGCACGCCTACTACCGGCGCGGCCACCTCAACGCGGAGATTTCCGGGGTGGATCCGGAACCGCAGGAGCACCTGCGGCGCGTCGAGGCCGCCGTGTCCACCATCCAGAACTCCCGCCTGGAGAAGGTCGTGCTGGCCCGCGCCGTCGATATCGCCTTCGCGCAACCCGTCGACCCGCGGCTGGTCGCCGCGCGGCTTATCGATAATTCCTCCCACCGCGACGGATTCATCGCGGATCTAACCCCGGCGGGCCGCACCGGCGCGATGCTGGTCGGCTCCTCCCCCGAGGTCCTTATCAAGAAGCAGGGCTCGACCGTCTCGGCCTTCCCCCTGGCCGGCTCCGCGGCGCGGCATCCCGACGCCGCCGCCGATGCCCGCGCCGCCGAGACCCTGCGCGGGTCCGCCAAGGACCAGGCCGAGCACGCCTTCGTAGTCGAGCACCTGCGGCGCATCCTAGAGCCGCTGTGCTCCCACCTGGATTGCCCGGAGACCCCGCAGCTGCTCAGCACCACCGAGATGTGGCACCTGGGCACCCCGATTACCGGCACGCTGGCAGATTCTTCCACCAACGCGCTGGAGCTGGCCCTGCGGGTGCACCCCACCCCGGCCATTTGCGGGACCCCGACGGCCGCGGCCGAAGCCCTCATCCACACCGCGGAGACCGACCGCGGCTTCTACGCCGGCGCGGTCGGCTGGTGCGACTCGGCCGGCGACGGCGAATACATGGTGGCCATCCGCTGCGCCGAGGTTGCCGGCGACGGCCTGAGCGCGCGGGCCTGGGCCGGCGGGGGCATCGTAGCGGATTCGGACCCGGACACGGAGTTGGAAGAAACGACGGCCAAGCTGCGCACCATCCTGGCCACGCTGGGCCTCTAGGAGCTCTGCCCGGCGGGCCGCTGGGCGATGAGCACCACGTCCTCGTGGTGGTGCGCGCCCGCGCCGTGGCTGACGTTGCGCGGGCGGGACTCGAAGCTTAAAACCTCGAGGTTAGACAGGCGATCCCGCACCCACGCCGGCATGGCCACGCCCTCGCCGTCGGCGAAGTGGTGGACGAAGAGCAGGTAGCCTCCCGGGGCGACCGCGTCCTCGAGGGCGTGCAGGGTCTCCGCTTCGGCGGGCAGGGTACTGTAGTGGCAGCTGACCAGATCGAAGGTCTCGCCGCGCGCGGAAAAATCGCGGAAGTCGATGGCCTCCAGCCGGGCGCGGGCGGCGGCGTCGGGGGCTTGTTCGCACAGCAGCTGCCGGCTGCGCTCGATGGCCACGTCGACTAGGTCGATGCCCACCACCTGCCAGCCGCGGCTAGCCAGGTAGGCGACGTCGGCGCCCTCCCCGCAGCCGATGTCAAGTGCCGTGCCCGCCGGCGGAGCGGGGGCATCGCTTAAGAAACTGACCAGGGCCGCATTCGGGTTGCCGGACCAGACCTGCTCGGACTGGCCGTAGACCGCGGCGAAATGCTCGCGGCCGTGCGGGCCGTGGGGGTTGTCTGCGCGCTCGTCGTGCTGCATGCCCCACAGCCTACCGCCGGTAGACGCGCGCGGTTACTAAGCGCGCGCGATGGGGTTGGACAGCGAGCCGATGCCCGGGATCTCGATCTCGATGTGATCGCCCGGCGTCATCGGGGCGGTGCCAGCCGGCGAGCCGGTGGTGATGACATCGCCCGGCAGCAGGGTCATCGAGGCGGAGATCTCTTCCAGGATGCCGCCCATCTTGACGATCATCTGGTTGGTGTTCGAGTCCTGCTTCTGCTCCCGCTGTCCCTCGTGGGTCAGGTAGGCGTTGATCTTGGTGTTGTCCAGATCCAGGGTGTCCAGGTCGGTCTCGATCCACGGCCCCAGTGGGCAGAAGGTATCAATACCCTTGGCGCGGGCCCACTGGCCGTCGGAGAACTGCAGGTCGCGTGAGGAGACGTCGTTGCAGATGGTGTAGCCCAGCACGTGGTCGCGCCAGTTCTCGGCCTTAATATTCTTCGACGGCTTGGAGATGACCACGGCCAGCTCGCCCTCGAATTCCACGCGGGTGGCAAAATCCGGGATCTTGATGGCGTTGCCCGGGCCGATGACGGCCGTAGAGGGCTTGACGAAGATGGTCGGCGGCAGGTGCTCCGCGGACTCCTTGAAGACCTCGGCCACGTGGTCCGCGTAGTTGCGGCCCAAGGCGACCACCTTGGTCGGCAGCGTCGGGGCCAGCAGGCGCACCTCGTCCAGTTTCCACTCCCGGCCCGTCGGCTTCGGGGTGGTAAACGGGGTGTCCGCGATTTCCTTCGCGACGAGTTCGTCCTCGCCCTCGATGATGGCGAAACAGATTCCTTCTGGGTGTGCAATTCGTCCTAAACGCATGACGCATAGTGTACTCATGGACTCCTTTGCAACTTTGTTAATCCCCCCTGTTAGGTTCCTTTGATCTGCACTCCGCGCTGGATCTCTTTGAGCGTACCTACCCGCATCCCGCTGACAATCGCCAGGTAGAGCTCGGCGCAGGCCAGGGCATCGCCCAGCGCGTTGTGGCTGCCGTAGGCCGGCAAACCGTAGCGCGCACGCACGTTTGCTAAGCGCAGGTCCTCCCCGCGCGGGTACGTCCCCATCCGTTCCATGTGGCGGCGCTCGAGCCCGAAGGTGTCCACCACCTCCAGGCGCGGCACGCGCCCGAAGTGGCGCCGGGCCGCCGCGTTGACGAACCCGACCTCCAGCCCGGCGAAGTGCGCTAGCAGCACCCGCCCGCGCAGGGCGGCGAAAAGAGACTCCAGGACCTCGTCTTCGGCCTCGCCGCTAGCCAGGGCGTCGTCGGTGAGCAGGTGGATGGTGGCCGACTCGCCCACCTCGGCCCCGCGCACGACGTGGTAGCCGGCGCCCGCCAAGTCGATGACCCGCCCGCGCACCGGCACCCAGCCGACCGAGACGATCCAGTTGCGCCGCGGGTCTAGCCCGGTGGTCTCCATGTCGACTGCCAGCAGCTCCAGCTCCGCGAGCGGCGTGGACCGGGCCGGGGCGCCTAGCTCCAGGCGGGGGCGGCGAAAAAGCGCCATGGGCCTGCCTCCTTGTCTTCTCGCGGTTTTCTCGCGCGCGGGCTAAATATTGCGGACCGGGTACTTGGTGGCCAGGGCGTTTTGCTGGCCCTTGATGATCTGGAAGGCGTCGCGCAGGTGCTCGCGCTGGTTGCGGCTAAGCTCCTTCGGCGACAGGTGGTAATCCGGCTGCTCGCCGCGGGCGTGCTGGCCGGCCTGGTGCTCCAGGGTGATGCTGGTCAGGTAGTCGAAGGCGTCGCGCAGGTCGGCCGCACCCTGCTGGCTGACGCTCTGGCCGGCGGCATCGCCAAGCCGGCTGCGCGTGTCGACGGCCGTACTGCCGGTAACCAGCGCGTACAGGCGGGCCATCTGCACCACGGCGGCGAGCCCGCCCTTCTTCACGTCGAGGGTCTGCGCGTAGTCGCCGGAGCGATCCACCACGAAGCCTTTGAAAAACGTCAGCGGCGGCTCGCGGCGGGCGGCCAGGCTGGCCAGGTGGGCGTGCGTGCGCCGGGACGCCTGCCCGGCGGCCACGGCCCCGCGGTGGACCCCGGCGGCCAGCTCCGCGCTGCCGGCCACCGCCCGCAGGTCGAAAAAGACCTGGGCGTGGAGAAGGGCGTCCGGCTGCGGGGCCTGGACCCAGCGGCGGAACGTCGCGTCCCAGGCACCCACGGGCATCCGCCACTCCGGGTTGCTGGCCATCATATCGCCCGGGCACAGTGGCTGGCCGGCGTCTGCCAGGCCCTGGCAGACGAACTCGGAAAAGCGGGCAAAGTACTCGCCGTGGCGGGACTCGTCGTAGTCGCCGGCCAGGACCAGCGCGTTGTCCTGGTCGGAGGCGAAGCCGACCTCGCGGCGGCCCTGGGAGCCGACGGCGACGAAGGCGTAATCCACCGGCGGCGCGCCGAGCTCGCGCTCGGCGAGGGTGCACAGGCGCCGGGCCAGGGCGTCCGCGCCCAAGGTCAGCACCCCGGCGGTCTCCTGCGGGGAGGCGTTGCGGCGCACGTAGCGGGCGGCCAGCTGGCGCGAATGCGCGAAGGCAGCGGCCAGCTCGGCGCCGGCCTCGCAGCGGTGGAAGTCCGCGGCGACGTAGAGCGGGTCTTCTTGCAGCGTGCGCGCGATGTCCGCCTGGAGCAGCACCGCCACCACCTGCTCCCCGTCGACCACGGGCACGTGGTGGATGGACTTTTCGGCCATGACCAAAAGCGCCTCCATCACGAGGCTGTCGGGGCGCACCGTGGCCACCGGTGCGGTCATCACGGTCGACAGTTGTTGGGCCGGGTCGATGCCGGCCGCCACCACGCGGGCGCGCAGGTCCCGGTCGGTGACGATCCCGCGCGCGCTGCCGTCGGCGGGATGGGTGACCACCAGGCAGGAGACGTTGTGCTCGGTCATGCGGCGGGCGGCATCGGCGATGCCCTCTTCGGCCGCGGCGGTGACCGGCTCCTGCAGCGGCAGGTCGGTCACGCGCTGGCGCAGGATCTCGGCGTGTTCGGTGTCGGTGAGTTTCTTCGCCTCCGCCCGGATGCGGCGCGACTGGGAGGAGAAATAGCGGTCCACGTCCGGGTGGCGCTGGGCCAGCTCCGCGAAGTCGGCGCGCGGCAGGGCCAGCACCAGGCTGTCCTCGACGGCCTCCATCCGGTAGCGGGAGGAGTTCTTGCCCACCAGCGTGGAATAGCCGAAGCTCTGGCCGGCGTCGCGCCGGTCCAGCAGCACCCCGTCGGCGTCCATGATGTCCACGGCGCCCGACCGGATGACGTAGAGAAAATCGTTGGGCGCGCCCGGCTCCACGAAGACCTCGCCCCGGCGGGCGTAGCGCATGGTCCAGCGCGCGGGCAGGGCGTCGAGCTCCGCGCCCGGCAGGCGGGCGAAGGGCTCGTGGGCGGCTAGGAAGGTGCG
The DNA here is from genome assembly GCF_055700935.1 of Corynebacterium sp. 2571A. Lineage (NCBI taxonomy): Bacteria > Bacillati > Actinomycetota > Actinomycetes > Mycobacteriales > Corynebacteriaceae > Corynebacterium > Corynebacterium sp. 2571A. The sequence goes on along the minus strand of NZ_JASTTE010000003.1, from coordinate 414,850 downwards.
GACCTCGGTAATCTCCACGCTCATGTGAGCTAGGTTACTGGTATGAGACGAACCAGGGGCGCGGTTTTATGTCATAAGTCTGCTCGGGGGTGAAAGTGGGTGTGTCCTCGTCGATGAAGTTCTTCCACGCCATGAAGTAGTCGTCGCTCAGGCCCTGCTGCATGGTGTTCCAGGTGTCGAATTTCTGATCCGGGCCACCGTGGCCGTCGGCGTGCAGGATGAAGGCCAGCTCCGGGTGATCCGTGTTGATGGTCTCGCGGTCGCGGATCATCTGCAGCTGGAACTGGTGGACGATAAGGCCCTTTTGCGGCAGCTCGTTGTCGCGGACCAACCCGGCCAGCCAGTCGGCGACCTCGGTGACCTCTTGGGCCTCGACGTGGCCGACGCGCCCCATGGGCTGCTCGTCCGGGCCGATCTTCCACTCCGGGTCCAGGGCCAGCCCGACGTTCGGGCGCTTGAGCAGGTCCTCGTAGAGCTTCGCCTGGTCGAGCAGGCGCGCCCGGCCCGGCTGCAGATCCAGGAAGGCGTACCCGCCGGCCTCGGTGATGGCGTCGATGTACGGGATAAGCTCGTCCGGATCCGCCTCGTTGGAGAAATCACCATCCGGGCCCGGCTCCGAGGAGGCTACCGTCGCGATGATCTCGAAGGCTGGCATGACCGGGTAGTCGGTGTGCGGCTGGTACTCGTCGACCAGCTTTTCCACGCGGTCGACGGCCTCGGCCGGGGGCTGCTCCCCCATCAGGCCGAGGGCGCCACCGGAGGGGTGCCCGTAGAGGGCCACCATGCGGCGGCCCGGGAAAACCAGCCCGCCGCCGCCCGGCAGCTCCCCGGCGGCGGCCAGCTCGGCGCTGGCGTCGAATTTGTCCTGGGAGTCGAAGTCCTTGCCCAGGCCGACCACGGCGCCGTCCTCGAGTGCCTGCATGGATTCGCTGGTCGCGCGCGGGTCGGCGACCGGAACGCCGAGCACCTCGGCACCGGCGGAGCGGGCCGTCGCCGCCAAGGCGGCCCCGCCTTCGCCCTCGGCGGTCTGGGCCGAAATCAGCGCCGCGGCCGGCACGTCGTACTCGCTGTCTAGGCCCGCGATGCGCTTGACCTCCCCCAAGGGATCCGCCGCGTCCGCGGCCTGGGTGCCGAAGTCCTCGATCGCCTCGATCGATAACCCGTCTGCCAGGTCCGCATCGCTCAGGCCGGCGCCGTAGTCGTGGACGGTCTCCGCGCCGAGGCGCTCGATCTCTTCGGCGACGGCGGCCACGTTGCCATCCCGCGCAGCCCCCTCGCCGCGCACGACGAGCATGGGGGCGCCGGCGGCCACGGCGGCATCGGCGGCGCTGGCCTGGGCGTTGCGGTCTTCGCCGGCGACGAAGACCTCGGAGGCCGAGTCGAAGAAGGCCTGCGTGGTAGCCACGCCGTTGCCGTTCTCGTCCGCGACGAGCTCGCGGGAGTCGGCCGCCAGCTCCTTGGCCCCCTCGGGGCCGCTCGCGTCGCTCTCGGAGCCGGAGGAGCCGTCGCCACCGGCGCAGGAGGCCAGCCCCAGCGCGGTCGCGGCGACGATGAGCGCTGCCGCCGCCCGCGGGGTGCGGCGGGAGCGAGGGGACAAAGAATTCAGTGCCTTGGTAGCCATCGTGACCATCTTACAAGCCGGCCGGGGCCGGTATGCAGTTTCCTGCATTCTTCCCCGGCGGTTGCCGGCCGCTGGGCCGGTCCAGGCGGGTTTAGCCAGCGCACACGGCTCGTGCCAGGCGGTCGCCGACCTCGGCGGTCACGATGGGGGCACCCGTGCGCGCGCTAACGTCGGCGGCCACGGCCTTCTCGATGCGCGCGGCGTTGTCCTCGTCGCCTAGGTGGCGCAGCAGCAGCGCGGCGGACAGGATGGCCGCGGTCGGGTCGGCCACGCCCTTGCCGGCGATATCCGGCGCGGAACCGTGGACGGGTTCGAACATGGAGGGGTTGGCCCCGGAGGCGTCGATGTTGCCGGAGGCCGCCAGGCCGATGCCGCCGGTGACCGCGCCGGCTAGGTCCGTGAGGATGTCGCCGAAGAGGTTGTCGGTGACGATGACGTCGTAGCGGCCCGGGTCGGTGACCAGGTAGATGGTGGCCGCGTCGACGTGGTTATAGTCGACGGTGACGTCCGGGTATTCGCGGGCCATCTCGTCGACGGTGCGCTGCCAGAGGCCACCGGCGTTGACCAAGACGTTGGTCTTGTGGACCAGGGTCAGGTGCCCGCGGCGGGCCTGCGCGCGGGCGAAGGCGTCGCGCACCACCCGCTCGACGCCGAAGCGGGTGTTCTGGGAGACCTCGGAGGCCACCTCGTGCGGGGTGCCTTCCCGCAGGGTCCCGCCGTTGCCGCAGTAGAGCCCCTCGGTACCCTCGCGCACGACCACCAGGTCGATGTCGCCCGGGTTGGCCAAGGGGCTGCTCGCCGCGCCGGCGCGTGAGGTGAACGGGCGCAGGTTGACGTGGTGGTCAAGTGCGAAGCGCAGCTTCAGCAACAGGCCGCGCTCCAGCACGCCGGGCGCCACCCGGGCCGGGTCGCCGATAGCACCCAGCAGGATGGCGTCGTGCTCGCGCAGGGCCGCCAGGTCGTCCTCGGTCAACAGCTCGCCGGAGCGCACGTAACGGGAAGCCCCCAGGTCAAACTCGGTGGCCTCGATGTCCGAGCGCACAGCGCGCAGCACCTTGAGCGCCTCCGCCGTGACCTCGGGGCCGATTCCGTCGCCGCCAATAACCGCCAGTTTCATATACTGAGACTCCTATTCCGCATAGTGGACTTTGGCTCAGTGTAGCAAACCCGGCGGCCCGGCGGCCCTTTTTGTTCGCGGGCCGGCTTCCGGGGCCTCCCGCCTCGGCATCACATTTTCTCGCGTAAGCCTCGTTTAAAGGCCTACGCGTCGAAGTTCAGCTGCAAGCAGGTCGCCCCCAGCTTGTCGCAGATCTCGTCGGTCAGCTCGCTGGAGACCGGGTTGTCCACGCGCAGGATGAGGACGGCGTCGTCGGCCAGCTTGCCCTGGGTCAGCGCGGCGGCCTCGATGTTGATGCGAGCTCCGCCCAACACGGTGCCGACCGTGCCGAGCGCGCCCGGGGCATCGGCGTAACGGAAGAACAGGTTGCGGCCCTGGGCCCGCATGTCGACGCCGCGGCCATCGATGCGCACGATCTTCTCCACGCCATCGATGCCGGTGCGCGCGCCCTCCAGAACGGAGACCTCGCCGCCGGAGCCGATGACCTTCACGCGCAACACGGAGCTGTGCCCCTGGGCGGCCTCGCCGGTGCCGACGCGCACGTCGACGCCGCGGCTCTCGGCGATCTGCATGGCGTTGACGAAGGTGACCGGCTCGTCCACCACGCCGCTGAACAGGCCGCGCACGGCCGATAGCCCCAGCACGCCCGGGTCCTCGCCGGCTAGCTCGCCGCAGGCCTGGACCTCGATGGCCACGGCCGGGGAATCCAGCAGCTTGCCGGCGGCCAGGCCGACCTTGCGGGCCAGCTCCAGCCACAGGGCGACCTCCTCGCCCACGCGGCCGCCGGAGACGTTGACCGCGTCCGGGACGAACTCGCCGGCCAGCGCCTTGAGCACCGAGGCCGCCACGTCCGTGCCCGCGCGGTCCTGGGCCTCCACCGTGGAAGCGCCCAGGTGCGGGGAGACGGTCACCGCGTCCAGCTCGAAGAGCGGCGAGTCGGTGCACGGCTCGGTGGCGTAGACGTCGAAGCCGGCGCCGCGGTGGCGGCCCGAGCGAATGGAGTCGGCCAGCGCGGCCTCGTCCACCAGCCCGCCGCGGGCGGCGTTAATGAGGATCTGGCCGGGCTTGGCCTTGGCCAGCAGCTCGGCGTCGAACATCCCGGCGGTCTCCGGGGTCTTCGGCAGGTGGATGGTCACGAAGTCGGAGCGCTCCATCAGCTCGTCGAGCTCGACCAGCTCGACGCCGAGGGAGCCGGCCCGGGCCGGGTTGGCGTACGGGTCGTAGGCCAGCAGGGTGGCCTCGAAGGCCTTCAGGCGCTGGGCGAAAAGCTGCCCGATGTGCCCGAAGCCGACGATGCCGACGGTCTTGCCGTAGACCTCCACGCCCTTGAACTCGGAGCGCGCCCAGCGCCCTTCGCGCAGGCTGCGGTCGGCGGCGGGCACCTGGCGGGCGGTGGCCAGCAGCAGGGCGATGGCCTGCTCGCAGGCGGAGTGGATATTCGAGGTCGGTGCGTTGACCACCATGACGCCACGCTCGGTGGCCGCGTCGATGTCGACGTTGTCGAGTCCGACGCCGGCGCGGCCGACGATCTTCAGGTTGGTGGCGGCGGCGAGCACTTCCGCGTCCACGGTGGTGGCGGAGCGCACCAAGAGGGCATCGGCAGCCGGGACGGCCGCCAGCAGCTCGGCCCGGTTCGGGCCGTCGACCCACTTGACCTCCACGGACTCACCAAGCGCGTCGACGGTGGACTGGGCAAGCTTGTCGGCTATCACTACTAGGGGCTTGGTCATTGAAGGCTCCTGGGGTTGTTGACTGGAAAAGAGGGACCCGGCTGGCCTTCCCGTGTACCCTAGCTATGCAGCGGGAACGCTACTGACAGGGCGGGGTTCCGACCAGCCTTCTCTAATTCTATCGGCTAATAGTTTTTCATCCCCGAATTCGGGGCCAAGAGCCACCAGCGGGCCGTCTTCCATCCCCTCGACCATGGCCTGCGAGACCTTCGACTCCCGCGGGTCGGCCGTGGGCATCATCCGCACGCCCGCCCCATAAGACCGGGCGTTGGCCACCGACGCCACCGATGCCGCCTCCGTGGCCACCACGATGGGCGCCATGTCCGCGTCGCGCCGCGACTGCGCCGGCAGCGGCACGGCCTCTTCGTCCTCGAGCCGCTCCAGCGGCTCCCAGGCCGCCTTCAGCTCCGTGAGGGTCCGCCCGTCTAGGTGCGCGACCGCGCGCGCCATATTCTCCCGGTTGGCCACGACCTTGCTCTCGAACTGGAAGGCCGTGATCTGCCCCAGCGCCCAGGTCGTGCCCGGGTCCTGGATGAGGCGCACGGCGCCGTCCGCTGCCGTCATGGGCACCCGGCCGACCATCAACGCCCGGTCCACGCCCAGCCGGGCCATCTCCGTGTAGATGTCCTGGCGGATGGACTCGTCGTAGACCAGCATGGGCGCGCGCTGGGACACCGCGATAGAGGCCGCCCGCAGCTTGGAGGAATCCCGCTGGTCGCTAATGACCAGCGTCGGCGACTCCGGGAAAAAGTAGCGCAGCGTCTCCAGCCCGTACGGGTCCTCGAAGACGTGGAAGTGGCCCTTGAACTCCTCCTTGACCATGCGGTTGCGGTTCTCGGCCGCCGCGTCGTCTAAGTTGATGTCGGATTCTGCCGGGGTCACCGAATCCGTGGGCACCGCCGTCGGCTGGTGCAGCACGTCGGTACACCCGGTCAGCGTCAGGCACAGCGCCACCGACGCGACGTGGGCGGCGACGACTGCAGCGCGGGTGCGAACACCTTTAGCGAACAAAGGCTTGCGGTCCTTCTTCTCCGGCAGTCAGATCGGCCTCGTCCACGTCCCGACGCACCGGCTTGCCCATGGCGTATTCGATCATCGCCACCAGGCGCTGGCGGCGATCCCGCAGGAAGCCGTCGAAATCGGCGGCCCACAGGTAGTCCGGGTCGAGCTCGTGGCTGGCCAAAACGGCTGCGAACTCGTGGTCTTCCATTAAAGACTTGGATTGTACCCGGGGCAGGTAGCGCGCCGGCGAATAGCCGTCCAGAACCACCTCGGTGCGCTTGCCCATGGGCGCGCGGTTGAGCACGGACTCCGCCACAGCGCCCGCCACCCCGTGCTTTTGCGCCCACGGCAACGGGAAGACCGGCTCGAAGCCCGGCTGCAGCTCCCCGATGGTGCCGCGGTTAAACGGCTGGGCGGTGCGCCAGTCCCGCGCTCCCCTGCCCATCAGCAGCGCGTAGATGGCGTGGAAGACGCCGTCGTCCGGGCCGGCGGACAGCAGGCGGGACTCGCTAAACTGCGCGTCGCGCACCGTCTTCGGCGCCCGGTCCGTCTTGCCTCCGACCCAGGCGGTGACCTGATCGACGTCGCGGGCCGAGCGCAGCTTCACCGCCGCCGAGCCGTAGAGTTCGCCGAAGACCCCGCACCAGAACCACTGATTGAGCTTGTCCCAGGCCGCCTGGGAGCTCAAGACCCGGCCGTGCTCGCCGCGGGCGTCGGAAAGCTGGGCCAAAATCACCGCCAGCGGCACGATCTGGGCGCTATAGGGCACCTGGTCCAGCTCGAAGATGCAGCGCTGCGACAGGAATTCGGCGACCTCGCGGAAGGTAATCCGCAGCGTCTCGGTGGCCTTTTGGTAGTCGGCCAGCCGCAGGTTCAGGATGTCCTCGCGCTGCCCGCGCGCAGGCCCCCGCGAGCCGGTAACCAGCAGGGATACGGCCGACAAGAACTGCGTGCGGCCGATGCCGTCCAGCGCCGGGTAGTCCCGCAGCACCCGCTCGGTCACCTCCCAGTCCCGGGCCAGGTGGAAGTCCGGGTCCTCCGCGGCGAAGACCGCGGTGAGCAGGTCGAAGACGTCCATCTGCAGGCCCGCGGCGTTGGCCTGGGCGAAGATGGAGCCCACGCCCGCACGCGCCGTGTGGCGCGCCAGCCGGATGATCGGCGTGTGGTAGCCGTTCAGCGGCGCCATGACCCGGTGCTGGAAGGCCGCGAGCAGCTCCCGGTCGCCTTCGCCGGCCTGGGCGGCCATGTCGAAAAGCAGCGCGGGGCCCTCCTCGCCCAGCAGCGCGGCGACCGGCAGGCAGAGGTTGGCCACCTGCTGGTGCCGCTCGTGCAGGTTGCCTTCGATGTCCGGGCCGAAGTGGGAGCGCACCAGCCCAGCCTGGTTGACGGCGAAAACCGCCTCGTCCGGCAGCAGGTCCCCGCGCACGGCGCTGCGCACGTCGACGAAGAAGCTGCGGGTTATCTTCTTGGAGCGAAAATCGGTGGTCTCTACCTCGCCGGAGCCGCGGAAGCAGTGGTAGAGGCTGGTCAGGCGCTGCTGGCCGTCCAGCAGCAGCATGCCGGGCGCACTGTCGGTGGCCGGGGCCCCGCTAATCTGGCGCGGCCGGAACCGCTGCGGCTCGTTGCGCGTGTCCAGGGCCATCATCGCCCCCATGGGGTAGCCACGCAGGACGGTCACGATTAAAGAACGGATGCGGTCTTCGTCCCAGGCGTAGGAGCGCTGGAAATCAGGCAGCTGGATATCCCCGCGGTCGATGCGGGCGAACAGGTCGGGCAGGTCATAGCTTGGCGTGGTGAAACCCATGCCGCCTAGCTTAACCCCGGCCTAATCCCGGTGCGAGTGCTCAGTACAGGTTGTCTCGTGCGCCTGGTGCCCGGGGTGCTCGAGCTGGATGGTGGAATGCTCGATGCCCATCTCGTGCAGGATCTCCTGCGCCCTATCCAGCACCGGGCCGGTGGAGAAATCGTCGTTGACCACCAGGTGGCAGGTGGCCAGCGCCTCGGTGCCGCTGACCGACCAGACGTGCAGGTCGTGGACGGCGCGCACCCGGGGGATTTGCTCCAGCGCGGCGGAGATTTCCGCGATGTCGTAGCCGGCGGGCACCCGGGCCAGCAGTACGGACAGGGACGCGCCCAGCAGCTTGATGGCGCGCGGGGCGACGATGGCGGCAATGGCCAGCGAGGCGATCGTGTCGGCGGCGTGCCAGCCGGTGAAGTAGATGACGACAGCCGCCGCGATCACCGCCACCGAGCCCAACAGGTCGGTCAGCACGTGGAGGAACGCGCCCTCGACGTTGAGGGAGGCGCTGCGCTGGCGGTGCAGCACCCACGCGCTGATGGCGTTGGCCAGCAGGCCAACGACGGCCACCCCGCCCATCACGTGCGGGTCCACTGCCTCGTCGTTGCTCAGGCGCAGCAAGGCGGAGACGACGATCCACACGGACACGGCCACGACCGCCACGGCGTTGACCGCGGCGGCGAGCGCCTCCACTCCCCGGTAGCCGTAGGTGGCCCGGGGCGAAGCGGCCTTGCGTCCGATGACCACGGCGATGACCGCCAGGATGAGCCCGGTGGCATCGGAGAGCATGTGCATGGCATCGGCCAGCAGCGCCAGCGAGCCGGAGATCACGCCGCCGGCGACCTCCGCGAAAAACACCGTGCCCGTGACAGCGAGCGCCGTAACCAGCGCGCGCAACGGGGTGTTCTGCGGGTCGATGCCGTGCGAGTGATCGCGACTGTGACCGTGACCGTGACCGTGACCGTGCGTTGTCATACCCACTGAGTATAGCCGAAAAACCGGCTATTGAAAATAGATTGAAAACCTAGCGGGCGGTGTCGGTCAGCTCGACCTTGACCCAGCTCTTAAGATCCTGCGGGTTCTGTGGCCTGCATGGTTCCCGTTATTGCAGGTCACCAGACTTCCGATAGTGCTAGCTGTCCCGATAATCCCCCACTTCCCGGCGCTAGTGGGGGATTTTTGAGGGATCGCCCCACAACCGTAGTGTGACTCATGGCATAGTGTTCCCGTTAGGCATGTCGTGCCGCCATACATTAGACTGCGGCTAGAGTCAATGATCCAGGAAGCCATCAACTACGGACTGGAGACAACGCGGGATGGAAATTGACTACAGGGGCGCGACGATTAACGCGTGGAATTCGAAAAAAGCACAGGAAGCGCTTTACCGCCATGGCGGCGGCCAGCTCGACCGGGAGAAAGAGTTAGCGCGCTGGGCTAGCGCGTGGAGCGGATGGAACGGGGTTGACGGCGTGATCGTTTCACCCGTCGGCCACATACTAGGGGAAACGGTAAAGGCTCCGGAAGGGTGGCTAGTGACAGAAAACACCGGCGAACTTCAGAGGCTTTCGCAAGGCGAACTTGAGTCCGCACTGGACGAAATCGAAGAAAATCTAGGGGTTAGGCCAATCCATATTAGGGCTGAAGAGATTACTACCCCGTCGCAGCTCAACAGCCCGATTTTTTACGACATTCGCAGACAGCGGGAAAGGATATCGGAGATTCAGTCCGCCCTTGACCGGGAGCACGAACGGCTACGGGCTCAGGTGGCCCGCCTGACATGGAATGATTCCGTGTCGATTCAGGAAATTTCCCGCGCCGCCGGCGTGACTAGACAGACCGTTCACCGGTGGCGCGATGAATTTTACCCGCCCTCCGGGAGTGAGTAGCCCCACTGAATAGTAATTGTGTTGCGGGTAGACATTGTGGGCAGGTGTTGCTAAAATATAGGTATGCGGCGAAGGGAACAGCCCGAAAGGCCGCTAAGAATTCGGAAAGGACCGAAAATGATTAACCGAGACGCCACCCTATTCGCTAAGACGAAGAACGAGCTGACCTTCAACCGTGGCGCAGAAAAAGTTACCTACCCCGCCGGAACCATAATCGCACTAGACGAAGATGGACTAGTCGCCGGCATCTTCAACGCGGTCGTTGCCGAGACGCTCAACGAATATACCAAAACCTGGAACACCCTAACCCCGGAAGATATCATTCCCGCCTAGCAGGAAAGACTGACTGGCAGGCACCGGGGTTCAAGCCCCGCTCAGGCACTACGGGGCCGGAACACGGCCTCCGCCTTCCAAGACCTAATTGACGCAAGCTAACCAAAAGGACCGACCACTATGAAAAACGCCGCCGTAATCACCGATACGGACAATTCCACCCGTATACGCCGCCAACTAAAAACTCCCTCCTAACGTGGCACCCCTCTACCAATCACTGGGTTCATGTTTCCCCCTTCGGGACCATGGAAACCCGCCACGTACTTGCGGACGTAAAAAAGATCGACGGAATCGAATACACCCTTCATCCTTCCGAAGAATGGAACGAAATCATCGACGCCCTCTAGGGAAGAAGCCACTATGACACCGGCAGAATTCAAAATCCTAACCCGCGCCATGGCGCTAACGGCCGACGATATCGCAGGTAAATTCAAGGTCAACAAACGTACCGCACAACGCTGGATGACCACCAACACCCCGCCCTACCAGGTATCAGAAGAAATCCTATTCATGTGGGCGGGCCGGCTTGACCAGATCGATGAATTCGTATCAATAGCCGAAGAAAAAGGCTCCGCCAAAATCACCGCCTGCCGAAACGATGAAGAGGCCGCGCGGTACCGAATGACAGAAGAACAGCACACCTCCCTAGTAACGCAAATCGCAACTAACCTTGCACTAGCGGATATCCCCTACCAGATCACCTACAAAGGCTAGGCCCCGAAAAACACAAAAAGGCCCCGCCCCCAACCGGGGACGGGGAGCACTAGCCTTATCCGTTAACAACGTCCTCTTTCACTTCCGCCGGAAGGCGCGCGGCGTCCAGCGCGCCGGGGTAGTGGCCAATAACCCTGCGGAGACCGGCCACCGCCCCCCAATACTTCCGCCGCGTGGAATCAATCGTTTTTTGCAGAACATCAACGCGAGAGCGAAGTTCTTTTATTAGCGCGGATTGAGTATCAATTTCTTGCTGCTGCCGATCCAATCGTTCCATGATTTTATCGGTAAACCCGGACCAATCAGGGGCCGCCGCCTCGATTTGTTTCGCCTTGACATTCGACCGGGCCGTAAAAATAACCCCGGCGCACGTGAGCCCCGCGGCCACTATCGCGCCCAACAGTGACAAAATTTCGCCCGATAGGGCCATAGGTCACCCCCTAACGAGAGAAAAATCAGGAGTACTAGGCCGCCGCCCCCGCCCAAAAGCCCACAACGCAACAAAAGCGATAGTCCCGTAGGATAGCGAGGATACCCAACCGCGTCCGCCAATCAGCGTAAACGACACCGCCCACATGAAATTAAGACCAATAATAAGGCCAACAGCCGCCGGGCGGGCACGCTCCCACACTACGGCGACTAGGGAGATAACACCGATCGCAATCCACGCCCAGGACCACACCGTCGGCGGGGCGATGTATTCCAGCAGATGGGCGGCATTTCGATCCGTATTCACGAAAAGCGGAAGATAGGACACGCCACGGAGAACGGCAGCCACACCAAGAATCGAAAGCCCTACACCATCAGACGTCACAAGAGACCACGGGACACGCCGACTACCCACGATTAACCCGATCTGGAGTTGCAGTGCCAGCAAGCACGGCCAGCTCAGCGCCATCAGACAAACCATCAGCGCCGGGTTCATCGCTAGGTTGAGGCGCTACCTCTTCCAGCCGGTGCCCCATGGAAGGCGTAATCGCGCCGGGTGTTGCCGCGTGGACAATGGTTTGGCACACGACGATAAGGCCGGCGATCGCAATGTTCGCCCATTGTGGCATTTCGGGGATTTCAGCTAGCGCAAAAATATTAAGCAGCTGCAATAGCCCGCCGGCCACGGCGGTTAGCGAGTCTTTACGTCGTAAAAACCACGATTGGCCAGCTAGTGCTTCAGCTACGGCTTCGCGGAATTCCATTATCGGGCACCCCCCAACTGGGTTTTGATTTCTTCCAATTCATCGCGAATTTTGCCCTGTTCGTCCAGAACCACGGCCACCATTTCCGGGATAGTGCCGTAATCCCCGGGCCGGTTCCCGAAAGAGCGGACCAGCTGGCCTACTGACCAACCAGGGTATTCGCCGGAGTCCCGCCCGCCGGTGATTTGCTGGCGGACATCCTTGACATCAGAGACTACCGGACCTAGAAACCCGGTAATGAAGTCCTTGAAATACGTTGTCGACAGCACAGAATTATTCCCCTTCCGTGGTTGCTGCGTCTTTTTATCCGGCACCCCTCCCCCGCCGGGGTTGTCGTACCACCACTGGGCCCGAGCCATGTAGGTGTCGTGATCTTCCCCACCGCGATCCAGCTGGTGAGGGCACGAAGTCGACGTGTAAATAGAGTGCGGAAAAACGTTCTTCCCCCAGGTTGGCCGGCCCAGTTTGTAGGCGCGGCATAACGCCGCGGTTAGGCGGGCGCCGTTTTCGATCGTTTTATCCGAGATTTGCCACCGCGGCGCCCCACCGATGTTCGCGTGTTCAATGCCAATCGATCGCGCGTTAATATTTGTATTGTTCGAGTGCCAGGCGGTATCCCAATCATTGACCAGCTGGCCGATACGCCCGTTTGCCTCCACTTGATAATGAGCGGAGGCAACACGTTCATAATTCCACAACCGCTGAAGATCTTCCGTTGTATTCCGTACACCGGCGTTATGGTGAATGACAATACGGTCTATCGGAAGCGCCCGCCCGCGGTTAAACCGATTCCCGTTCACCAGGGCATAAACATCAGGCTCTAGCGTAGCCCAGTTCTTCATGATTCCACCTCCTCAAAAAGCGCCGGCGTGTTGACCGGTTCCCAACCCTCCTCGGCGGTATGAGGCTGAACCACAGTAAACACGCGGCCGCCGTAGGTGACCGTGTCGCCGGCGGAGTACCCGCGCCCGGCCTTCCACTCCGCCGGTCCGCCAACTTCATCGCCGACCGGGGACCCGCCGTCGGGTCCAGCTTCACCTTCCGGTTCTTCCACGGCTTCCCAAATACGGCCATCAAGATTCAGCGCGCCGGGCTCCCAATGATTCAACCCGGGAAAAGTAGATCGAACGGTCTTCCCGCCATGGCGGACAACATCTCCTTCCCGGTACATCATCGAATGGTCCACCCCGGGGTCCACCCAATCCGGGGCGGGCTCACCAACCTTGACGGATTCCAGGGTTGCCGCCTCCGGGCGGGGCAGCTTCCCCGCCTCCTGCAGGTCCTTGATGATTTCCGCCTGCCCTTGCTCCACCGCCGGAGCTGCAGCCCGCCGGTCCGACTCCGGCCCAACGGCCCAGCTTAGAAACGCCCGCCAATCATCATCATTTAATGAGTGGACCTTATTCTTCAGTTCTTCCATGATGTTTCCTTCCTGACTCTTTCTACGCCTTGTCAGGCGTGCGGGAGCTGCCTATTGGCGTTATCGCGATATAGGTATCAGATTTATCGGTGGAAAAGAGAAGGTCACCACGCGACGCCGCCGGAAACGTTCGTTCACGCATAGACCCAGTGCCCGAGCTAAACTTTTCTGAAAAAACCTCATTGCCAGTCGCCCAATCCAGTAGGGTTACCGTCGCGTCCCCACTAGAGTTCCACTTGTGCCACAAAATCGCGATTTCCTCAGTCATCCGCGGTAGGCGATAGACAACGTCTTTTTCCGGCATAAACGTTACGCCGACAGTCTGCAGCGGCCCAACTAGTTCGCTTGTGATAGCCATGCTTACACCCCTGTGATCTTATGCAATTCCATTGTTGTCTCGTTCAGCCAGAAATCACCGACCTGCGCGCCCGCAATTGTGCGCGGCGGGTCACCCGCCCCAGAAAACAGCGCAGGCCGCGCCTCCACCCGAGCTTTCACAACACCGGACGTAGTATCCACATAGGACTTTGTAGCCACCTCACTAGACGATTCCGGCTCGACACCGTAAATCCGGCCTTCACTGTCCCGCGCAACAAGCCCACCAGAACTAGTCGAAGAAGCCACCGGGGGAAGCGCGTCCAGGCGCGCGCCTAGGGAATCGAGCTGTGGTTGTGCGGATGACGCCCCGCCGGCGACTACGTCACCGGTTACAGTGATTTCTCGGATAATTGAGCCTTTAGACCAAAAGTTCAGTTCAACGCCGTCAACAAAATAACCGTCCGGTAGGACCAGGTCCGGTAGGCCAGATGAAAAATACATGTAGGCGCCGCCGCCCTTAGCGGAAGTACGAGTCCACTGATCGTTGGCGTCGCCGCGGTAGCGGTTTCCATCTCGATCGAAAATTCGAGGCATGAAAAGGCCCCCGTATCCGCCGTCCGGAAACGACCAATCTGCCTTGAACGACAGAGTGCCGCGCAACAGAGGGGTTGGGATGACGATTTCCGCCGCTTTGCTATCAAGGGCGTATTCACCACGGAAAATAATGAAGGAACGTACAGGGGATTTCAGGCGTTCGTCTAGGCCATCAATATCGCCGGTTGTGTGGCGGTGGCTTTCTACATTTCCGGTGTCGCCCTTCGGGCCACGGGCGCCGGTCTCGCCCTTGTCCCCCTTTTCACCCGTGTCGCCTTTAGGGCCTTTCGGGCCACGGGGTCCTGTTAGCGGTGGGGATTGCTTGCCGGCTACGGTTACCCGGTCCCCGTCCCAGCTTGTGGTGGTGGGGATATCTTCCATTTTCTTTAAATCCCGGGCCGCTTTGCTAGCCGCGGTTTCAGCGCGGCCGGCGCTATCCGCAGCTTCGGTAGAAAACGTTTCCGCTTGGCCGGCGTCAGTTTTGGTTTGTGACGCGTATTTCTTAGCAGCTTCCTCCGACTTCCGCGCGGCTTCCGCGTCCGCAGAAGTGGCTTGCGCATACCCGGTAATAGTGACGATTTGATCGTTAGCAGAATCCCGGAGTTCTTCAGCCGCTTTAATCGCTGAATCCACCTTTTCAACGTCACCAAAGCGGTTAGCGATCTGCTCCGCCGTGTCCGCGTAGCCTTCCGCGCGGCGGGCGGCTTTTTCCGCCCGGCCGACCACGGCAGGTGTCCATGTAGTGCCAGCGTCCATCAAATCAGCTAGGGCAAAAGTTCCCGTTGCCGGAATATCGATATCCCAACCTTGGCCGTGGACTTCACGGCCCTCCAATTCGATACGCGCCGGCCCCGGTTCTAGGTTAGTTGTGAATTTTCCGCCGGAATTTTCCATAGGAATACGGTCATGCAATTCCAGGATCACATGCCCGTTGCTTCCCGGTCGGGTCACGCGTGAATAAATACACACGTAGTTATCGGGCCCTTCGAATGGGGCGCCGCCAATCGAGCGTAAATCACCGTTGACTTTTGTCATTAGCTATTCTCACTTCCAGACACGGAATCAGATGATTCAGAACCATTAGCCCACTTGCCGTCGACTTCCCGTGCAATATGCTGGACCACAAGACGGGAGTTATTAGGGCCGGCCAGGTGTTCGCGGGCGCCGGAAATACGGCCCGCGCGAACTTGCACCTTGTAGCCCGGGGCGGGGACCACCACAGACGAAACGATCACGTGCGTGTTCGCGCCCGTGTCTTCAACGAACGTGGATTGTTGCGAAAAGACTTTCCCGGACGGGTCGATAACTTGCAACGAGTATTCAACGGCCTGCTTGAACACATTCAGGTCATAGGAAACAATTTGGTGGAAACGCAGATCCCACAGCCCTTTATCTAGTAACTCAATTCCGAAACCAGATACACGACAACCGCGCATAGGACCTAGCTGAGTGGATAAATCCAACACGCCGGTACCGGTTTGCCGGCGAGAAAGATACGTAGAACCATAATCCAGTAGGGGGGAAAGAAGATCAGTACGATCCATCAAGTCCTTCTGGCCATCCCGGATTGGTTCAATCCGTTCACCAAAGAATTGCTCCAACAACTTCCCGAAGGAATCCCCGAGTCCTTGAGCGGATCCGCGGAGAGTATCCAGCCAACTAACCGGGGTGTTCGGGGTGGAGGTAGTTGAGCCGCCGGAAAGATCGACGCCCACTAGTGATCGCCCCCTCCGGCTTCACCGTTTTTATCGTCACTGTTACGTAACTCAGTGGTATGTGAGTAAGGGGCCATTTCGTCAATTTTACGTTTTTCGGCGGCCCGATCCGCGTCATTCGCGGCTTCCACCATAGAAGCCACTTCAGCGAGATACGCCGCGCGCTCTTCCGCCGACATCGACCGGATATCTTTTTCTTCCACGGTTACCGACACGGTCATCCGATCATCGCCGGCGGGAATCCAATCACCCGGCTCCCACGGCGCTCCGGACGTACCTAGAGCGTCGTACTTAATTTCTGGCTCCTTTACCGTCCCGGGCGTGCCCATACCTAGCTTTGAACAATGATCCGCTAGAAGTTCGGCAACATCAAGGTCGAAACGGGGCACGCCGGGAACGTTGAAGAATACGTAAGACAGCTGGTTGCGATCGGGGTCTTTGTGATACGGGTACGGGTCAACCATTGTTGGCACTCCTTTACATGATGAAAGTTTTGACGCGGTCCACCGCGTTAGAAATTGACTTCAGGGACCGGGAATAACCCCGGGCCCAGGATTCCCGCGCGCGGGGGTCGCCAAGTTGTACGTGTTCGTTCCAGCCGTCTCCCACGGACCACGACAGCGTGACTTCTTGCACGTAGGTGGCGAAGATGATCCCGCGGTGTTCCAGGCCTTGCTGGTCGCCGGCGCGGAAATCCCGCCCCCACCTGAAGGCCTTTTGAGAATCAATATTGAAACCAACTGAAATCTGGCCGGCGCCTTGGTGTAACATTTGGAAACCTTGTTGAAATGCCGATAGGGTCCAGCCGTCGCCGGAGCCGACTTGATCCAGGTAGGCAAACCGGCCGTGTTCCGCGCGGCGGACACTATTTTCAAATTCTTGCCACGCGAACAGTTTGTCTTTCGTCATATCTCCCACGGCTTCCCCTAGGAAAGTGCCGGCGGCGATTATCAGCGGCCCAAACACCGGGACAGCGCCGGCCAGCGCGTGCGCAAGTCCCTGAAAAACCGCCTTACTTGACGCGCCCAACAGCTTGTTGATCACTTCCGGGGACCGGCCGCCAACAATCACGTGCGAGTATTCAGACTTCACTACCGTAAATTCGCTCGTGACATTCGCCATGTGTTCTGGGCGCCACACAACCCACGGCAACACCCCGGCCGCCGTGGACTTGGTATCAGCAAGGCCAACATAGGGAGAATTCAGGGAACGGTCGAACTTCCGAACGAGACCGCGGAAGAAATCCAGCGCCCCACCGGTAGTAGACGTATCGAACTGACGCGGGACAACATCAATCCACAATGTAGGAAGCCGCAAAGTTACATGCTCCGGCGCGGGTTGCGGGTCCCCGGGAAGCCACATTTCCACCGTTAGCATTAGGCCGGCGGCGTCGAGAGTTTCAGCGAAAAAATCCGCCGCTAAATCAAAACGCGCGTCCAACACCGTGTTTTGCGTGGAAGTGGAAGCATGAACCGGGTTTACGATAGCCGCCCACTGAGAGGAGTTTACCCGGGCCCAGGACTTTCTAGACCACAGATCCCAACCAGTAATCGCCCGCGGCTGGAAAGCCCGCATAAGGTTAACCAGAAGGTACTCCTTGATAACGCGGAGCGAATCACCGGACCGGAAATCACGGTATTTCAGTTGCAGGGCCAGCGGCGTGTTCGGGTCTGCGCGACACGCGATTGATTCCACATACCGATAAAGGCTTTTTGCTTCCAGGGTTACGGTTCCGAATTTATCCGCGCCGGCGTCGTCGCTAATTCGCGCAACCCGATAGACTAGCCGCTCGGCCGGGCCGCCGGGCCCTTCCGCCACAATCCAATGAGACGTATCCACAAGACGGTTCCAGGTTTTTTCCGGCGCGTCCACATCAACATGAAGATTGAGGAGTTCATCCACAACATGATGATCTCCGCGGAAGGTGAACCGCGCAACGGACGTTTCATTCACCGCTTCAGTCAGTTCAATATCCAGCGCGCCGTGTAAGTCAACGATCGGGTCCATGTTCTTATCGCACAACCAAAACCCCCAACCGTCGCCTTGTTCGTGCGCAGAATCGCGGATGTTTTTCCAATCCATTCCGCCTCCCCTTTTCCTATGACCACGGGTTCAAAATTCGTTCTTCCCAATACAGCGTGACGCCGTCCCCGGGGGAAAAAATGGCCTCTTCGCCCGGGTCGACGCGCCCATAAACCGGCTGGCCGCGCATATTTTGACGCGCTTTAGTATCAATCCGCCCCGCGGAATCCCGCACCGGAAAACCGTAACCAGGATTAGTGGATAGTGTGTGAGTTCCAGACACGGCGGGAAGCGACACTTCAGAGCCGGACGGGAGACCGATCGTCCGTCCGGAGCCGGACCACATGACACGCGGAAACACAGGTAGGTCGCCCCGGTTACGGATGACTTCCCGCCGGCCCGATCTAGATTGGGTTTCACCCGTGTAGTACCCGTCAACACCTAAAAGGGAGATCGATTGGGTAAACCCGGAATTATGGGCGTACGGAGATTTTTCCGGCTCCCCCGGCGGGGTATCCAGTACCACGGGCAACGACCATTCGCGGTGGGTACCATCAGTGACCACTAGTCGGGCCGGCCGAGTGTAGGACAAAGACCGGAGGAACTGGTTATACCAGTGCCCCGGAGACCGGCCATTGTGCGAAAGGAAAATAAGGTCAAGGGAGCCGGCAATTTGCTTCAGCGCCACCCCGCCGACATCGACCCCGGCCCCGTCGGAGCGGCCCACCAAGTTTCGTTCGAAAGCGCCCACTAGGCCGCTGGGCGATTCCAGCACTACCGGGGCCGCGGAGCGATTCCCGGTAATTGTCCAGTGTGTGCCGTCGACGCCTTCCAGGCGGGCTATCACCATGGGGTCCACTAGCCTATTTCCTTTCTACACAATCCCAGACACGCCGGCGGTCACGCTGGCGGTCTTATCCTTTTCGAGCTTTTTCACACGAATATTTGTATCGCCCAATTCGGTAGACAACTTGCCCATGGCTTCATTGAGCTGCTCGGTCGTTAGCGATTCACCGGACACCTCGATAGTGATTTGCTTCCCCCCACTATCCGGCGGGGTTACGGCCATATCATCATCGCCTTCCGGGGTATCCGGAGCCTTGACCGGTTCAGCCGGGGCTTGGTTCTTCACCGGCTCTAGCTTCGAGCCAATGACACGGCCATCTTGGTCCAGGATTTCGTGATCCGGCAGGATCGTGGACGATACCGGAGCAATCCAGAAATCAACGTCCCGGCGCCGGAGCTCGGAATTCGCCATATCGCGGGAAATATCCAGCACGTCCCCAAGCGACTGCTTCAGATTGCCGCCGACAATCCCATCAAGGCCAACAAGGCCCAGGAAATCATCGGCGTAATCATTAATCGCCATTGAACCGTAGTGGCGGGCGAAGTCCTCCGGGGCCCCCATACGGCCGTGTTTTTCCGTGGCGCGGGCCCAATCCCAGAAACCCCGCTCGGCCCGGCCGACAGCAGCGGCCCCGGAAACCACGGCTTTAGCCCAATCTTCATTTCGAAGAACACGGGCCAACTCGCGGTATCCGTAATCGTGATTGCCGCGGCGGGCGGCATTAAGCTCGCCGGCGATCTTTTCCATGGATTCCACCGCCGGCCGGAGGTAGGCATTTTGCTTCAGATTTCCCTTGAGGATTTCCCACTGGGCCGAAGAAAAAACGGGTTCCGGTTTGCCGGACATGTTGTTCACGATCGTTTGACCGGGCCGGACCCAACCGCCGTTATCAAAAAGGGCGGATGGAAGATCCGCCGGCAACACGCCGCCGGACTTCCAACCGTGCCCCTGGCCTACAACGCCGGTATTCCAGCCGTGTTTATCGCGGAAATACCGGACAGCAAAATTCAAGTGGGCCCACGGGTCGCGGCGATCATCAGGAAGCCGTGGGTCCCGATAGGCTTGCCACGTTGTAGGAATCGCCTGCGTAAGTCCAACACCGGCGGCTTCACCGGTGCCATTAATATCGACGATTTGCTGTGCGATATTCGGATCGCCGCTCGATTCCGATCCGATTTGCCTAACAAGAGCGTCGACAAGTTCAGGCCTCGGTTCTTCACCTTGGTAGCGGAACGCCTCAATCAGCATACCGCGCCATTGTTCACCGCCGCCGCCACCGCCGCCGGTAAACGCCGAAAGAAACTTTTTAGCCTGTTCTTGAAGAAAACCAAGCATTTTCCCGCCGGCCGTCTTGAGGAATTCAGCCGGGATTTTACCCCACTTGCCGTGTGTATCCGATCCCCAAAATCCGGGGATTTTATCAACAACACGATCCCACATTCCCTTGACCATGGCGCCCGGGTCGAAGAAACCGCCGCCGCCGGACCCGTCAGATCCACCTTCGAAAACACCACCGCCAAACGGCATTGTCGGAGGTACGTTCATGGCCCAGTGAACGTGGTGGTGGTGGGGGCCGGCGTTACCCATGGTGTAGAACTGGCCGAAAGCGCCTACATTTTGGCCGTTTTTGATATTGCCGGCCCAACCCGGGGAATCATAAATCAGCTCCAACGAATTCGGGTAGGTTCGGGCAATATCACGGGCTAGCGCAAGCTGCGCCGGGGTGTTTCCACCGCCGTTTGAGAAATCCGCGGCCAGACCACGTCCATGGTTGCCAGGATCGCCCGGGCGTAGACCAGACGTCATTGTCAATTGTGGGTATTTTTGTTGCACAATTCGGGTCATTGCCCCAATGATTCCGCCGCCGGCGAACTTACCTAGGTCGACAATCCCGCCGCGGGCGAAGGCCGCCGAACGTTTATCGTGCTTTTCGACCGGGACAGCGTCCTCCCAATTGCCGGCTCGGGCGGCCCGGTTCATCCGGTTAATTTGCTTTTCGCCACCCATGGCGCGCGTCCACTCCGGAACCATGATGGACTCGCCACCGGACAGTTCGAGCGCGCCGCCGGTAGGAGACCAGAATTTATGTATATCCCGCCGCGGAGAATACCCCGGCGTGACACCACCACGGGCAAAACTAAGCGTGACCGGGCTAGCCTTCCATTCATCTTTGCCAATCAGGTCCGCAATCGAGTTCCACGCCTTCAGAAGGCCGTTGTTCCACACGGTTTCAACAACAAATTTTACCGGGGCGGAAGCAACGGATTTCAGCTTGTCCCAAATCACCTTGATTCCATCAACAGCGGTTTGGAACGCGGACTTCACCGCCTGCAAACCACGGTCGATCGCGGGGAACACGACACCGACGATCCAATCCTTAACGATCGTAATTTTGTCAGATAGCCAGTCCCACTTATCCCCAATCCAGGAGATAATCGGGGAAAACACGTTATCCCACAACCAGCGTAAAGCGGCTTCCAGGGCGGGCCAGACAACCTGGGTCACGAAGTCGACGCCGATCCGAATGACACCGACAACCCAGTTCCACTTGTCCCCGATCCACGTAAAGATTGGGGACAACACGTTGTCCCATAGCCACTGAGCCGCGGCCTGCAGGGCGGGCCACACAATCGTTGTCAGAATAGTCACGCCGGTTTGGATACCAAAGACGATCCAATCCCAACCGGTTTTGATTGCAGAAAACACCGGCTGCAGGACGGTTGTCCATAGCCACTGGGCGGCGGCGGCCAGCGCGCCCCACACCGGCTGGATAATATTTGTCCAACCAAATTGGAACGCGGCGCTAAGAATATTCCACGCCGTTAACAGGCCGCCGAACACCACAGTGCCCAGAACTGCGAACAGCACTTGGCCGGCTATGACTAGGGCGTCGAACACCGGCTTTATGATGTTAGACCACGCCCAACCGATACCCTCTACTAGGCCGTTCCACAAAGTGCCGATGAATTCCAGGGCTGGTTGGATTGCTTCCACTACCCAGTTCCAGCCGTCGACAAGGGAGTCCATTATTGCGGACCACCATTTTTGTCCCGTTTCGGTCTGAGTGAAAAACCACACTAGGGCGGCCACAACCGCGGTAATGGCGGTCACTATCTTCATCATCGGGTTAGCGCTAATGACGAGATTCAGCGCCTTTTGCGCCCCGGCCTGCAGTTTAGTTACGGTGGTCCAAATCTTCGTGGCCTTGACCATTTGGGAAATCCAGGCCACAAAACCGCCTGCCATGGCGATCTTCTGCTGCAGGACAAGGAGTTTGTAGGCGCCGGCCAGGACGCCGACACCAACCGCTAGGGGTTCAATCCAATCCCGGTTCCGCCGGCCCCAATCAACAAGTTTTTGGACCCAATCCACCACACCGGAGATTACGGGGACGAATTGCTGCTCGAAAACATCAATCGCAAGATAAACCCAATCGGTAATTACCCTCGCGGATTCACCAATATACGGGGCCAATTTTTCAAAAATAGCGCCCGCCGCATTATTAAAAGCGGCCTTCATGTTCGTAATCCGGCCAGACGTGGTCTCCGCCATCTCCCCCATAACGCCGGACATGGAAGCAACCTCGCCGGCAACGCCGCTTGAGCCTTCCAGGATCCCGGCAGTAAGGGTATCGATCGCGTCCTGGGCTTCAACGGAGCCGGAAGAAATCATTTTTTGCATTTCTTCCGCAGTCACGCCGTATTCATTCGCAAGAATCTTCAGGCCTTGAACGCCACCCTCGGACAGAGAGTTAATCGTTTCCATGGAAATTTTGCCGGAAGCCGCCGCCTTACCGAAAGCGGACGCCATCGAGTTAAGGGCGTCTTCACCCTTACCGGAAGCGGAAGCCGCTTCACCAAGCGCGGTCATAACATCCGAGACTTTATTGGCTTCCACGCCGAAAGCGATCAGGTTTTTGCCGGCGCCGGCCCATGAATCAAAAGAGTAAGGGGTTTTGAGGTTGGACTCAGTGAGTTCATCCATAACCGTTTTGGCGGAATCAGCGGACCCCATCAAAATACCTAAAGATTTCGTAGTGTCCTCGATCGAGGTGACCTTATCGAAACCGGCCTTGATAGTATCCCCAATTCCACGGATACCGACGAAAGCGCCGGCGACTAGGGTGGCCTTTTTCGCCAAATCGAACAGCCCGCCGGCCAGCCCCTTGCTTTTGCCCTCCGCGTCCGCCATACCATCACCGGCACGCCGCGCGGAATTCCCGGCGCCGTCGGCCTCGGTAGCGAAATCGCCCATAGCGTCAGCCCCAACACCGGTAGCCCGGGAAACTTCATCAGTTTTTTGCTTCAGTTCCCCCTGCGCCTTTTGGTGATTACGGGTAGCGGTTTCCGCGGCCTTGACAGCCCTTTCTTCATCGCGCTGCGCCTTTTCGTAATCCGCCGTGGCTTTCGCCACCTTCGACGCTTTAGCAGAAGAATCTTCTAAGACTTCCGCGAGTTTAGTTTGCGCAACGCGGGTTTTATCCGCAGCGTCCGCCGCCCGGTCATGGGCGCGCTCTTGAGCGCGAGCGGACGTTTCTACGGCCTTTTCCGCCCGCTTGACTTCCTTTTCCATTTGGTCCGCGTAGGACCGCCCCGCGGATTGGCCAGCGCGCGCGGAATTCTTCTTCGTTTCGGCAAAAAACTTGTCAAAACTAGGCAGGATAGGAACATAAACGGCGTCGCCAGTAGCCACGGTAAAACCCCTTTTCAGATTGCTTTATTGAGTAGGCGCGGACAGCTGAAGCAGATAATCGACCGCCGCGGATTCATCGCCGGAGTCCACCCGCCCAACACGGGTCGTGTTGTCATCCTCTTCCCACGGGGTTGCCGGCCATTTGAATTTATCCTGGTGCTTTTTAATACGCAGAGACGATCGCCAATATGAACCATGGTGGTATATTTCGCCCACCATGGCCCACAGAACGGCGTCGCGCTGGGTCCAGGTACGGCCGTTGTTCATTGCCCTATGAAGCGCGGAATCATCAGGAAGGCCAGACAACAGCACCGAAAGCCGGCGGGTTGTGATTTCCCCGCGGAACCATTCGCCCACGGGGTCCCCGCCGTAGGTGGCGCTTAGCGCCGCTTCGACCGCTTCCGGGTATTCTGCGAGTTCCGGCGGGTAGGGTTTTCCGAATTACCCTTGTTAATTTCACCAATGACCATTTCGATTAGGACTAGCGGGTCCTGGCCGGCCTTGTTACACGCGGCGATGAAGTCATCAGACTGCTCGCCTAGCACGAGATCGGCCATTTCCGCGCGAAGATCCGGAAGCGAAATCGCGTTGTTGTTAGCGTCCTCTTGCAAATCATTGAGGCGGTCATTCCAATCCGCGGACTGGAGCTGCGGAACGGCAATCTTCCAGTCCGTGCCGAAACCGGGAACAACGGTGTACGGGCCATCAACGCCAAGTGATTCTTCACGCTTGGCAATCAGCTGTTCAAAACTTCCAAAATCGCGAAGGTTCTTCTTCTCAGCCATGGTTTTAGGTTCCTTTCAAAAAGTGCTTAGGTTCAAGGGGTAGGGCCGCGGGCGAACCTAAGAAAATTCCCGCGGCCCATTATTTTTTACTCCTCTTCGCTACCGTCCGCGGATTCAATTCCCGCGCCGGGGCGGGGTTCCGGAGCAGCGGCACCGTCGACCGGATCGGACCAATCGCCCAGATCGTTTCGAGCGTTAGCGCCGGACAGCGTAGTACCGGCGGTCCCCGGCTTCCACCCCTCCTTGTACCGGCGAAGAATCGAGTAACCCAGCTCGTTATCGACGTTCGCGCGCCACGTCATCGGGTAGCCGGTGAGCTCTCCCTTTTGGTACGTGACATCAGAACGATCCGTGATGGACGCGTTAGGAAGCCAGAAACGGCGGTGCTTGTCGCCATCGAGAAGGTCGAAAGCGATACGGAAGCGGAAGTCCTTAGGCAGCTCGCCACCCTGTACGAATTCAACGAATTCTTCCGATTCATCGTAGGTCATATCTTCTTCGGGAACGCCGTACCGCATTGCCGTAGCAAGCCCTCCCACGGTCCACAGAGTTCCCTGGAACGTGAATTCCTGGGAAGTAATGGATTCACGGATTGGGGAATTGGTCTGCCACGGCGTGAACTGCGCGTTTTCTTCATTAATCGTCTCGGTCAGGCCTTCATCGGAAAGCCAACCCATATTGACATAAGGGGCGGAATAGGCGCCCATTCCTTCCGGCTGGTCGGTGCCAAGTGGCGCGTAGTGAACGGTTCCGGTGGCGCCCAGGAAGAGGAGCTGCTCGTTAAAATTGGGGTGAGTGAGATCGACCTTAAACATTGGTTTTCCTTTCGATTGGAAAGTGGGCGGCGCTAGGCCGGAACAATAAGTTCCACGGTCATGCCGTAGCGCCGGAGGTTGGGATTTCGATCCGGAAGGCGGATAGCACGGGAGACGTCCACCGCGCGCGCCATCCCCCGCCGGAATTGGTAGAGGTGATTACGCAAACCGCTAAGCACACTAGCGGCTTGCCCGTTGAGAGAATCGCCGGGGGAAAAATACACATCAACATCGACCCCTACCTGGTCTAGTCCAAGGTTTTGCATACTAGGGGCCCGGCCCGGGGGGCCGGCCGCGGAGAGGTGTACCGCTGGAAGCGGACCGGATTCAAACAAGTGCGGAAGTTCGATATCGACCGCGCCCACGGGCGTGAACGTGGCGATATAGGGCACTAATTCGCGGTAAATATCCACTGAAAATCAGTACCCCCTTGTTGTTCTTCGTAAAGCGTTTATCCGCGGGGTATCTTCATCCCCTCGTTCTTCCGCCCGGGACGAGGACACCACATCAGCGAAAAAACGGCCGCCCGGACGTGTCCCGGTACGCACCGAATAAGTGGCCTTGCCGCCTTCCGATCGGGAAAGGCGGGTAGCCTGTCCGGCGACTTCCCGGGCAACTTCCGTAACCCGTTCTTGAATCTTTTTCGCCTGGTTCAGCTGCCGGAAAAGCGGCGATGATTCCCTAGCCATGGATAGCCTCCAATTCCGCTTCCAAATGATGAACAGTCCCCGGCTTCCACGGGTCCGGCCACCGTTGCGGAGCCCCGGCCACTTGCAGAACAAGCGTGCCGCCGACCCGGACCTCGTCGGCGGCTTCCAGCCCGGGGATATCAGTACCCGGCGGAGTCACCAAAAACGCAGTTACCGTTACTTGGGGTCGTTCTACCCCGGCTTCCCGGGTGGAAGAATGTTGAACAGACACACCAAACGGGACCGGCTCCCATGAATCACGGGAAGGGTCGCGGACCGGGCGGGAAGAATACGGGGAGTCCACCCAACCCGGTTTCTTGATTTCCAGGCGTTGATTAAAAATCAGGCTGGTCATCATGGCCGCGGCCCCAACTTATAGGAATCAATGATCCTCCATTCCGCGGATTGCGGGGTCGCCGCCCCGGGCGCCCCTACCGAAATACGCCCAACCGAATACGACGATTGGGGCTGGGACGCCCGCCCGGCGATAGACCGGGCAATCCCGGTAATATCAGCCGGCGAATCAAAACCATGGAAGTACTCAACGTGAAGCCGCCGCGGACGATTATCCGCCCGCGGGCGTACCCCGCCGGCGAAAATCATTCCGGTTTCATCAAACGAGAAATCAGCGATTTCCCGCCCATCAACGACTAGACGGGACACATCGACCAACCGTTGAGTTGGCAGAATAATCAGCGGGTCGCCCGGGATGAATTCATCAAGGACGTCCTCCTTGACCGGCCAAATATGCCACCCGCACAAAGTGCGAATGACATTGACCGCTTGGTCTAGTGCCGATTGGGAGGGGCCGCCCTCGGCCGCAACAAGGCCGTGGTTTTCTACCCCGTGTTCGATTCCCATACGGGCCACCCCTTCCATGATTGTCACTTTTCTTCAGTAGTGGATTTCTTGCTAGCTCGCTTCCGCGGAGCCCGCCGGCGGGACGGAGCGGCGGTCTTAGTTTCCACCGCGGCCGGCTTCACTTCCACCGCGGTCGGGTATCGATCCGCCGCGGTATCCGGGTTCAGCATAAGGACTGTTTCTGCCCCGCCGGCTAGGACAACGCGGAACGGGCGAAGTTCGCGGCGCGCCATTAGGCCGCCTCTTCACCGGTATCGCCGGCGCCGGAACCGCCGAAGTCCAGGGTTCCGGTCACGAAAGCGGCCGGGCGCGGGACCATCAGGCCCAAGCGCTCCTCCGCACGGAGCGTAACCAGGTTCTTTTCGAAGTCATCCTGGTTAGAATCGCGGGCGTCGACGCGCAAGCCGCCCTTGCGAAGAACCGTGGCGCCCTGGCGGAAGGCGCCCAGAATGTAGTTTCCGCGTTCCACCGCGCGGGTTGCGACAGTGGTCAGGCCCCACACGGCCGGGTTCAGGGTAATTCCTCCCTGCCCGTATTGCCCCTGGAACGGACCGCCGGCCAGGTACTGGCCGTTGGCGTCCTTGGCCTTGCGAAGTTCCAGGTAATCCGCCGGGTGGACCAGGAGAGCATCGGCGTCGAGTGGGGTGGCGTCCGGGACCTTGGCCTGAGCTTCCAGGATTCCATCGAACACGTTGCCGGAAATATCCAGCTTTTGCACCCCTTCACGGTTAAACAGGCCCAGCAGGTTCGCGCCTTCACCGTCGCCGCGGAGCAGCTGCTCTTCTTCCTTGACTGAAAGATCGTAAACAAGCTGCTGGTTAATCCAATCGGCGATGAACCCGTAGTCAGCAAGCATTTCATCGGTGATCTTGGACAGAACCGCGACCTTGGAAACACCTTCAGTGACGAGCTCAAACGGGGAGTATCGAACGTAGGGCTTGCGGGCGCCTTCCGCCACCGCTTCCGGCCCGCCTTCAGCAATGCGCTCGGGGTTTTCAACAAGATAGGAAATCAGCGCGCCGGACAGAGACGCGGACCCCATCAGGTCGGCGGCAACGAGACGTTCACGCCGCTGGTTAACAATCGCGCGGGAATATTCGGTAGCGAAACCCGGCGCGCCTTCCGGGAGGCCGGACACCGCGGCCGGGTCGGCGGCAGCCTTGAACTCCGGCGTCTGGACGTTGATACGGCCAGAATTGCCGAAATCGCGGATGGCGTGGCCGGCGTGCTTGACGAAGAAGCCGCCAAGCGTACGGGCGTCCGGGCCGGCGGAATCGCCGGAGTCACCACGATCCGGGTCCAGTTCCGCAATCGCCTTAACCATACGGGCGGATTCATCAATCGACTTGATCTCCCGGTCGATTTCAGCAATTTCATCGTGCTTCGACTTCACGGCGTCCAGCTGCTTTTCTTCCAGACCTTCCGCGTTATCGGAAATGATCTTCTTAGCGCTAGCCAGCAGCTCCTCGCGGCGGGCCAGCAGATCGGACTTCTTGTTCATGTTTCAATTCCTTTCAGATAGGAGAACAACGGCGCGAGCAAGGCGCGCGCGCCGGACAGAATCGTCGGTATCTTCAGCCCCCGCGGACTTAGCCGATACCTGGGTCAGATTTTCAGCGGCGGCGGCCATCTTTTCCGCTACCGCCTTCCGGTCAAGCGCGGAAAGGTTCACGGCCTGCTTCTCAGCGGTCGCCAGCATTTCCGAAACCGACTTCACATCGAGAACTTCAGCTTGGTCGTTGGCGCCCACGGGCACCACGGAGCACTCGAATAAATCGAGGTTGGTAATTTCCCAACATTCTTGGCCGTTGACCGTTGCCGGACCGCCTTCCTTCACGCGGAAAGCAAACGACATTTCGCACAACCGCCGCTCCTTTAGTAGGCGGTAAACCTGGGCGGCTTTCGGGTTGTCCAGGTCCAGGGCGGCGGTTACGCGGAGACCGTGGGAATCTTCCACCGCGCTGGTAATCGTGCCGATATTTGAGAACGGATCTCCGAAATCATGTCCGTATAGCAAGGGTATTTTCCGCCCGGATGTTTCCCACTTTTCCAGCGTTTCAGAGAAGGCGCCGCGGCGGATCACGTCGCCGTAAGAATCCACGTTGTCAAAAACCGCGGCGTAGCCTTCCAAAGTTCCGGGGGCCGCCGGCTCGCCGGTATCGCCGGGGGTTTCTCCGCCGCCGGCGGGCTGGCTGGTATCGCCGGGATTCTCCGGCGGGGTTTCAGTATCCGGACCGGAGTCCGGGGCGCCTTCATCGCCCGGGGCCTTTACCCAGACTTTAAAATTTTTATGCATTGAATCGCCTTTCGTATCATCAGGAATCACCGGCGGGTTGGCGTACCAATTTTCAATTTGTTCCAGGGTGTAGTCCGGCCGGCCGTCGCGTATCGCGCGGGCTAGACATTCTTCCCGCCCCGGATCTATGAGATGAAGCTCGGCGCCTACCCCTAAGAAACGGCGGATTGTTTCTTCGGAAGGGGCGGAATTAATGACCCACAGATCGGATTGCACGGTTTCCGGGTCTAAAATCCAGCCGTACAGGCCGCGCCGCATTGCCAACACGACATCGATTACCGCCGGGGTGGAATCATGCGAACCAGGGTCTTTCCCGCCCACGGTGGAAGCGAGACGATCGAAATCGAACCGCGGCACGCCTTCCGCTGCGGAGTTCGCGACGAATGATGATTTGCCGGCACACGGCGGCCCCATTACGAGATGGATCATTGTTAGGCCTCCTCGACTAGATCACGGTGGATAATGTGGACATCAAGGCCGCGGGAGCGGAGTATTTCGCCTACGAATTCAGCGGAAAAAACCGAACGGTGCCGGCCGGCCGAACAAGCAAAAACAACATGAACACAGTCGGCGTCCCTCCCCATGATTTCGACCGCTACCGCCACCGCCGACAGAAACGGCTGGACTAGCGGGTTAGCCGAACAGATCAGCTCCCCTACTTCCGGCCGGGTTCCGGGCGTGCCGTGGCACACGGGGGACGGGTCCGGGAGCGGAAAGCAATCCACTAGGTAGTCCGAGGCCGGGGCGGGGCCGTTCGAAAGACCTACGGAGTTGAGGATTATCATTCTTCATCCCCCGCTTCCGACGGGGTGTTCCCGCCGAAGTCCGTGTTCAGCGGGCGGGCGAGTTCATCGCCGGCGTCCAGCTTAGGAAGATTGTTCTTTTCACGGGCCTCATTCACAGTCATCCAGGGCGCGCCCACGGCCTGGGAAGTGACCGCGGCCTGTTCTTCGAAACGGGCGCGGAGGCGTTCATCAAGGTTAAATTCAACATACGTTTCACCCGGATATTCACCCAACAGGGGGACCAGGTAAGCGTTAATCGATAATTCAATTCCCTTCATGATTTGAAGCAGACTATCCCCATATAGGGATTGCCGGAATTCCTTGACGTTCGAGTAATTCGCGTTATCCAGAATTCCCACCATGGTCGGGTTCACATGAAAAACTTGAGCCACCGTTTCCAGCGAAAGCTTCGTTTGTTCGACCACCTGCTCATCGGAAGCGGATAGGTGGTGGCCTTCGTACTTCATGCCATCTTCAAGTAGAGCGATACCGCCGGCGCCGGACCCGGCGGCGGCGAATTGGTGGCGAAGATCAGCTTTAAATTTCGCGCGCTCCTTCCTATCCCATTTGGCTTCCATGGGGCGAGTAATAAACCCGGACATTCGGGGGCCGCGCGCCCACAACTGCGATTGGTAGTCGGAACGGGCAACATTTTGCTTAAGAACGTCCTTCAGCGCGTGGATCGGGGACGATCCGGTTTTCAGC
Organism: Corynebacterium sp. 2571A; assembly: GCF_055700935.1. Taxonomy (NCBI): domain Bacteria; kingdom Bacillati; phylum Actinomycetota; class Actinomycetes; order Mycobacteriales; family Corynebacteriaceae; genus Corynebacterium; species Corynebacterium sp. 2571A. Next base: position 384,912 of record NZ_JASTTE010000003.1, on the reverse strand, counting down.
GATGAAGGGTTATACCCGTGATAGCGAATCAGGTTAGCCGCGGGGATGAAAACGGAATCTCCACGGTTGTGATCGTGGATTGAGATACCCGAAAAAGTCCACGGGTCCGAATAATGCCGCTTGGAAACCCAACGTGGTGGAATTGGCAAAATTTGGGTATCGCCGTTATCACCGGCAGCGACTAGCCAGATCCATTCATCATAAAGGCACAGGTCCATGACGGAACGGTGGATCAGGTTCATCATCAGACTGGTTTCAGATGAACGAATCATCAAACCGGCTAGCTCGGTATCGCGTACACGGACCCGGCCGCCATCCGCCTGCCGGCGGTACACATGAAGCCCAACCGTTGATACCTGCCGGGCGATATAATCAGTGACCGTCCGCAAATGGGGTTGCTCTTTGTAGAGCTGTTCGACCGGCATAGAATCAATCGTGAAATCGAAAACATCAAGGTATTCCAGCCCGCCGCCGGCCCGCACAGAGATATCTCGGTCCTCCGCCCGGGGCGTGTCCCGCCACGGCAAAAAACGATCCAAAATGCCCACGGGGGCTCCTTCCCTAACTATCAAATGATGAATGAATCATCATCGAAATCTTCGGAATCTTCGACATCATCGAAATCTTCCAATTCATCGAAATCATCTTCATCAAGGTCGAAATCATCGGAATACGCCGACACGAACTCTTCTTCCTTTTTGTGGCCTAGCCACCAAGCAATATTCGCGGCGATAAACGGCGCCGGGTTACCTACGGATTTTTCACGATCCCAGATGAACACGTCGCCTAACTTGCGGTCGCGCACACCAACCGCGGCCGCTTCCAGCCGGCTAGGCACCTCGGGGCTTTCCGGCGCCCGGCCGGAATGACCAACACGGCGCTCCCGGATAGCGGAAATGAAACCGAGTACGGATCCGGTCATATCAGCGCCCTGCCATTGTGCGATTTCGATATCCGCGTCCACCATCAACGGAACTAGCGCCGCTCCCGGACAACCGCGCACCTGCATACCAACCCGGCCGGAAAACCACGTTTCCCGCCGGGCGTTCAGCCAGCCGGGGACCCAATCGTAGCCAGCGCGGGCGGCAACAAGCTCGACGTTCCACCCGCCGTTGTCGGATTGCCACGCCACAGACACCGCCGCGCCCTTCCCCTCCGGGGCAACATCGACACCGGCGAATATTTCCGCACCTTCCGGCACCGAGATATTCGGATCGGAAAGTTCCTCCCACAAATCTTCAGTGATTTTACCGGGATCCAGGGATTCGACCCACTGACACAAATATTCAGTACGGAAATCATCAGGAGTTGAATCTTCGTCTTCAGGATCAACCGCCGCTTTCGCTAACGCGCGCATATCATCGCCCGTTCGGTTCCCGTACCCCAAGGACGGATTGGCTTGCGCCCAACCGCGCGGGTCGAAAATGCCAAGCCCGGGTTCCGCCGACCATTCAGCAAGCATTAACCGCTCGCCATCAGTATGCCCGCTTTCAATAGCCGCTAACGCGATATTTCGGAGACGGCGAAGAACAACAGACTCGGCGGATCCGGCGTTAGAAAAACACCAAATTTGGTTCCGCGGCCGTTCCGCAGTGGTAGGCTCCACCGCCGCCCACATCGAGTTGGATTTATGTTCGCGCAACTCGTCCATGAACACCGCGTCGGCCGAATAAGAACGGCCGCCGCCATTATTCGCCACCGTGTACCAAGCCGGCATAGTTCCGGCCACATCAAGGACATGTTCCAAATCTTCCGGCACGGAAGCCAACTCGATCTTGTTAGAACCGTTAGCCGTACGCATATACGGAACCCACTTACCGCGTTCCATCCGGTATGGCAAATAACGCGCCATGGACGGCACACGGCGCGCCATGTTGAACGCGTCCGCAAGGGTATCTTCCGCAACCGTTAAATTTTGTGCCGTTGAAATCATTTCCGCGGCCCCGTCGTAAAAAAGCCTCCACAATCCGAGGACGCACATCAACAGTGTTTTGCCGTTTTGCCGCGCAACAAGAACACAAATCTGGCGAAATCGGTAATCGTAGTAGCGGGCCGGCGGGGTATCAGGATCGAAATCCTTATGACCCGGAATAGTCTCCGGAATAAGTTCCAGAGCGTGGATAAACAACCACTTCTGCCACGGGCGGAGCTGTAGGCCAAGTTCTTCCTCAGCGAAAGCAATTACGGCGAAACCAAACGACGTTTCCGGGGTTAGTTCCACCCGCGACGGGGTGTATAGGCGCGGCTCGGTACAGCCTTTAAGCGCCTCGCCCACGGTACCGCCGCCGCGCTTCTAGCTCATTCTTGTATTCCTTTTCCACCTTCTTAGCCACCTTATCGTTTTCTTCACGAACCTCCGCGGATTCACGGGACGCCGGTGTGCAACGCAACTCCCCCATTGCCTTAAGCAAATGGGGGCCAAGGTATAAGGCTTTTGTCATGTCTTGGCCGCCAGCCTCGATCCCCTTGTCGATCGCGTGACCATACCGGAGCGCCAAGTCTACGGCAGCTTCATCGCAATCAAGGATCTTATCCCCACGGGCGGCCACGGACCGCGCGATCGACGCAGACAAACTAGAGTCATCCACTAGCGATCACCTTCCTTCTTTCGATATGCGTTTTTTACCGCGGCCAAATCGACCGCAACATCCTCCCCCGCCGGCGCCGGGCCGCCAAGCTGGCCTAGCAAATGGGCCCGTTGCCCCGTAATCTTCAGCGCCTGACCAACCGCGGTAGAATCACCGCGCGCCGCCATCTTCCACACCCCGGAAAGCAGCACATCAAGGCGGGCTAACTCCAAGCGTGTTTGAATATCCTGCGATTCAGACGTAGCCCGAACGAGATAGTCAGACACCGCCGCCTCGACTTCATCCACCGGGAGCTTCAAACGGCCGGCAATATCCGAATAGCTAACCCCCGCGGTCCGAAGCATTGCCGCGCGGTGCGATTGTTCATCATTCAGCACAGAAATCCACCTCTTGACCATCAAGGACCGGCAATTGGCCAGTGTGTTGCTGCCAGCGGCGGCAAATAACATCAACATACCGCGGGTCAATTTCCGATAGCCGCGCCCGGTAACCGCCATGATGGCACGCGATCAACGTTGAGCCAGAACCGCCGAACAAGTCCAGGACGACACCGCCGGGCCGGCACGAATTACGAACCATTTGAAGAACCAGATCAACCGGCTTCATGGTCGGGTGTTCCGAATTCTCGTTAGGCATGTCAACAAAAATCGTTGAGAACTGGGAATTATCCCCAAACCAACGATCCCCGCCCCGGCCCAAACGGCCCTCGCCACCCGGCACGAACCCGTACAACACCGGCTCATGATTCTTCCGGTAACCGGCGGCTACTTCACCTTCAGCTTCAGGCCCGGCCGGGTCTTCCCCTTCCTGGCCGGGCACGCTACCGAACATAACCGGTTCATGCTTGTATTGGTAGTCCGCCCACGACATCGAATGATTATTCTTCACCCAAATCAGGTTTTGCCGAAACAGGATACCTGCCCCGGTTAAAGCCAATTCGAAAGTGACGCGCTCGGTATCCGCGTGCGCGACATAAACCGGGGCCCCCGGTTTTGCAGACAACGCCAACGTAGCGAAAGAATCACGGAGCAGATCCGGTAAACCTTCCCGCCCATCATTCATAATCGTTTCATTAGCGCGACGCTTAGCCCGAGTGCCGTCGCCGGCGTGCCGCGCCGAAGAATCATACGAAACCCCGTACGGCGGGTCCGTCCACACACAATCAGCAAGACCATCAAACAACAAGTTTTCCGCCACCCCGGCGGAATCCGTTGAATCACCACACCACACACGATGTGGGCCCAACTCGAAAATATCGCCCGGACGTGAAATTGGTTCAGTAGACGGCACCGGCGGAGCTTCATCCCGATCCGTTAATTCTTCCGGGTCACACTGGCCAGCCACCAATTCATCTAAATCATCATCAGAAAACCCGGTACCTTCCAGCGATTCCAAATCAGACAACAAGTCAGCAAGCACTTTATCGTCGTATCCGCCCAAGTCAGCAAGGCGATTATCCGCAACAACGATCGCGTTAGCGGTGTCATCATCAACATCCACTACACCGCATTGCACCGTTTCCCAACCCAGGGAGCGGATAGCCGCCAAAGTATGATTGCCGGCCAACACTTCCATGGGGCGGCCCGTATACGCCCCGCGGTTTACCACAATTGGGCGGTATCGTCCGCGGGCCTTCAGCGATTCCGCAATACGGGCGGTATCGCCGCGGCGCGGGTTACGCACGAAAGGCGTTACTTCATCTACCGGAAGATCCGCGTATTCAATCCGTTCAACTTTCAAGATTTCACTTTCCTAGGTTCAGCGGTTACCGACCGCCGGCGCTACCGGCCACGGGCGTCGGGACGGCGGGGCCGGATTAATCAGCTGTGGATCTTAATTAACGCGCGCGCGATAGGGGCGGGCCTCGGCGCGCGGGGAGAGAGACCCTAGACGCCCCCCTCCCTATGGGGCCTGATTTGGATTTCGTGATTTTCAAGCCCCCTGCCCCCGGGGTGTTTACCAGTTGGCGCTGCGTTTTCCGAGCGGTAGCGGGGCGTCGCGTTTGCCGCGGGAGCGGTTACACGATGAATGGGCTGGGCGGAGGTTGTCCCAGTCTAGTGCTAGTTCGGGGTAGTCGGCGCGCGGGTAGAAGTGGTCTGGTTCGAATGAATCCCGATGGAGTGAGGGGGCTTCATAGTTGATTGGTTGTCCGCATAGCCAGCATGGGGCTTGTTGTTCGTGGCAGTGGTGCCGGTATTGCTTGCGGAGTTTTTTGCCGGCGCTGTGGTCCCAGCGGTCGCTTGCCATTAAGCGGCCCCTTTCTTGTTGGCATGGGGCGGCTGCGGTTGTGATTGTACCATGTTCCGTTACATCGTGTGTTGTTGCTGGTTAGCGTAGTTGGGGGCCTGGTTCTAGCTGGGTGAGGACTTCGTTTAGATTGTAGGTGTTGTGTCCTTGTTGGTTGGGGCGCCGGTTTATTTTTCCGCGGGCGGCCCATGTGCGTAGGAGGCTGGGTGTTATGTGGTAGCCGCGGGCGGCGGCGGCTGCGCAGATTACTTTTGCGCCTTGCCATGGCGTGTGTGTGTTGGTTGGTTGGTGGGGGTTGTGGTTGGTGGTGCGGTGGATTGTTGTGAGTTGGTAGTCGAGTTCTTCGTCCAGGACTTGGAGGTAGGAGTCATCTAGGTGTTGGATTTCTTGGTGGTGTGTGGTGAGCCATCCGAGCATGGCGGGCCATGTGCGGTTTAGGTTTTTCCCGGGGGTTATGAAGCGGCGGGCGTCGTCGACGTATTCGTATAGGCGTTGTTCTAGTTCTATGCAGGTTTCGATTGCGCGGGCGCGGCCGGGGGTTGCGGGGCCTAGTCGGCCGGTGGAGTTCATGGTTCGTTCGTCTCGGATTTTCCCGGTGGCGGTTTTGCAGGCTTCTAGGTGTCGGTAGGCGGTGTGGAGGTTGTGGAGTTTGTGGGCGAGTTCCATGTTTCCCTTTTTATTGGTTTTGGTGTTGGGTTGTTTTTTGTTCGACGTATATGTGTGCGCCGGTTTGTTCTCCGGGGGCGGCCCGCCGTTTTTGTAGGTACATTTCGTTGATTTGGTTGTCATCGGCGAGCAGGCCGGATTGAGTGAGGGCGTCGCCAACGGCGCGGATCAGCTTGTCCAGGTCTGGTTTTTGCACCATAGGTGGCGCCGGTTTTGCCCCCATGGCTTTTGTTCGTGGAAGCACGAATTCCACGGCTAGGCACACAGGGGTCCCGGTTGGGATTTTATATCGTTGTGCTGCGGCGACAAGGGCGATTGACTGTCGCCAGGCGGGTAGTTTTTTTGAGCTTTCGACCAGGACGGCGCGGCCGCCGCGCACGTAGGCGCGCTTGGATCCTTGGGCGGCGGGCACGCCGGGGACGAAGAAGTTAACGGCGTTGTGTGCCGTTTTAAGCGGTTGGGATTTCGTTTTGGGACTGGGACCCATGGGGTACCCCTTTCGTTGATTGGCGGGCGTGCTAGACGGCATGTCGGGTGTTGCCTGAGTCGAGCCACGGCGGCAATTCGTGCGAGCACCGGCGGGCAACGCCATCGTCGACGCGAATCCCGTTCGAATCGCAGACCGGGCACGAATCTATTTCCGCACGTCGGCGCGCCTTTTTATCGGCTTGAGCTGCGGCGGAAGAAGCTTCATCGGCTTCCCGGAGCGCCTGGCACGCCCGGCACGGCGGCACTTCACCGGCAGGCAACCCACGGTGGCGCGGGCACCGAAGGCGGTCGGCGTGAGCCGCCGCCAAGTCATCCAAATTTTTTGGGGAGGGCGCCGCCGGGGACGGCTCACCCCCGCGCGCACTATCGTGCTGGTACCTACCCCCCTCCTCTAAAGGTTCGGGTCGGGTCGGGTCGGGGTAATGCGAACAGGTCTGAGGCCGATCTATGCGAAGTTCGCGCGAACGTTCGCTATTTGTTCGCGCGAACATTTTTTCCTTTTCGCTGGTAGAACGTTTTTTATCCCTCGCGGCGGCCATTCTTTCGCGCGCCTCTTGACGTTTCGCCGCGACGTCGTCGCGCGTTGGTTGAAAGCGCCGCCAATTGACGAAGGCGTATCGGCGCGCGCTCGGCGGCGCGTCATCGGCGCGCCAAAGGCCCGCCGCCACCAACTTTTCGGCTTGCTTTCGAGTACCCCCGATCGCCCTGATTTGCTTATCCGTAATCACCCCATCAGTGAGGTACCGCGCGCAGTAGGACCCGGCCGATACCCACAAGCCGCGGGCCGCCATATCAAGCCCTAAAACTTTTGGGTGGCCGTAGAAATTGTCGTCGACCTTGAACCAAGTCATTTCGCTTCTCCTTCCAGTGAGGCAAATAGGCATATAAGTGCGTCAAGTAGTGCCGGGCTTAGGTGGTTTAATCCATTCATTCGCGCTACTTCATCCATTAGTTTGCGCTGTTTTATGGTGGTTCTAAATTTGTGCTTCATAGTAAAAAGGCCCCGGGGAGGGCCCCGGGGCATACAGCTAATCGTGAGGGAACATCTCATACAGGCGCTCGATATCCTTATCCAGTAGGCGGATACCGTAGGCGCGGAAGGCGTGGATCATTTCTTCAGCGGTTACCCCGGCGGTGATTTCACGGGCGGCACGATTGACCGCCTCGACCGGGGCGCCATGGACCTTTTCAGTCTCGTCCATCATTCCACCCCCAACGTAATACCGAGCGCGCGGCACCATCAGACACCGGGACAGCAGTGACAGGGTCACTCGGGTAGGCGCTTCCAGACGATAGGACATACCGTCGGCCGGTGGGGGCCAGCCCGACGGGGTGCACCCGCCAATTTCCGGATCCACGGAAATACACCAGCCACCGGCCGAGTTCATCCGGACCGTCGAGAACCACGCCCGTGGTGCAATCTGCAACGACGACTTCCAACAGGAAGTGAGAATCGAGCTCGTAGAGCTCACCCGGTAGGGATTCCAGGTCATTCGAGGGGGGCGGGAGCACATCAGAAATCGCGGCGTAGGCTTCCGGCGGGATATCCGCTGCATTCAGTGCCTCCCACGCCCGCTGGATACGGGAGGGACTAATCATCGCCAACCGCCTTTTCCAAAGAGTTACGTAGACGGGAGTATTCGTACCGGTCCGCAATAGCTTGGAGAACGTACTTTAGTAGCGGCCCGGACTCTTCATCGCCGGATTCCGCGCACACCATGGCCAGAAGATCGCCCAGCGAAATCGCGACTAGGGGCGCGACTTCGTGGATTGACATATCATCGACGGATAGGGACGCGGCCCCCTCTTCCCCATCAAAATGCAGCGTGAAGCTACCGGAAAAAAGTTCGTAATCGCAGAATTCACACATCGGGCTACACCCCTAAGATTTCACGGAGCAGGAATAGAGCGATATAAACCGGATGATCCGGGTCGGCTAGGCCGCCGTCTGGGGTAGATACGACAGAAAAAACAAGTTCCAACATTGGAGACTCCTTTAGACGTTGAGTTTTTTGACCAATCCGGCGCGAACCGCTTTGCCTTGCTTGGTCCATTGCCAGCCGGATTTAGAGATTTCAGACTTGACTAGGCAGTCGTGCTCCCACAACCAATCAGTGATTGACGGGTCCATTTCGCCCGGGCTGGCAGTGGCGTAGATTTCGTTTTTCACGCCGCGCGGCATAACCCGAAGCACTTGGTGAGTTCTAGGGGTTCCGGGAAGGTAGACCATTTTTGCCATGACTATCGCCCCTGTTCGAAATCTTCGATTACGTTTTTGAGCATGTCAGCGGAATCAAAAAACGCTTCTTTTTCATGCGAGGAGGACATTCCGCCCATGTTTTCGTAGTCCAGCTTGAGCTGGCGCAGACGTTCCATGAGGCGCGTGAAATCGGTTTTGTGTCGGTACATAGAAAAAGCGCCCCGGGCTAACCGGCCGGGGCACACGGGTAGTTGGGGACGGACAACTTCAGGTGTTTAGAACGGGGGTCCGGCGTTTTCCGCCGGCTTAGTTTCCGGCGGTATCGACCCGGACGCGGGAGACGGGGCGGAAACTAACTCTTCCAGAGAAAGGGCAACAAAATTTGCAACGAATTCCAGGCGGGAGCGCTGCTGGCCGTTGTGTTCGAACTTTCGGGTCACGAATTTTCCGCGCACGACAACGTTGGAACCGCGGGTTAGGGAATTTTCGATCCAGGTAGACCACTGGCGGGGCTTCCTCCCCCTATCGCCTGGGTCGTCCCACACGACTACATCAATGAAGTTTTGATTTGTCGTTGACCACTGGCGGGAGTCGGGGTCCCATTGTGAATTGCTTTGTGCCAGAGTGAAGTTCACAACCCGGGTTTCTGAATTCGGGATGAAGCGGATTTCCGGGTCCCGGACTAGCCGCCCGCCGCGGTATTCGATATCAATCACGGAGTTAGTCCTCCTCGTTGCAGTTTTGCCATTTTTCGCGCCCGATTTCAGACACGTAGGCGAATTCTTCGTCGTTGAGCGCGCCCTCGGACTTGAGTGATTGCATGAACTCGCCAATCGCCGCGCGCGTGTTCAGGCCGTTGAGCGATTCCAAGACCGCGGAAATGATTTCATTATCAGCGGATTCCGGGAGTTCGGGGCGACTACCCGACGCGCCGGTGCTGTCGCCTGTTTCTTCCGGGGCGGTTTCGGTTTTCCCGGCTTCCAGCGCTTGGGTCAGGCCGGCGGCCCCACGACCTGGGGTGTCCATCCGGCGGGCGGTGTGCTTTACCCGGTTGTCGGCCTGCCCCATTTCTTCATCGATATATAGGCCGGCGGCCTGGTCGGTTACATCTCGGATGGCTTGAGCTTTCGCGCACTTGGCCAGCATGTGCGGCCCGAGTTTTTCCCACATGGAATTGGGCTTACCGTTTGCCTTAGTCACGCAAAACTGATCCCACGTGGCGAGTCCGTATCCGGTGCGTCCGCCTAGTTTTACTTCGACTTTTGCCGCCGGGGGGTTGCCCCATTTTTTCAGCCAAAACGGGTGTTCTTTGCCATCTTCGGAATAGTAGACCGCTTCACCGATTGAGCAGTCGACGCCGGTGGCTTCAGCCGAGCGGAATAGGATTTTTCGCAGACCATCAATCGACGTTTGGACGGTCCATTTTGTCTCCCAACGTTCCGGCTCGCCGCGGTAGCCGCCCGTTTTTGTTTTACGCCCCACTAGGTAGATTTCCTTGAGAAATGGGTCCAGGCCGGAGCGGTCGGCCACGGCCTGCAGCATATCGATATCATGGTCTGAGGCTTCATCAAGGCCGCCTAGCGCGCGGAGCTGACCGCGCTCTTCATCAGTGTATTTCGAGATTTCGCCCGCGCGGTAGACACCGCGGTCGGCGCTGGTGCCTACCGTATCGCCGACGGCGGCGTGTTTTTCAACTTCAGTCATTGTTGGATTCCTTCCAGGTTGGCTTTCTTGTTGATTTGGACGTAGGGTGTTCCGCCGGTTTTCGCCCGCCGGTCGGCAATTTTTACCCCGCCGACAACAGCGCGCTGGGCGTTTCCCATACGGGAAGCGAGTTCGATTTTGGCGGCGCGGGCAGCTTTTTTCGCTTCATCTTCACCGACAGCGGAGTCCAGGACATGGACCGCAAAATCTGTATCCAGCTCGACTTCTTCACCACGTTCAATATCCGGGTGCAGCCCCCGGACCGTTTCGTAGCAGGAGGTTGAATCATCCAGCGGGGGCTCGTCCCCGGTTTTTGTGGATTCCCAAATTTCAGCTAGCCGGTCCACTACCCCGTTAAACAGATCTTCGTTCCAGGGGACGGGGTGAATTTCCGGTTTTTGAAACGGGCCTAGCACCACAATCGACGCGGAGTGAATTCCGGAAACGCCCATTTGGAACAGAACCTGGGTGTAGTAATCCGCCGGGATAGAGTCCGGCTCGCCCGGAGCGCCCCAATCATCAAGAGAATTAGCGGTTTTACATTCTACGATCCAGAATCGCTCCGGGCTTGTCGGGCCTTTTCTGCGGTTCAGGGCGCGGCGGTCTAGGGTAACCAGGTTGGGGAACGGAAGGTCTTTTCGCGTGTAGGCTATTTCGACTTTTCCGCCGGCGCGGCGTGAATTCAGTTGCCATCCGGGGTTGTTTGCTAGCCACCATTCAGCCAGTGACAGCTCCGCAACATGCCCCCATAGTGCGCGGTTTTCGTTCATTTCCGGCGGTGGCACATTTCCGGCTAGGGAGTGCCAGGCCGTGTATTCGGATTCAAAACGCGATACGCCCAGCAGGGCGGGCACTTTCGAGGCAGTGATTGTTTTTTGCCACTGTGTTGTTCCCGGGGCGGGCGGGCGCTTAACGATTTCTCCAAGCAATTTTTGGGTCCTTCTTTATGGCGTTGAGTAGGGACTTCGCTTTTTCGGGGTCTAGGCCCGGGCCGCCGGCGTCTGCGGCTTCATACACCGCGGAATAAAGTTGTGTGATAGCAAGCTCGCAAGCCTGAAGCCGGCGGGCGTGGACTTTTTTCCATTCCGAACGCAGTGCCAGCGCGGCGCCGAGTGCGATACCGGCAACGAGTAGGGCGACGACAGAAAAGGTAGTTGGTGTCATGAGGCTTCACCCGCGGCTTTCGCGACCCGGGCTCCTAGCGGGGTGAGCCGTACCGGTGTCCACTTGCTGGTTTTGAATTCGAGTTCGACCAAATCACGGGCCGATAATTCAAGTAGGCGTTGCTGGTTTGTTACGCGCCGGCCGGCGGCTACGTAAAGCAAGGTTGCGGCCATGATTGGGGATAGCTGGTTGGATATTTCTTGAGGGGTCATAGGGCGATCACTATTCCTAGTGCTAGGGCGCTGCCGAACACCGCTCCCAGAAGGTAGTCGTATTTATGCGGGTACATCGGGGTTTACCAATCGTTCGATTACAGATTTTGGGAATACGATCCGGCCGGCGCGGGCTTCCCGGCCGCCGATTGTGATGGGGTGGAGCTGGGAAACGCTCTCCGGGTTTTCGCGTACGGCCCGTGCCAGGGCGGTTTTTGACACGCCTAGGATGTTTGCCGTTTCCAGCAAGGAATATGTTTTGCTAGACTTCATCTGGGAAAATCATTTCCTTTCTTCTGTTGGTAGTTAAGAAACAAGCCCCGCGGCTCGGCGTAGTGCAGACACCGGCCGGCGGGGTTTCGTCATGTTCCAGTGGGAGGGACGGCGACAGCGCGCCAAGCGGATCGTGCGAATTCCGCCGTAGTGGTTTGCTTGCCGGTTGGACAAGGCGGGCCGGGTACCGGTTAGCCGCCGCCCCTGGTGCTTCCGCCGGGGATTGAACCCGGACCGTGGTGTAATACCCCCGATCGCGATAGACGATAAGGACTTCACGGGCGTGACCAACACGCGGAAGCTGGGATTTATTACGCGCGCCGCCGTTCCTGCCCTGAGGTGCCAGTCCAGGGCGTAAAAGCCGTTTTGGCCATATCACGGGCGCATTACACTATGAATTTTTCACACAACACGCGGATCCCCTTGGGGGTTCCGTAGTACCCGGCGCTGGAGTCGAACCAGCGTTGTTCCCTTCCGGGTTACGCTGCTTGTTTTTCGTTCAGCGCGTAAATCATGGAGTCCAGCGGGAGGCCGGTTAGGCTGCGGATTTTTATTAGCGTTGCGATTGACGGCGAGGTCCGACCCTTGCGGAGGTTGCGGATCGAGCTACCGGTCATTCCAAGCCGCGCGGCTAGCTTTTCATCGCTGGCTATACCGCAGATTTCACGCGCCTTATCTAAAATTTCAGGCTTTAAGCGGTACACGGCGTTTCCTTTCCTTTTTCGACGCGCCGTTTTGGCGCGATAACGCCATTATTGCACCGCTAGTGCATTAACGCAACCATAGACACGCGGATTATATAAACGCGCTGGTCACGTATGGCGCAAGATTTGCGCGTGCCGTGTCTATAGACTAGAATTTTTGGCATGGACCTACATGAATGGATTGACAAAATCACCGGCGGCGCCGCCGCCCAGGACATGGCCGGAAAAGCCGGCGTCCCCAAGCGGACCGTGCAAAATCAGCTAGCCGCGGGAAGCATGTCTATCGGGAATATCGTGAAAATCGCTGCGGCCTACGACTACAACCCCCTGCGCGCACTTATCGACTGGGACATCGTGGAGGAACACTGGGCCTACAGGCCGGATATCAAAGCTGCGTTGCGGGCCGCTAGCGAAGATGAACTGGCCGAAGAAATCCTTTCGCGCCTGTCCCGCCTGCCGAACGGCGGGGCGCTAGAGACCCCTCTTGACGAATTGGCTGCCCGCCGCGGTGACTACGACACCGAAGTTCCCATTGACGCGGTTGCAGATGAATCGAGAGAGGAAGGCGGCGGGATTCCCGATGATTACATTGAATAGGCTGCTCGATATCGCCGCCGGCGCCGGCCTTGAGGTCCGGGAGCACAACGGCGGCCCGAAGGGCTGGTTTTCGCCAAGCGCGCGGGCTATCAGTATCCGCCGGGGTCTTCCCGTCGCGCAGTACCGAAGCACTCTAGCCCACGAATTGGGGCACGCCCACTACCAGGATAGGAAAGTAGACGATCCGGTATTGGCAGCTCGGCAAGAAAAACGCGCGGATGAATACGCCGCCCGCCTACTTTTATCCGGCGTTGACGTGGAAGCCGCATTTCACCTACACGGCGGGCACCTATCCCCTGCCGCGTACGCACTTGAGGTATCCGAACACCTACTTACCGTCTTTCTAGAGAAAGAAAGGTTGGCGGCATGAACGAGAACGAGCATAGGCAGGCGGAGTGCTGGATACAGAATCAGATTCGCGGCCAATCCCGATATATGGAGATTGCCGGCGGCGGACTATCCGCCGTAGCGAGAATCCGTGAAATCCGGCTAGCGAAAAACGGCCGGTCTTTGGAAGTTGAGGTAACGATCCCTCCCACGGCGCCGCGGCACCGGGAGATCCTAGCCACCGTAGCGGATTGGGTAGGAACGTGGATTGCCGGCGGCGGGGATATCCCGCAGGTTGTACTTCAGCGCCTTTTGGTGATTTACCCGGTGGATCTACACGGCGGGATCGGAAGGTTTAAGGCCATGAACGAGATACCTATATGGCGCCGTCATAAGGCGGCCGCTAAATAGGAGAAAGGCCCCTACCCGGTGGAGTCTACCCAGGTAGGGGCCGATAGCGGAGTAAATGCCCAACAACCCCGCCGTTGTCCGCGGCAGCGGGGTACAAGCGCGTGAACCCTAACAGGATCACATGAACAAGGATACCAGAATTGGCAGTACAAAAAAGAACAACCGCTAGTGGGGCCGTCCGCTGGATTGCACGGTGGAGGGAGCCTAATGGAAAGCAGCGCTCGAAAAGTTTTGACACGCGGCGGGAAGCCAAAATTTATGTTGACGAACGGGAGCGGGAGCGCCGGCTGGGGCGGCTTTTGCCGGGAGATTTCGAAAAAATGACCGTTGGAGATATTTACCGGGGTTGGCTTTATTCCCGCCCGCTTAGGCCAGCCAGCCTACAGCTTTACCGCCATACGCTGACCCATAATTTGGTTCCGCTAGTGGATTGGCCGGCGCGGGAAATTACGGCGGCAGCGGTTACCCAGTGGCATTCCCAGCTCCTTTCCGGCCGGCCGTGGATTAGCCCCCGCGATACCGGTCTTGCGGAATCCACCGCGCGCAGGTGCGTCAGACACTTACGTACGGCGATGAAATGGGCGGTTGAATCCGGGTATATCACTAGCAACCCGGTTAAAGTTCCGCGTGGAAAAACAGGCGTTGAACCGGACGATATACCCACTATGGAAGAGATTAAAACCGTGATTGACCGGGTACGCGCCGGCGGGGCCAAGTACGACAATCCGCGGCGGCCCGGCGAGCGCGCCGTCCAGGAGCCGGACCCCGTTTTGGCCGATATGATGACGCTAGCCGCTTATACAGGTATGAGGATTTCAGAACTGGCCGGGTTGCAAGGCCGGGAAATTGACGTTGACCGCGGAGTTATCCGGGTACGGAAGCAACTGGGGAAAGAGCTGCCGCGCCGGCGCGTAGAGCTTAAAACGCCGGCGGGCCGCCGGGATATCCCGATAGCCGGGCCCGCGCGCGACTTATGTACGCGGCTCGTCGCCGACCGTGGCGGGGACGAACTGATTTTTCTTTCAAGCCTAGGGAATCCGGTGAGGACTGGAGCGCTAGCGGCGAAAGTAAAACGCGCCGCGGTGCATGAATCCGCGCCACGGGTCCACTTCCACGCCCTCCGGCATTTCTTCATTTCTTCATTAATTACCGCCGGGGTCCCAATCCAGGATGTTGCCCAGGTTGCCGGCCACGGCTCGCCCACGGAGACGCTAAAGACGTACACCCACGTTGTGGCGGGCGCGCGGGACCGGGTTAGCGCGGCGATTGAATCGACGATCGGAAGGGGGATCGGCGGGGGATCACCGCGGCTTAGGGCCGTGTGATACCCCGACTACCAGGGGGTTTAGTGCAGTTCGACCTTGACCCAGCTCATCAGGTCGCGCAGCTGCGCGCCGGTCTTTTCAATCTGGTGGTCGGCGAACTCCTGGCGCAGGCCCTCCAGCTCCTTGTTGCCGCCCTCGACGTTGGCGATCAGGCGCTTGGTAAAGGTTCCATCCTGGATATCGGACAGGATCTCGCGCATGCGCTGCTTGGTGCCCTCGTCGATGACGCGCGGGCCGGACAGGTAGCCGCCGAACTCCGCGGTATCAGAGACCGAGTAGTTCATGTTGGCGATGCCGCCCTCGAACATCAGGTCCACGATGAGCTTCATCTCGTGCAGGACCTCGAAGTAGGCCATCTCCGGCTCATAGCCGGCCTCCACCAGGACCTCGAAGCCGGTCTTGATGAGGAACTCCGCGCCGCCGCACAGGACGGCCTGCTCGCCGAAGAGGTCGGTGACGGTCTCGGCCTCGAAGGTGGTCGGGATGACGCCGGCGCGGGCGCCACCGATGGCGGCCGCGTAGGACAGGGCCAGATCCTGGCCGTTGCCCTTCGGGTCCTGCTCGACGGCGATCAGGCAGGGAACGCCCTTGCCGTCCAGGAACTGGCGGCGCACCAGGTGGCCCGGGCCCTTCGGGGCGACCATGCCGACGGTGATGTTGTCGGCCGGCTCGATCAGGTGGAAGTGGATGTTCAGGCCGTGGCCGAAGAAGAGGGCGTCGCCGTCCTGCAGGTGCGGCGCGATCTGGTTGTCGTAGATCTCCTTCTGGGAGGTATCCGGCGCCAGCAGCATGACCAGGTCGGCCCACTCGGCGGCCTCGGCGACGGAGGTGACCCGGAAACCGGCCTCCTCGGCCTTTTCCGCGGACTTGCTGCCGTCGCGCAGGCCGATGGTGACCTCGACGCCGGACTCGCGCAGGTTCTGGGCGTGGGCATGGCCCTGGGAGCCGTAGCCGATGACGGCTACCTTCCGGCCCTGGATGATGGACAGATCGGCATCGTCGTCGTAGAAGGTCTGGATTGCCATGAGGTATAAACCTACTTTCTTTCCTTATTGTTGGTGGGTGGAAAACGGTGGCCTAAACGGCCAAGGTGATTATTCGTTTATTTGGGTGGGGCCATCGCCTTGGGGCCGCGCGAGAGCGCCACGTGTCCAGATTGCACTAGCTCGCGCACGCCGAACGGTTCCAACACGTCCAGCAAGGCTTGGAGCTTGCCGGGGGTGCCGGTGGCCTCGACGACAACCGACTCGGGAGCCACATCGACCACGCGGGCGCGGAAGATGTTGACCGCGTCGACCACCTGGGGCCGGTTCGCATTGTCAGCCGCGACCTTGACCAGCATGATGGCCCGCGCGACCGAGGAATCCTCCTCCAGCTCGACGACCTTGATGACCGGGATGAGCTTGTTGAGCTGCTTAGTGATCTGCTCAATCACAATCTCGTTGGCATCCGCCACGATGGTCAGGCGGTTAATGCCTTCGGTCTCCGTGCGCGCCGAGACGAAAGAGATAATGGAATAGCCGCGGCGGGTAAACATCCCCGCCACGCGGGAGATGATCCCCTCCCCGTCTTGGACGAGCACCGACAGCGTGTGCCGGGTGACATCGGTTGCTGCCATGGTTAGCTCTCCTTTCCGGTCGCGTCCAAGTCCTTACTGGACTCTTCCGCGAACAGGGGCCGCAGCCCCTGGGCGTACTGGATTTCCTCGTTCGATGCCCCGCCGCCGACCATCGGCCAGACCTGGGCGTCCTCGCCGACAATGAAGTCGATGACGACCGGGCGGTCGTTGATAGCACGGGCCCGCTCGATGGCCGGGGCGACTTCCTCCTCGCAGGTAACCCGGATGGCCTCGCAACCCAGCGCCTGGGACAGCTGCACGAAGTCCGGCAGGAAGGTGGCTGCCTCGCGCAGCTTGGTGTGCGAGTAGTTGCCGCCGAAAAACAGCGTCTGCCACTGGCGCACCATGCCCAAGTTGCCGTTGTTGATGACCGCCACCTTGATGGGAAAGCCGTCAATAGCCGCGGTCGTCAGCTCCTGGTTGGTCATCTGGAAGCAGCCGTCGCCGTCGATGGCCCAGACCTCGCGGTCCGGGTTGGCGGCCTTGGCTCCCAGCGCGGCGGGCACCGCATAGCCCATCGTCCCGGCGCCGCCGGAGTTGATCCAGCTGCGCGGACGCTCGAAGTCGATGAACTGCGCGGCCCACATCTGGTGCTGGCCCACCCCGGAGCAATAGATAGCCTCCGGGCCGGCCAGCTTGCTCAACTGCTCCAGCACGAACTGCGGGTTGAGCAGGCCGTCCGTGGTCGGCTCCCACCCGCGCGGGTAGCGCTCGCACAGGTCGTCCAGGTAAGCCCGCCAGCGGTCCAGCTCGGGCAGCTGGGGCTGGCGCGGGCCCTGGAACCCCCGCAGCAGCTGGTGGAGGACCTCGCGGGCATCGCCCACGATGGGAATATCCACCTCGCGGTTCTTCCCGATCTCGGCCGGATCCACGTCCGCATGGATAACGCGGGCCCCAGGCGCGAACGATGCCGTATCGCCCGTCACCCGGTCATCGAACCGGGCGCCGATGGCGATCAGCAGGTCGGAGCGCTGCATGGCCGCGACCGCCGGCACCGTGCCGTGCATGCCGGGCATGCCCAGGTGCTGCGGGTGCGACTCCGGGAACGCGCCCAGCGCCATCAGCGTGGTCACCACGGGGATGCCGGTGAACTCGGCGAATTCCCGCAGCTCCTTTTCGGCGTTGGCCTTGATGACCCCGCCGCCGATGTAGAGCACCGGCTTGCGGGAGGCAGCAATCAGCTCGACCGCCTGGTTGATCTGGCGCGCGTGCGGACGCGTGACCGGCTTGTAGCCGGGCAGCTCCAGGCGCGTCGGGGCGGTGTAGTCCAGCGTGCCGTTTTGCACGTCCTTCGGGATGTCGACCAGCACGGGGCCCGGGCGACCCGTCGACGCCAAGTGGAAGGCGGCGGCGATAGCCCCGGGGATTTCCTCGGGCGTGGCGACGATGAAGTTGTGCTTAGTGATCGGCATCGTGATGCCGCGGATATCCGCCTCCTGGAAGGCGTCGGTGCCCAACAGGTTGGATCCGACCTGGCCGGTGATGGCGACCACCGGCACGGAGTCCAGCATGGCGTCGGCCAGCGGGGTGACCAGGTTGGTCGCGCCCGGGCCGGAGGTAGCGATGCACACCCCTACCTGCCCGGAGGCCTGGGCGAAGCCCTCGGCCGCATGCCCGGCGCCTTGCTCGTGCCGGGTGAGCACGTGGCGCAGGCGTGTCGAGTGGGCCAGCGCGTCGTACAACGGGAGCACAGCGCCACCCGGGATGCCGAAGACCAGCTCAGTTCCGAGATCCTCTAGCGTGCGGACAATAGCCTGGGCTCCGGTGAGCCTCTCACGAACAGGAGTGCCGGTTCGGGCGGCCACGGAAGCGGGCGTGGGAGTGGGTGAAGCTGCCACGGTAGATTCGCTCCTTCGATTTATGCGTTGTCTGTCGTTGTTCTTAGTGGTTGTTGTGGGTATTTCATGTCGGCTACCACCTCCTGGGTGCGAGGCGATGATCATTGCCGGCCAGGGTCTGCCGATACGACAAAGCCCCCGGCGGGAACCTGCCTCTGGTGGTTCCGCGTCGAGGGCGCTTGACGTATACGACAACAGTTAGCCGCTACGGCGAGCGCCGCTCGGGTACGAGTACTAGCTGAAGTCGAATAATGATCATGAACTGCATCATACACAGCCGGATTTTCGCCACAAGCCCTTTACCCCTAGCCGGGGTTATCTCATTGCCTGAAATTAAATCCGGGATATTTGACCATACAATGAAACGTGTCGGGAGTTTTCGCACGCTAAGCCCCGTCCACTAGCATGGATAGCCATGAGCACACCGCAGCGCCGACCCTCCCGCACCAACCGCCCGGCCCGCCCGGAGACGCCGAATAAAAATCGCGCCCGTACAGCCCCCAAATCCCCGGCCGGGCACACCACGGTCTTCCGGCCCGAGCGCACCAACCTGCTCGCCATCGTCCTGCTCACCGCCATCGCGGTACTCATCATCTCCTGGAAGCCGTTGGTTTTGGGCTGGCTGCTCATCATCCCCGCGCTGGCTTTGTGGTGGGTGCTGCGGGCGCGCACGACGGTGAGCGAGGACGGCATCGCCATCCGCTACGGCTTCCGCAGGGACGCCCACCTGCCGTGGGAGGACTTCGCGGGCATCGGATTCAAGTGGGCCCACACCTTCGCCGCCACCCGGCAGGGCAAGAAATTCAACCTTCCGGGGGTAACCTTTAATTCACTCCCCGACCTGGCGCGGGCCTCCCGCGGGCGCATCCCGGACGCGCTCAGCGCAGGTAAAAAGGCCGCCGACGACAAGGTCGTGGTCATCCACCGCGACGGGCAGCAGGTTCTCATGTCCAAGGAAGAGTATGCTGCCTACCAAGCCACCGAGGGCGACTCGGCCACCCATACCGACTCGAACCCCAACTAGGCGCGCGGCCACCCCATCCGCGCTGGCGGTACGGCTTTGCCTCTTCTTTCCTGATATCCCCGTGTGCCTGTAGAAAGGTCAAGGCTTTAGACCCCCATGTACCCGCTGCGCTCAAAAACCACCACCGTTGGCCGGCAAGCCGCCGGAGCCCGCGCCCTCTGGCGCGCGACCGGCACCGGCGAAAACGACTTCGGCAAGCCCATCGTGGCCATCGCCAACTCCTTCACCCAGTTCGTTCCCGGCCACGTGCACCTGAAAAACGTCGGTGACATCGTCGCCGAGTCCGTGCGCGCCGCCGGAGGCGTGCCCAAGGAATTCAACACCATCGCCGTCGACGACGGCATCGCCATGGGCCACTCCGGCATGCTCTACTCGCTGCCCAGCCGCGAGATCATCTCCGACTCCATCGAGTACATGGTCAACGCGCACACCGCCGACGCCCTGGTCTGCATCTCCAACTGCGACAAGATCACCCCGGGCATGCTCAACGCCGCGCTGCGCCTGAACATCCCCACCATCTTCGTCTCCGGCGGGCCGATGGAGGCCGGCAAGGCCGTGGTCGTCGACGGCGTGGCCCACCAGCCCACCGACCTCATCACCGCGATCACGGCCTCGGCCTCCGACGCGGTTTCCGACGCCGCCCTGACCACCGTCGAAGAATCCGCCTGCCCCACCTGTGGTTCCTGCTCCGGCATGTTCACGGCCAACTCCATGAACTGCCTGACCGAGGCCCTGGGCCTGGCCCTGCCCGGCAACGGCACCACCCTGGCCACCCACGCCCAGCGCCGGCGCCTGTTCGAGCAGGCCGGCGAGATAATCGTCGAGCTATGCCAGCGCTACTACGGGGAGGAAGACGACCGGATGCTGCCGCGGAGCATCGCTAGCAAGGCCGCATTCACCAACGCCCTGGCGCTGGACATGGCCATGGGCGGGTCCACCAACACGATCCTCCACACGCTGGCGGCCGCCCAGGAGGGCGACGTCGACTTCGACCTGCGCGACATCGAGGCCATCTCCGACCGCGTGCCCTGCCTGTCCAAGGTCGCGCCGAACGGCGTGTGGCACATCGAGGACGTCCACCGCGCCGGCGGCATCCCCGCCATCCTGGGCGAGCTGCGCCGCGCCGGCCACCTCGACACCTCCGTGCACACCGTCTGCTACGACGACGCCAACCAGTGGCTCGACGACTGGGACATCCGCGGCGGGGCCCATATCCCGGCCGCCGAGGACCTGTTCTACGCCGCGCCCGGCGGGGTGCGCACGACCGAGCCGTTTTCCACGTCGAACCGCTGGTCCTCACTGGATACCGATCAAAAGGACGGCTGCATCCACTCCGCCGAGCACGCCTACTCCGCCGACGGCGGACTCGTGGTCCTGCGCGGCAACCTGGCCCCCGACGGGGCCGTCATCAAGGCCGCCGGCGTCGAGGAGGAGCTGTGGACCTTCAGCGGCCCGGCCCGCGTGGTCGAGTCCCAGGAGCAGGCCGTTTCCGCCATCCTCAACAAGGAGGTCCAGGCCGGCGAGGTCCTGGTCATCCGCTACGAAGGACCCGCCGGCGGCCCCGGCATGCAGGAGATGCTCCACCCGACGTCCTTCCTCAAGGGCGCCGGGCTGGGCAAGAAGTGCGCGCTGATCACCGACGGGCGCTTCTCCGGCGGCACCTCGGGGCTGTCCATCGGGCACATCTCGCCCGAGGCCGCGCACGGCGGGCTCATCGGGCTCATCGAAAACGGCGACACCATCCACATCGACGTGCGCGCCCGCCGCCTGGATCTGGCCGTCGCCGACGACGAGCTGGCCCGCCGCCGCGCCGCCCAGCTGGAGCGCGAGCACCCGTTCACCCCGGTGGACCGCAACCGGCCGGTGACCAAGGCGCTGCGCGCGTACGCCGCCCTGGCGACCTCCGCCGACCGCGGCGCCGTGCGGGTGGTGGACGGCCACGTCCACTAGGCCACGTCGATCGCCCCGGGGCGCGGGCAAGTGGCCT
Source organism: Corynebacterium sp. 2571A (assembly GCF_055700935.1). Classification (NCBI taxonomy): domain Bacteria; kingdom Bacillati; phylum Actinomycetota; class Actinomycetes; order Mycobacteriales; family Corynebacteriaceae; genus Corynebacterium; species Corynebacterium sp. 2571A. Next base: position 363,538 of record NZ_JASTTE010000003.1, on the reverse strand, counting down.
AAACTCTCCGGGGTGACTACCCAACGCCGCGTCCCGCCGCTTCTGGCCTACCTGCTCATCGCCGCCGGTCTACTCGGCGGCGTGGGCAAAATGATCGCCCATACCCTGATCACCGACTTCCCCGTCGACATGATCATCTACCGCGAGGGGGTCAAGGCCTTCCTGTCCGGCGGCGAGGTCTATTCGGAGCCGATGTACGCCGGCGACATCGCCCTGCCGTTTATCTACCCGCCCTTCGGCGCCCTCGTAATGGCGCCGCTGGCCGCCTTCGACTGGATGAGCGACGACCTGGCCGGCGACATCATGATCGTGCTCTCCGACGTGCTGTTGCTCGCGTGTATCTTTTTCGTCGCCCGAGCCATCCTGCCGGCGATGGCGCGCCGCAACCTCCTGGCCATCGTCTGCGTGGTCTGGGCCGTGCTGCTGGGCTTCGAGCCCGTCGAGCTCAACAACGGCTTCGCGCAGGTGAACATGGTCGTCATGGCCTTGGTGGTTTTCGACCTCGTACCGCGCAAGCGCTACCTGCCGCAAGGCTGGCTCATCGGGCTCGCGGCCGCCATTAAACTGACCCCGGCCGCCATGTTGCTGTATTTCCTGGTGCGCAAAGAGGTCAGGCCGATTATCACCGCCGTCGTCTCCGGCGTCATCGCCACTGCCTTGGCCGCGGCCGTACGCTGGGACGTCTTCGTGGAGTTCTTCTTCGGCAAGATGCTGGCCATGGGCTCCGGCAATGATTTCGGTGTTGGCACCGCCTACCAGTCCAACAGCTCGTGGAAGGGCGTGCTCGAGCGCGCATTCAGCTCCGCCGAGGCCACCGAGGCCCACAGTACCCTCCTCAACGTGGCCTGGCTTATCGGGGTCCTGGTCATCGTCGGGGCTGGCGCCTGGCTCATGCGCGGTCTCTTCCGCCGCGGCCTGGACATCGATGCCGCCCTCACCGCCGCCGTCATTATGCTGCTCATCTCCCCGGTTTCCTGGTCGCACCACTGGGTCTGGCTGACGCTCATCCTGCCGGTGCTGGCCTACCGCGCGTGGTCGTGGCGGCACCAGACCTGGGTCGCCGGCAGCCTTATCGCCGTGGTAGCCGCTTGGATCTTCCTTATGCTGACTGTGCCACCCAAGTGGTGGTTCGGCGACGACATCGACGTCTACGGGCTCAACTCCATGCAGAAGTTCCTCGTCAGTGACTTCGTGTGGCTGATTGTCATCGCGGGCGCCCTGTACGCCTACTGCGCGCTGAAGCAGCCGCGGCGGGAGTTGTCCACAGATTCCCGCCCGCGGGGGCCTCTTTCTGCCTAAATTTGCCTAACGATGCCTACTTGGGCACGTTGCTCCATTTTTCGGCCTTTGGGCAGGTGGCGCCGCAAAAACGGGCATTTTCTCCTCTTTCGGGGCCCGTACAGGATGGTTAGATTGCCCCGAGTTATCCACAGATCGGGTTTTCGGCCCTTGTAGGGGTTGATCTGTGCTTCTAGCGTGTGAGTCATGACAACGACAGCCATGGACACACTCACAGCAGCGCACGCCATCTTCGCGGACGGGATCCAGTATTTGGACCTGTGCCGCCAGCTCAGCCTGCCCGCTTTGAAGGCTGTCATGTCCGACGTCGCCGCCGCCGCGCACTTTCGCGCGTGCCAAACCTTCTTCGGGAAAACGTCCTATACGCGCAAGCAAGCCGCCGCCCGCCGAGCCGCCGCCGAATCCGGACACCACCTCGACACCCTGCTAGTCCTGGACAACGCCTTCCGCCGGGTACGCCACCAGGGCGAGGCCTGGGCCATGCTCATCGAACTGTGCAACACCCCCGGCACCACCAAACAACTCCGCCGGCTTGCCAACCAAAAGGTCTTGGAACTCAACCGCCCGGCACCACCCGCCGAAGGCGTGCGCGTGACCCGCCGCAAAGACGGCCCCAGCACCTTCTCCATTACCGGGGACCCGCAGCTGGTAGAAAACCTCTGGGCATCAATCAAGACCATCCCCGACGTGGAAGCCTTGTTCAGCGGCGGGCTAGAAAAACAACCCAAGACCACGCACGTGGTGATCTCCCTTCCCGACTGGGTGCGCATCCTTGCCGGCGACGGGGAGGACATCACCGTGCAGCTAAGCAGCGGCACCACCATGACCGGTGCCGACTACGTCCGCCAATGCCTGCTAGATGCGGGCCTGGCCACCCTGGTGGACCCGAGGCGCGGGCCGGTCAACCAATACCGCTACCAACGGCATGCCTCACCGAAGCAGAAAGACATGGCCAAAGCCGAGACCACCACCTGCGCCTGGCCGAACTGTAGGAAACCGGCGGATGAGTGCCAGGTCCACCACATCCACCCCTGGGCAGGCGGTGGTGAAACCAACCAAGAAAACCTGACCTTGTTGTGCGAGTTCCACAACTCCTGGAACGACGACGACCCCGCCTACCCCAGACACGGGAGGGTCAACCGAAGACACGGCAAAGTCACCTGGGACCCACCCTGGAGCGGCGGCTGACACGGGGGCCAGCCGAGAGAGGCCGCCACAAGGAACAAGGCCAGCCGAACCCCACGACTGCCGGGCCACAAGGAGCAATCCCAGTCTAAACACGCGAAAAGGCGCCACGGAATCTACTCCGTAGCGCCTACTCGGCGTGCCTAATCGGCGTGCACTTAGGCTAGTTCAGCGGGTTTAGCCCTGCGCCGAACCACCAGATGGCCCCCAGGGCGACCAAGCCCAGAACGATGAAGACCCACGAGGACGCCAGCGGACGACGCGCCCACGAGCGGCCGAAGTCCAGCGAGATAACGCCCGGGCCGGTGAACTGGACACCCAGAGCGATAACGAACAACACGACCGACAGCCACACCGATTCCGGCCAGTTAAAGACGTTGAGCCCGGCCCCAGAGACGGCGAGGGCGTGCAGAGCGGTAAAGCCGGTGACGACGGTTGCGAGCATCGCGGCGACCGGCGTCAACAGGCCCAAGACCAGGAAGGCGCCAGCGACCAACTGCGCGACCGGGACGCCAACTCCCAGAATGTCAGCCCACGGGTAGCCGGCGAACTGCTCGGTGACCTCGCTCAGGCCGGCGGAATTGCCCAGCTGCAGCAGCGGACGCAGGCCCGCCAGAATGAGGTAGACACCCAAGCCGAGGCGGACCAGCAGCAGGCCAAAGTCTATGGTGCCGCGCTTGGCAGTAGCGGCGGTTTCGGAAGCCTCCGGGGCCTCGGCCGCGTCGGGAGCATAGGAGGCATCGGTGGTGCCGGCGTAGACGGGCTGGCCGTCGGCATCGTACTGCTCGCCGGCCGGGGCCTGGGAGGTCGCGGCGTAGCCCGAATCGTTCGGATCCAGCGCCATGGTCTCCTGCGGCGCGGCGGCCGGCTGGTACCGGGTGGCGGGTTCGTCGGCGCGGCGCTCGGCGAAGTCGCGATCGGCATAGGTCTCAGACTCGCGAGAGCCACGGGCGTCGCGAGGCTCGCGGGCCCCGCGGTCGAGCTGGACCGTCGGGTCCGCCGCGGCGGCCGGCGCACCCGAGGCGCTAAAGGCGGTGGTCTCGGCCTCGTTGCCTTCCGCCGAGACCCCGGCGGCGTCCTCTGCTTCCGGCTCGGCGGCGGCAGCGCGCGGCTCGATGTTCTGCGGCTGGGCGCGGCCGGCGCGCTCGAAGAGGGAGCTGCGCTTCGGCGCGGGCTTGCTCGGGGCGCCAGCCCCGGCGGACTCGGCCTTCTCGCCCGGCTTGGCGGCCTGGCCGAACTCGGTGGTCTCCGGGGCATCGTCGCGCTTTAGGGGACGCGCGGTGCCCTGGCCGGAAGACTGGGAGAGCCCAGTGTAGGTGGGAACGTCGTCAAAGTCATCGCCTAGGTCACGGGCGTTATCTGGCTTGTTGTTCTGGGTCATACCTGCCAACTTAGGCCAGCTGAGCGTCCGCGCGGACCACCGCCCTCGGCGCGCCGCAACATCGTGTGCAAATCGAGACCCTTCCACCTTTGTTGACGCGTCACGCTTTTGGGTACACTAGGGTGTTAGCCAAGACCTAGGAGGAACCATGACCGACAAGAACCAAGACTGGGCCGGCGACCCGCACAACGCCTCCCCCGACGGCGAATTCGTCCGCGACACCAACTACATCACCGACCGCTTCGTCGCCGGACTCACCGAGCGCCGCAACAACGACGACGGCACCGTCAGCTGGCCGATGGCCCCCGACCGCTACCGGCTCATCGCCGCCCGCGCCTGCCCGTGGGCACACCGCTCCGTCATCACGCGCCGCCTGATGGGCCTGGAAGACACCCTTTCGCTGGGCCTGGCGGGACCGACCCACGACGTGCGCTCCTGGACCTTCGACCTGGATCCCGACGGCGTCGACCCGGTCCTGCGTATCCCCCGCCTGCAGGACGCCTACTTCGCCCGCTTCCCCGATTACCCGCGCGGGATCACGGTGCCGGCCATCGTGGAGGTGGCCAGCGGCAAGGTCGTGACGAACGACTACAACTCCATCGTGCGCGACTTCATCACCGAGTGGACCGACTTCCACCGCGCCGGCGCCCCTAACCTCTACCCCGCCGAGCACGCCGCCGAAATCGACGAGCTCAACGATTACATCTTCCGCAACATCAACAACGGCGTCTACCGCTGCGGTTTCGCCGGCAGCCAGGAGGCCTACGAAAAGGCCTACGCGGACCTCTGGGAGGCCCTCGACTGGGTCGAAGAGCGCCTGGGCCAGCAGCGCTACCTGGTCGGCGAGCACCTCACCGAGACCGACATCCGCCTCTTCGTCTCGCTGGTGCGCTTCGATCCGGTCTACTACTCCCACTTCAAGTGTTCCCGCCACAAGACCTCCGAACTGCCGAACATCCGGGGCTACCTGCAGGAGCTTTTCCAGATCCCGGGCTTCGGCGACACCACCGACTTCACCGAGATCAAGCAGCACTATTTCATCGTGCACAAGGAAGTAAACCCCACCCAGGTCGTCCCGGTCGGCCCGGACATGTCCTGGCTGGCCCAGCCGCACGACCGCGACCGCTTCGGCGGCAGCCCCTTCGCCGAGGGCACCACGCTGCCCGGCGCCCTGCCGAAGGGCGAAGAGCTCAAGAACCCGGAGCCCTTCCAGGAAGAGCTCTTCGACTAAGCCGCGCTAGGCAACTAGCCCCTCCCCGGCGGCGCGCACGACGGAGTCCGTCAGCTCCTCGAGCACCTCGGATTCAAGCCGCCAGCGCTGCCAGTACAGATCGACGTCCAGCGGGTCGCCGTCGAGCAGCACGACTTGCCCGCTGTCGAGCAGCGGCCGCGCCTGGGCCTCGGCCACCAGACCCCAGCCCAGGCCCGCGCGGACGGCCTCGACGTAGCCCTCCGCCGACGGGATCTCCGAGATATTGGCCCGGATAACATGCGAGTCGATGAAGCGCTCTTGCATAGCGTCGTCGAGCACTTGGTCGTGCGGGCCGTACATCACCACCGGCATCTGCGTCCACGACATGCCCTCCGCCGTCCGATGCCGCCGCGCCAGCCCCGGCGCCGCCACCGCCACCAGCCTCTGCTTGCCCAGGTATGTCGACTCGCAGCCGCTGACCGGCAGCTCCTCGCGGGTTACCGCGCCGAGGACGTCGCCGCGCCTCAGCATCGCCAGCGTGCGGGCCTCGTCCTCGATGAGCAGGCGCAACGATGCCTTGCCCCCGTCAGCCACGTCCTCCAGCACTGGGCGGAACCAGGTCGCCAGGGAGTCGGCGTTGACGGCCACGGACAGGGGCACGCGGGCCAGCCGTTTTTGCAGGCGGGCGTTGGTCTCGGCCTGGACGAGGGCCATGCGGCGGGCGGCTTGGACGAGGACTTCGCCGGCATCGGTGGCCATCACGGGGGTCGAGCGGCGCAGCAGGACGCGGCCGGTGCTGGTCTCCAAGGCCTTGACGCGCTGGCTGACGGCGGAGGGTGATACCCCTAACACTCGGGCGGCGCCGTCGAAGCTGCCTTCGTCCACAATTGCCAGCATGGTTTCCAGATGAAGCGGGTTCATGAAGCATAGCTTAACTAGATTTAGTCTGATTAACTAGACTTCACTTGTTCCCGGCGGCACACTAGAGATATGTCGATCATCGTAGCCGGTTTTGCCCTGGGTATCTCCCTCATCGTCGCCATCGGACCCCAGAATGCCCTCCTGCTGAAACAGGGCATCCGCCGCCACGCTATCGGCGTGGTGATAGCTATCTGCGCGGCCAGCGACATCATCATGATCCTCGGCGGCACCGCCGGCGTCGGCTTCCTGGTCGACCGCTTCCCCTGGGCGCTGACCATCCTCAAATACGCGGGCGCGGCCTACCTGGCCTATTTCACGTTCCTGTGCTTCCGCGACGCCCTCACCCCCGACGGCAAGGCCCTGGACGCCGACGCGACACCCAACAAGACCGAGGAGATCGAATCCTTCGGCCAATCCCCCGATTCCCGTGGCGGCGTGGCCACCGTAGCGACGAAGACCCGCCGCGTCATCCGCCGCAAGATGGAGGAAAAGACCTGGCTCAAGCCCGCCCTGGCGGCCGTGGCCATCTGCTGGCTCAACCCGGCCGCCTACGTCGACGTGCTGGTCATGCTGGGCGGGGTCGCCAACCAGTACGGCCCCGACGACCGCTGGCTCTTCGCCGCCGGCGCCATCTGCGCCAGCCTGGTCTGGTTCCCCACCATCGGCTACGGCGCGGCCAAGTTCTCCGACGTTCTGGCGCAGCCGAAGGTCTGGCGGGTCATTAACTTCGCCATCGGTTGCATCATGATTGGCCTGACCATCAAGCTCCTGATGCACTAAAAGCCCCGCCGGAGAGTACGTCTCCGCGGGGCCAATAGGTCATCTAGCTAGTTCTTCTGCTCGCGAGCAGAAGCGTCGGTGCCGGTGGTCTCGGCATCGTCGGCCTCGGGGTCCCCGGAAGCGCCGGTTTCCTCGATCCACTGCTTGATTTCTTCCTCGGAGCGGCCTTCCTCAACGTTGTCGCGCTCGGTGTAGTAGCTGACGTCGTTGCGCTTTTCGTCGTAGTCCTCGAGGTCGAAGTCGACTTCCTCGTCGCTGTCGAGGTCGCCGGTGACCTCCTCGACGATGTCGTTGTAGAGCTCCTCGCGCTCCAGATTGGAGTCGACCAGCTGCTGGCCAATCTCGTCGTCGTAGCGCGCGGCGTCGTATTCCTTATCCGGGTGCAGCTTCAGGTGCAGCAGGGCACGGATGCGCTCGCGGCGCACGCCCTCGTCCTTGATCTGGGACTGGCTGCGGAACCAGGCGAAGACCAGGATGGCCACCATGACGATGCCCATGTAGCCGATGACCGGGTAGACGTAGTTCATCAGGGTCTTGAAGCCGGCAAACGAGACCGCGAAGCCGGCCAGGCAGCCCGCGACGAAGATGACGCGGTAGCGGCCCTCGTGGCCCGCGGACAGGCGCTTGCCCAGCGCGTAGAACATGCCGATGGCGGTGTTGAAAATCATCAGGTAGATGATGACGGCCATGATGCCGCCCAGCACGGAGCCCATCTCGTCGACGAGCATCAGCATCGGGATGTCGGAGTCACCGATCTTGTCGGCGTTCAACAGCAGGGAGAAGCCCGCCATGCCCATCATGATGAAGTAGATGACACCGCCGATGATGCCACCCAAGCCGGCCTCGCGCGGGCTGATGTTGTCGCCGCCGATAACCAGGGACATGGACACGGCCAGCATCAGGGCCAGGCCGTTGTAGTTGAGGGCGGAAACCAGCCAGTTGCCAATGGGAGAGTCAATCTGGGAGGAGTGCTCCATCGCCAAGCTGACGTTATCGGGCATGTTACACAGCGTGTAGATGAAAACCAGGATGACCGCGATGATGATGGTCGGGGTCAGCGCGCCGATGACCTTAGAGACCTTGTCGACGTCCAACATGCCGCAGACCAGCACGAGGACAAGCATCAGCAGGGAGCCGACCCAGGCCGGCCAGCCGAACTGCTGCTCCATGTTGGAGCCGGCGCCGGCGAGCATCACGAAGCCGATGGCGAACAGCGTGATGACCACGGCGATGTCTAGCAGCTTGGAGACAATCGGGTGGGTCACGCGGCGGAAGACGGTGTTGTGCTCCGCGGCGTGGAAGTAGCTGCCCAGCTGCAAGAAGACGGTGCCGGCCAGCGTCATGATGATGCCGGCGACGATGATGCCCCACACGCCGTTGGCGCCGAAGGAGGTGAAGTATTGCACGATCTCCTGGCCCGTCGCGAAGCCGGCGCCAACCAGCAGGCCGACGAAGGCCAAGGCGATGCTCATTGATTTGGTAATAGACACAACTTTCCTAGTTCTGCTAGACAATTCTCAAGTCTCAAGCGCGCACCGGCGGCTAGGGGCCCAGCCAAAGAACTTGGCGGGCCCGGCCAGCCTGTGCCCGCCGCGGCCCGAGGGAGCAAGCATGCAACTCGACCTCTGGCGCAGCGAAGTGGCGCGCGCTGTCGTTTAAAGAGCATAACGCACCAGCACCAACCACCCCGTGTGCGGTGCAGCCAGTTCACCCCTACCTGTGAGACACCTAACGTTTAGCCGGCCCTTTCGGCAGGAAAGGCCGCCAAATACGCCACAGACCCGCGGATATCATTTTAATAACATCCGCGGGTCCTGGCAGACCGCTGTGCGGTCTAGTTGAGCTTTTCGGCAATCAACTTGTTGACCTGGCCCGGGTCGGCCTTGCCCTGGGTGGCTTTCATGACCGCGCCCACGATGGCGCCGGTGACCTTCTTGTTGCCGGCGCGGTACTTCTCCACGATGTCCGGGTTGGCGGCCAGGGCGTCGTCGACGGCCTTCTCGATGGCGCCGTCGTCGCGGACGACCTCGAGGCCACGCGCGGCGACGACCTCGTCGACGTCACCCTCGCCGGCCAGCACGCCGTCGACGGCCTGGCGGGCCAGCTTGGTGGTCAGCTTGCCCTCGGCCACCAGGGCGCACACGCGGGCGACCTGCTGCGGGGTAATCGACAGCTCGGCCAGCGCCACGCCGGCCTCGTTGGCCTTGCCGGAGAGGTAGGCGACCCACCAGGAGCGGGCATCGGAAGCTGGGGCGCCGGCCTCGACGGTGTCCACGATGAGGTCGAGGGCGCCGGCGTTGACCAGGTCGCGCATCTCCTCGTCCGTCAGGCCCCACTCCTTCTGGATCCGGGCGCGGCGGACCCACGGCAGCTCCGGCAGCGTGGCGCGGATTTCTTCGACCCATTCGCGCGGGGCGATGACCGGCGGCAGGTCCGGGTCGTTGAAGTAGCGGTAGTCCTCCGCGGTCTCCTTGGGGCGGCCCTTAGAGGTGGTGCCGTCGGCTTCCTGGTAGTGGCGGGTCTCCTGGACGATCTCGCCGCCGTCCTCGATGACCTGGGCCTGGCGCTGCATTTCGAAACGCACGGCCTGCTCGACGGATTTCAGGGAGTTGATGTTCTTGGTCTCGGTGCGGGTGCCGAACTCCTCCTGGCCGATGGGGCGCAGGGACAGGTTGGAGTCCACGCGCATGGAGCCCTGGTCCATGCGGGCATCGGAAACCCCCAGGGCGGCCACCAGGTCGCGCAGGGCGGAGACGTAGGCCTTGGCGACCTCGGGGGCGCGCTCGCCGGCGCCGATGATCGGCTTGGTGACGATCTCAATCAGCGGGATGCCGGCGCGGTTGCAGTCCACCAGGGACTTCGTCGCGCCGTGGATGCGGCCGTCGGCGCCGCCCAGGTGGGTCAGCTTGCCGGTGTCTTCCTCCATGTGGGCGCGCTCGATCTCCACGCGCCACTCGGTGCCGTCCTCGAGCTGGACGTCCAGGTAGCCGTCGTAAGCGATGGGCTCGTCGTACTGGGAGATCTGGTAGTTCTTCGGCTGGTCCGGGTAGAAGTAGTTCTTCCGGGCGAACCGGGAGGACTCCGCGATGGAGCAGTTCAGCGCCAGCCCAATCTTGATGGCCCATTCCACGCCCTTGGCGTTGACGACCGGCAGCGCGCCCGGCAGCCCCAGGGACACCGGGTCCACGTTGCTGTTCGGGGCGGCGCTGAAATTGGTGGCCGAGGTGGAAAACATCTTGGTTTCGGTGTCCAACTCGACATGCACTTCCATGCCCATGACGGGTTCAAACTTTTCCAAGACCTCATCGAAGTCCATCAGGTCATACATCGCAGCAGTCATGCGTGCCATCTTAGTACGTTATTTTTCTTCGCCGGCAACTGGTCTTTTTTCCTATGCTGGGGCGCATGGATACCCCGAATAGCGTAGCCCCCGACCTTGTCAACGCCCCGTTGGTCAACGTCGTCTACTGCCGCACCTTACCCACCGAGAAAGAATTAGCCGCCGCCGTGCGCGACACCTTCGGCGACCAGCTCAGCCCGCTGGAACCCGGCCCCTCGCCGGAACTGCAGGTGGCCCAGGCCCGCGACTGCACCATTTCCTTCAAGCTTGTCGATGCCGCCCCAGATCTCAGCGAGGTCGAGCCCCACCCGGAGCTCAACGACGGCTCGGTCGACGTGGCCAGCGCCGCCAGCTACCTGCTGGTTACGGTCTTCCCCGACAACGCCCACCTAGAGCGCGGCACGAAGTACCGGGAGGACCGCCTGCGCCAGCTCAACATGCTGTCGGTGGCCACGCTGGCCGCGCTCAAGGCCCCGGGGGCACTGGCGGCCTTGGTGCCGCGGGCCGGGGTGACCATTAGCGCGCCGCGCTTTATCCAGCTAGCCGACAGCGGCGAACTGGCGATGACGGCCGCGGGCGTCTGGGTACGCCCCTCCGAGGGCGCCGACCGCTGGTACGCCTACTCCGTCGGGCTGATCCAGGCCGGGCACCCGGAGGTCCAGATCCGGAACGCGCCCGGGGATCCCAACGACTTCTACGCGGTGCTGCGCGGGCTCGTTTCCTATGTCCTAGACGGCAACACCGTCCGCGCGGGCGACTCCCTGACTATTGCCGAGGACCGGGCGGCCATCACCGTTGCCGAGGACAGCTGGGTGGTCGACCCGCAGCTGCCGGCGCTGCGCCTGGACGTCGCGTAGGCGCTGCCCGCGGCACGTGCCTGCCGCGGGCAGGGCAGCGCCACGCTAGCCGAAGAGCGCCTTGGCGGTGGCGTAGCGGGCGGGCGGGACGACCTTGAGCTCGCCGACGGCATCGGCAAGCGGGACCAGCTCAATCTTCTCGCCGTGCAGGGCCACGCACTGGCCGGACTTGCCGGCGTGGGCGGCCCGGGCCGCGTGGACGCCGTAGCGGGTGGCCAGCACGCGGTCGTAGGCGGTCGGGGTGCCGCCGCGCTGGATGTGGCCGAGCACCGTGGTGCGCACGTCGTAGCCGGTGCGGCGCTTGATCTCGTCGCCGATGACCTGGCCGATGCCGTTGAAGGTCTGGTGCCCGAACTGGTCGGTGTCGCCCTCGGTGAAGTCCATGGTCCCCTCCTTCGGGAGGGCGCCCTCGGCCACGCAGATGATGCCGTACTTCTCCCCCATCTGGAAGCGGCGCTCCATGGCCTTGGTGATTTCGGCGATGTCGAAGGGTTCTTCGGGGATGACGGTGTAGTGCGCGCCGCCGGCCATCCCGGCGTGCAGCGCGATCCAGCCGACGTGGCGGCCCATGACCTCCACGATGAGGATGCGGTTGTGGGACTCTGCGGTGGTGTGCAGGCGGTCGATGGCGTCGGTGGCCACGGAGACGGCCGTGTCGAAGCCGAAGGTAAAGTCGGTGGCGTTGACGTCGTTGTCGATGGTCTTCGGCACGCCGATGACCGGGACGCCGTTGTCCGCCAGCCACTGCGCACCCTTGAGGGTGCCCTCGCCGCCGATGGCGATGAGCGCGTCCACGCCGGCGTCGGACAGGTTCTCCTTAATCTGGTCCAGGCCGGCCTTGAACTTGTCCGGGTGCAGGCGGCCGGTGCCCAGGATGGTGCCGCCGCGCAGGAGGATGCGGTCGATCTCGGCATCGTCGTAGAGGTCGCGGCGGCGGTCTTCCATGAGCCCTACCCAGCCGTCTTCGTATCCGACCACCGTGTCGCCGAATTCGCTAGAGGCGGTGCGCACCACGGCGCGGATTACTGCATTCAGCCCGGGGCAGTCGCCGCCGGAGGTCAAGGTGGCAAGTCGCATGCTAACCAGCTTAACGCCTCTTGGCCTCCGCTGCCCCGCCGTGGAGAGTATCCCGGAAGAAGCTGACGGTTAGCAGGCCCACGGCCAGCGCCGCGACAATCGCCCAGAGGGAGTGCGCCAGCCCGGCTCCCAACCCGAAGGCGGACTGCCCGGCCTGCATGGCCGCCGAGACGACCGCCACACCTATCACCGAGCCGACTTGCCGGGCGGTGTTGTAGGCACCGGAGGCCGCGCCCATGAGCGAGGCCGGTAGGTCTCGCATGGAGGTTGCGGAGTTCGTGCCCCAGATAAACGACTGGCCCAGGCCTAACAGCCCCAGCGGCAGAGCCAACCACACCGGCGCCTGCCCGCTAAGCATCACCCACCACGCGAGGACGAAAGAACCGAGCGAAACCGCGAAGCCGAACTGCGACAGCGCCCGCGGGTGCAGCTTGTCTACCAAGATCCCGGCAAACGGGGTCACCAGCATGGAGACCACCGCCATGGGGACCACGATGAGTCCGGCCTGGTTGGCCGGCAGACCCTGCACGTCCTGCATCCACATCATCATCGGCAGCATCATCGCCGCGGCCATGAAGCCCATGGTGGAGATAGAAGCCACGCCCAGGCGGTAGTTGCGGTCGGCGAAAAGCTCGGGCGGGATGAGCGGCTCGGTGCCGCGCCGGCGGGCCGTGACTTGTAGGCGCGCGAAGATACCCAGCCCGACCACGCCGACGGCCAGCAGCGCCCAGATCCACCAGCGCCAGCCGAGCTCGGGGCCCTGCTGGATGGCGAAGACGATGGCGGCCATGGAAAGGAGGGAGACGGCGGCGGAGGTGGCATCGATAGCGCGGGCGACCGTGGGCAGCTTCGGCACCCAGCGGGTGGCCAGGATGATGGCGGCCGCGGCGAAGGGCAGGTGGAGCCAGAAGACGCCGTGCCAGCCGACCAGGCTGACCATGAGCCCGCCGGCCACGGGCCCGGTTAGGGAGGCTAGTGAGCCGACGATGCCCCACACCCCGAGCGCGCGGCCGCGGCGCTCTCGGGCGAAAACGCGGTTGATGACGGACATCGTCTGCGGCATCTGGATGGCAGCACCCAGGCCTTGGACGGCGCGGGCGGCGATGAGCCATTCGATGCTGGGAGACAGCGCGCACAAGAGCGCGCCCAGGGCGAATATCCCGACGCCAAGGCGGAACATCAGGCGCTGGCCGTAGATGTCGCCCAGGCGGCCGGTAAACAGCAGCGGGACCACCACGGCGAGCAGGTAGATGGACGAGACCCACATCGCTTGGTTGAGGGAAGCACCCATGTCTACGGCGATGGCGGGCAGAGCCACGGCCACCATGGTCTGGTCCAGCAAGGAGATGAAGAACCCGAGGCTCAGCGCGATCATCGCGCGCCACGCCTGCGGTTCGGGCAGAACCGTCGATGCCGCGGGCTGCGGCGGGGTCGTATCACGCGTCATGGTCAACGAGTCTAGCCGCCGCCGTCTTCGCTAAAACGCCGGACGCTGTCCGCGCCTGTTTACCGCGGGTCGGAAGCCGGACTAGTGTGGTGGCATGGGAATGATTGATATCAAGAAGCCAGAAAACGTCAGCACCGCCACGACCGTTGCCCTGGGGCTTATCGGCGGTTGGGTCACCGCCAAGGAGACGGGCATCCGCCCGCTGGGCGGCGTCATCCTGGGCGCCGCGGGCCTGTGGGCGGGTCGCTCCTGGGCCGCGAAGACGGATGCCACCACCACCGCCGGCCTGTCGGCGCTCTACCTGGGCGCGTTCGGCGCCTCGCACCCGCTGGCCAAGAAGATCGGCGCGTGGCCGTCCGTGCTGGCGGTGACCGCCGCGACCGCCGGGGCCGCCTACGCCCTCTCGGACGCCAAATAAGACAGCGCCCAGTAGCACGGCGCTAAGTAACAAGACGCTAAGTAATAAAAGGAAATCTGCGCGCGGCGGGATGAATTAATCCGCCGCGCCTTTTTCTTCGGCCTCCATGGCCGCGACGAATTCGCCCTTGGTGGACTGCCACAGGTCCTCGGTCATGCCCAGGCGCCAGTAGCCGGAGATGGAGGCATCGGCCTTGTCGACGCCGTTTTCCTTGAATAGGAAGCGGCGCAAGTCCTTGATCATCTCGGCCACACCGTGGATGAACCAGCTGGTGTGACCGGCCGGGATTCCGTTTTTGCGGACCGCGGCGGCCAGCGGTGCGCCCGGCGTGGCGCCGTTGCGGTAGACCCACTGGATGGTGGCGTTCGGGCGCTGGGGCATCTCGATTTCGTGGCCCGGGGCTTCGACCTCGACGAAGGCGGTTGCTTGCGCGCCCGGGGGCAGCTTCTCTAGGGCGGCGGCCACGGCTGGGGCGGCGGCCTCGTCGCCGGCTAGGACGAAGGTGTCGTAGCCGGGCTCGGGCTTGAACTTGCCGCCGGGGCCGGCGAAGCCGAATTCTTCGCCCACCTCGACGTCGCGGGCCCAGGGGCCGGCGAGGCCGGCATCGCCGTGCAGGACGAAGTCGACCTCGCACTCCCCCGTGTCCGTGTTGACGCTGCGCAAGGTGTAGGTGCGGGTGACCGGGCGCAGATGCCGCGGCTGGTTGGCGCGGGCCTCGGCCAGGTCGAAGGGCCAGGCGTAGTCCGCGCCCTCGGGCACGAAGAGGATCTTGATGTAGTGGTCCGTCTTGTCGAGCTCCTGGCCCACTAGGTCCGGCGCGGAGATGGTCAGCCGCACCATGTCGGGGGAAATCTGGCGCTTGGCGGTGACGGTGGCGCCGTGGGCCTTGCGCTTGGGTTTGCGCGGCGCCGGTGCCGGCGCTGGGCCGGCGGACGCGGCGGCCTTTTCCTCGCGCCGCCGCAGCTTCTCCGCCCGCTTTTCCTCCTTGCGGGCGCGGCGGGAATCATAGTGGGCTTGGGACTGCCCGGCCTGGAAACCGCGGTCGAAGCCGTTTTCAAAACCGGCGCCGAAGCCTTGGGTGAAGCCGGCCTGAAAACCGGCGCGGTACGGGTCATCAGGGGTGTATGCAGAATTCTCGGTCATCTCGGTAAGGCTACCCTACAGAAATTTTTCTCGCTAGGGGGTTTAGGCCCCGGAACTGGGCAGTCTGGAAACCCAGATGATTCCCCGCCCACAGGAACCACTGTGCCGGCGGTCACACCGTAGCTTGGGTGGTGCCCCCATTTTTCGATTTTTCACAGGAGAGATTCCCATGTCCAGCACCGGCAGCGTTAGCGCCTCCCCCAACGGCCTGCTGATGGCACTTATCCAGTACCCCGTCCCCGTGGTCAACCACCCCGACGACGTGCAGCGCAACGTCGACGAGATCTGCCGCATGGTCGCCAGCACCAAGGCCGGCTACCCGGACCTCGACCTGATTGTCTTCCCCGAGTATTCCTCCTCCGGGCTCAACACCAAGATCTGGTCCTACGACGAGTTCCTCATCGGGCTGGACGACCCCAAGGTCGAGCAGTACAAGGCCGCCTGCCGCGACAACGACGTCTGGGGCGTGTTCTCCATCATGGAGCCCAACCACGAGGAGGGCAAGCCGCCGTTCAACACCGCCATCATGATCGACAACACCGGCGACATTGCCCTGCACTACCGCAAGCTGCAGCCGTGGACCCCGATTGAGCCCTGGTACCCGGGCGATCTGGGCATGCCGGTGGCCGACGGCCCGAAGGGGTCCAAGATTGCCCTGAACATCTGCCACGACGGCATGTTCCCGGAGCTGGCGCGCGAGGCGGCCTACAAGGGCGCGAACGTCTACATCCGCATCTCCGGCTACTCCACCCAGACCCAGGACTCCTGGATCATGACCAACCGTTCCAACGCCTACCAGAACCTTATGTTCACCGCCTCGGTGAACCTGGCCGGCTACGACGGCACCTTCTACTACTTCGGCGAGGGCAACGTCTGCAACTACGACGGCGGCATGATCTCCGAGGGCCACCGCAACCCGGGCGAGATCGTCACCGCGGAGGTCTACCCCACGCTCGCCGATGACGCCCGCAAGAACTGGGCGTTGGAGAATAACATCTACAACCTGGGCAACCGCGGCTACGTCGGCTACCCCGGCGGCAAGACCGAGAACTACCTGACCTGGGTCCGCGAC
Source organism: Corynebacterium sp. 2571A (assembly GCF_055700935.1). Classification (NCBI taxonomy): domain Bacteria; kingdom Bacillati; phylum Actinomycetota; class Actinomycetes; order Mycobacteriales; family Corynebacteriaceae; genus Corynebacterium; species Corynebacterium sp. 2571A. Next base: position 347,426 of record NZ_JASTTE010000003.1, on the reverse strand, counting down.
CTAGCCAACGGCGAGTACAAGCTGCCGTGGGACGACGAGGTCCGCATCAAGGACGGCTGGAAGTACTACCCGGACGGCCCGCAACTGGGCCCACTGCCGGACGAATACAAATAAGGGCTAGCCTTCCCCCAGAGACACACTTGACCCCTCCCACAAGCTTGCGGGAGGGGTCAAATTGAGGAATTACGCGGCGGGACTGTCAATATCCGCGTGCGAAGAACGCCTTAGGCCGTGGCACCTGCCGGACCGGTCTGGTCGGCGGTGGTGTCCGGCTGGACGACGCCTTCGTCGTCTACGTTAGCAGTCTCGGCACCGGTGTTCCCAGCCTGGGATGCATCCTGGTTCACTTCCGCCCCCGTGGCAGGGGTCTCGTCACTTGCCGCGCCGGCAGCCTCCGGCTCGGTGGCCGGGGCGCCGTCACCGCTCTCCTCGGCCTGGGCGGGCTTGAACTCGATGGCGTCGTCGCCGGCGGCCAGGGCCAGGGTGGAGTCGTCGAGCTGGTAGATGGCCGGCTTGGACTCGAGGATCTTGGTGATGGCGGCGGCATCGGCCATGGCGGCCGGCTCACAGGCCATCCGGGTCGAGGCGATGGAGCCGACCTCGAGGGCGCCCTCGGAGTCGAAGCTGTACTCGGCGGTGCCGCCGTTGCAGCCGTCCTCGAAGCTCAAGGTGCCGTCGTCCTGGAGGGTGATGCTGACAGCCTCCGGCTTGACGGTGGAGACCAGCTTGCCGGAGATGGTCTTGTTGCCTTCCTTCGGCTGCAGCTTGGTAGCACCCTCCGGCAGGGTGGTCACCAGCTCAGACTTTTCAGACTTTGCTGCCTCGCCGTCCGCGGACGGGGTGGCGGTCGCGGCAGAGTCAGTGGACGCTGCAGACTCAGCGGACGGTGCAGACTCAGTCGACTCGGTGCCGGCGTCAGCGGCGGTCGAGGCGGCCTCACTGTTGGAGCTCAGGCCCAGCAGCTGCTCGAGCAGCTCCGGGGTCACGACGCTGGACAGCTGGTCCACGGCGGACGTTTCCTGGGCAGGTTCTTGAGAATCGGCCGGCGCGGCCAGTGCTGCCGGGGCCGACAGGGCAAGGCCGGCGGCCACGGCGGTCGAAGCGGTCAGGGTCTTGATTTTCTTGGAAACCATGTGCCATAACCTACCGTCACATTCGTCACACGCAACCCATCCGATACAAAAAGAAGGTTCCCCGTATGGAAAAAACAGGGAACCTTCAGGAACCGGCGGTGGTTAGTCCGCGGAGTTGCGGCCGGCCTCGTAGGCGGCGCCCACCTTGTACAGGCGGTCATCAGCAAAGGCCGGGGCCATGATCTGCAGGCCGGTCGGCAGGCCGGAGTCGCTGGCCATGCCCGACGGCACGGACATGCCGCACAGGCCCGCCAGGTTCAGCGGCAGGGTGCACAGATCGAAGTTGTACATCGCCATCGGGTCTTCGACCTTCTCCCCCAGCTTAAACGCCGTGGTCGGGGTGGTCGGTGAGACCAGCACGTCGACCTGCTCGAAGGCCTTGGCGAAGTCCTGGGCAATCAGGGTGCGCACGCGCTGGGCCTGCAGGTAGTAGGCGTCGTAGTAACCCACGGACAGCGCGTAGGTCCCCAGCATGATGCGGCGCTTGACCTCGGGGCCGAAGCCCTCGGCGCGGGACATGCTCATGACCTGCTCGGCGGAGTGGCTGCCGTCGTCGCCGACGCGCAGGCCGTAGCGCATGCCGTCGAAGCGGGCCAGGTTAGACGAGACCTCGCAGGGCATGATCAGGTAGTAGGCGGCCAGGGCGTCGTCGAAGTGCGGGCAGTCGACCTCCACGGTTTCCGCACCCTGGGCGACCAGCTGGTCCACGGCCTGGTGATAGGCCTCCATCACGCCCGGCTGCCAGCCGTCACGTTCGAACTGCTTGATAAGTCCCACCTTGACGCCGCTGAGATCGCCCTGCGCGCCCTCGCGGGCCGCAGCCACGACGTCGGCGACCGGCTTGTCCACGCTGGTGGCATCGAAGGCGTCGTGTCCGGCGATGACCTCGTGCAGCAGCGCGGTGTCCAGGACGGTGCGCGCACACGGGCCGGCCTGGTCCAGGGAGGACGCCGCGGCGATGAGCCCGTAGCGGGAGACGGTGCCGTAGGTCGGCTTCACGCCCACGGTGTTGGTCAGGGCGGCCGGCTGGCGGATGGAGCCGCCGGTATCCGTGCCGATGCCCAGCGGGGCCTGGCCGGCGGCCAGCGCCGCGCTGGTGCCGCCGCCGGAACCGCCCGGGGTGCGCTCGGTGTCGTACGGGTTGTGCACCGGGCCAAAAGCGGAGTTCTCGCTGGACGAGCCCATGGCGAACTCATCCAGGTTGGTCTTGCCCAGGATCGGGATGCCGGCCTCGCGCAGCTTGGTGACCACGGTGGCATCGTAGGGCGAGATCCAGCCCTCGAGCATCTTGGAGGCGGCGGTGGTCGGGGCATCGGTAGTAGTCAGCAGGTCCTTGAGCGCCAGCGGGACGCCGGCCAGGGAGGAGGCCGGCTCCTCACCGGCGTCGAGGGCCTTATCGACGGCATCGGCGGCCGCCAGCGCTTCCTCCGCACCGACGTGGAGGAAGGCGTTGAGCTCGTCGTTGGTCTCCGCGATGCGATCGAGGAAGGCCTGGGTGACCTCGCGGGAGGTCAGCTCCCGGGAGTGGATCTTGTCCGCCAGCTCGGCGGCGCTCAGAGAGGTAATCCCCTCATTCGGGGCGATGAAAGTGCTCATTTATTCTCCTCCCAGAATCTGCGGAACCGCGAAACGATCGTCCTCTGCGGCCGGGGCCTGATCCAGCGCCTGCTCGGCGTTCAGGGTCCGGACCACCTTGTCTTCGCGCATGGTGGCGTTCAGCGAGTGCGGGTGGCTCATCGGCTCCACGCCGTCGGTGTCCACCTTGCCCACCGCAGAGACCGAGTCCACGATTTCATCAATCTGGCTAGCAAACTGTTCGAGCTCTTCCTCGCTCAAGGCCAAGCGGGAAAGCTTAGCCAAGTGCGCGACCTCGTCACGCGAAATCTCCGACACGCGAACTCCATCCCTTCTCTATGTGCGCCGCCCGCGCCGGCCCGTCCCACCCAGCGGGCAGGCGACCAGCGGACCGGGCAAGCGCACGGTAGTTTCTATTTCAAGCTTTTGCTCCTCACCATGCTACTGCACCGCCCGCGCCAGCCGCGTAGGTGGTCTCCGCCTAGACGAACTGCCGCACCAGCGCCACCAGCGCGACGACGACGATCACCGCGCGCAGCACCTGGTTCGGCAGGCGCTTGGCCACCTGGGCGCCGACCAAGCCGCCGACGAGTCCCCCGGCGGCCACCACGGCCACCCCGATCCACAGGATCTCGGCGCCGAAGAACGCCCAGGCTACAAGGTAGACCAGCGCGGCGGTGACGTTAACGAACAGGGACAGGAAGTTCTTCACCGGGTTGATGGCCTTGAGGCTGCGCCCAGTCATCACCGACAGGATGGCCATGTACAAAATCCCCTGGGCCGCGGTGAAGTAGCCGCCGTAGACCGCCGCCAGCCCCATGGGAGCTACCACCCGCGGCCGGCGGTAGGCCTGGCCCACCTCGGCGCCCGAGGCGACATCGTCAGCAGTTGCCTGCCCGGCCTGGGAACGCGCGGCGAGCCAGCGGGTCAGCCTGGGCTGGAAGGTCACCATCACCAGGGCCACCACGATGAGGATGGGGATGACGAAGTCGAGGGCGTGCGACGGCGAGGCCAGCAGCAACAGGGAGCCGGCGGCCGAGGCCACGATGGTCACCGCCACCAGCGGGCCCAGGTAGGGCAGTTCGCGCCGGATTTCCTTGCGGAAACCCCACGCCGAGCCGACCGAGGCGAACATCATGCCGGTGGTGTTGGTGCGCACCGCCACCCCGGGCGGCACGCCCAGGGCCAACAAGACCGGAAGGGTGAGCAAGGAGCCGGATCCCACCGCGGAGTTGATGATCCCGGCCAGCACGGCCATGGCAAAGAGCAAAGCTCCGCTGACAACGGACATGATGGGCTCCTCTCGCCGGGGTGCGTACGCACGCGATTTAACGTGCCTCACATAGTAGTGTGCACACGCTGCGTTTTCGCTACTAGTTTCCGCGTAGATAAATATATAAGGGTACAGGCTATTGAGACTTGCGACACCCGGCAGGTAGTATTTACGGGAAAACAACCCGTCTTCATCGCGCTAGCCACAGAAAGAATTGCCTACTGTCATGTCCTTCCTCATCCGCGTTCTTCTTCCCGACACCCCGGGCAGCTTGGGCCAATTGGCGGACGCGATCGGCATGGTAGACGGCAATATCCAGTCGGTGGACATCGTTGAGAACTTCCCCGACGGCACGGTCATGGACGACATCGTGGTCGAGCTGGCCGCCGGCGGGATGGCCGATTCGCTCATCACCGCCGCCAGCACCGTCGACGGCGTCGAGGTGGATTCCATCCGCCCGTTCTCGGGGCGCGTGGATCGCCGCGGCCAGATTGCGCTGCTCGCGCGCGTGGCCTCCCACCTGCACGACGTGCGCGCCGCGATGACCGAGGTGGTTGCCGCCATCCCGAAGGCGCTGACCTCAACGTGGGCCATCGTGATCGACAACAACGAGCCGATCCACCGTATCGCCAGCTCCGACGCCGCCCCGGAGGACGACGGGACCACCCCGCACGACATCGAGGTCACCCAGGCCCGCGCGCTCAACCCGGAGGTCGACTCCTGGATCCCGGCGTCCTGGTCCCTGCTGGACTCGGCACTCGCGGCCGCCCCGATCGGAGACACCGGCCTGGTCATGGCCATCGGCCGCACCGGTGGGCCGGACTACCTGGCCTCCGAGGTCGAGCACCTGGGCAACCTGGGCACCATCCTGGGCGCCTTCCTCAGCGACGGCCACGCGGGCACCGCGCACTAGGCCAGCAGCCGGCGCAGGCCCTCTGCCGCGCTGCCGACGACGGTCCCGGCGGCCTCCTGGACGTCCCGCGGGGCCCAGGGGAAGGAAAACGCCTGGCGGGAAAGCCGGAACATGGACAGATCGTTCCAGGAATCCCCGAAGCTGTAGATCTCCATCTCCTCCCGGTCCCAGCCGGCGTGCTGGGCCACCCATTCCACGCCGTTTCCTTTGGTGGTGCCGGCCGGCAGGATGTCCACGAAGCCCTGGTTCTTGGTGGACTCCACGGCGAAGTTCTCGCGCGCCCAGCGGTGGATTGCGTCCTGTACCTGCGGGTTATCCGGCGTCCAGGTCGCCACCGCCACGAAGTCTTGGTCCGGGATAGCCTCCGGGGAGGCGTAGGCGACCTCGGTGATGACGCCGGTATCTGCCGTGCTCACGCACTCGCGGAAGCAGTAGTCCAGCCCGGTAGAGGAAATGCCGTAGACGTTCGTGCCCGGGTTCCCGACCAACCCGTGGACCAGCTGGGCCACCGTTTCCCGGTCCAGGCCCGCGTGGTGGACTACCTGCCGGTTCTTGTCCGCGATGACCGCGCCGGTGGCCAAGATGGAATAGTCGAATTCCACGCCGGAGCCGGCCAGCGCCCGGTAGGCCTCGTTGTAGGACTTGCCCGTCGCCGCGACCGCGATATTGCCGGCCGCCTGCCACTCGGCGATGGCCTCGGCAATATCTGGGGCGATCCCGTCGGGGAAATAGATGGTTCCGTCGAAATCGAAAGCGGCAATCTTCATGCGGGGTAATCCTTCCTCGAGGCTTCGGCGGCGGCGCCCGGTAGGCGCTTCAAACCTCCAGCCTATCCGTCCGCGTCTTCGCCGGCTGGCGCGCCGTGGGCCAAAAGCTCCTCGAAGCCGGCCTCGTTAAGGATGGGCACGCCCAGGTCCTGGGCCTTCTGCTCCTTGGATCCGGCGTTGTCCCCGGCGACCAGGAAGTCGGTCTTCTTGGACACGGAGCCGGTGGCCTTCCCGCCGCGGCTGACGATGGCCTCCTTGGCCTCGTCGCGACTGTAGCCTTCCAGGGTGCCGGTGACCACGATGGTAAGCCCCTCGAGGGTCTGAGGGCGGCGGGACTCGGCCGCGACCTCCATGCGCACGCCCGCGGCGGCCCAGCGCTCCACGATGTTGACGTGCCAATCGACCTCGAACCAGGACTTGAAGGACTCGGCGATGATGGTGCCCACGCCCTCGGTCTCCGCCAGCTCCTCGACGTCGGCGGCGCGCAGCGCCTCCATCGAGCCGTAGCGGGTGGCAAGAGCCCGCGCCGCGATGGGACCGACGTGGCGGATGGACAGGGCTACCAGCACGCGCCAGAAGTCGCGCTCCTTGGCCTGGTCCAGGTTGTCCAGCAACGCGTGGCCGACGGTGTTGACCGCGATGTTGTCCGCGGACTTCGGCCCCTTTGCTTTCTTGTCCGCCTTGGAGGTGTAGACGTCGGAGGCTAACAGCTTGTCTTCGGTCAGCTCGAAAAGCTCTGCCTCGTCTTCCAGGATGCCCTGCTCGATGAGGTCCCAAGCGCCCTTCTCCCCCAGCGCCTCAATGTCGAGAGCCTTGCGGGAAGCCAAGTACTCCAGCCGCGCCGACAGCTGCGCCGGGCACGAGCGGGTGTTCGGGCAGCGCCAGTCCGCGTCGCCCTCCTTTTGCGGGGCGAGCGGGGTCCCGCAGGACGGGCAGTTGTCCGGGAAGGTCCACTCGACCTCGCTGCCGTCGCGGGCCTCGACGACCGGGCCTAAGACCTCGGGGATGATTTCGCCGGCCTTGCGGATGACCACGGTGTCCCCCACCAGCACGCCCTTGCGCTTGACCTCGGACTGGTTGTGCAGCGTGGCCATGGAGACCGTCGAGCCGGAGACGAAGACCGGGTCCATCACCGCGAACGGGGTCACGCGCCCGGTGCGGCCCACGCCGACCTGGATATCCCGCAGGACGGTGGTGACTTCCTCGGGCGGGTATTTGTAGGCGATCGCCCAGCGCGGCGCCCGGGAGGTAGCGCCCAGCTGCCGCTGGGAAGCCAGGTCATCGACCTTGACCACGAGGCCGTCCATCTCGAAGATGGCGTCGTGGCGGTGATCGGCCCAGTAGTTCACGCGCTCTATTACCTCTTCCGCCGAGTGCACCTGCTCGGTGTACGGCGAGACCGGCAGCCCCCAGGCCGCCAGGGCCTGGTAGGCGTGGTACTGCGAATCCGGGCTGAAGCCCTCGCGGGCGCCGATGCCGTGGCAGACCATCTTCAGCCGGCGCTTTTTCACCTCCGACGGGTCCTTCATCCGCAGCCCGCCGGCCGCGGAGTTACGCGGGTTGGCGAACGCGGGCTTGCCGTCCTCGACGCGCTCGGCGTTAATCTCGGCGAAGTCCTCCGGCCGCATGTAGACCTCGCCGCGGACCTCGACCAGCTCCGGTACCGGGAAGTCCGCGGTGCCCTGCAGCTGCTGCGGGATGTCCTCGATGACCCGGGCGTTGGCCGTGATGTCCTCGCCGACCTGGCCGTCGCCGCGGGTGGCCGCGGAGACCAAGCGCCCGGAACGGTAGACCAGGTCGATGGAGAGCCCGTCGATCTTCAACTCGGTCAGGTAGGTCTTGGCCGGGGTGCGGTTAAGCCAGTCGCGCATCTCCGCCTCGTTGAAGACGTTGTCCAGGCTCATCATGCGCTCGAGGTGTTCGACGTCGGCGAACGGCGAGGCCGCGCCCACCTCCCGCGTCGGCGAGTCCGGGACCGCCAACTCCGGGTGCTTTTCCTCCAGCTCCTGCAGGCGCCGGAAGAGCTTGTCAAAATCGGCATTCGGGATCACCGGCTGCTCGTTGTAATAGAGCTGGCGATGCCGCCGCACTTCCTGGGCGAGCTCGTTCCATTCGCGTTGCACATCTGCTGGATTAGTCACGGTGCCCCAGTCTAGTCGCCCGGCCGACGTTCCCTCCCCGGCGGGTAAAGCCGCCGCATTTGTCCAGCCAGCCTCGTGTGTCCGGGGTGGCGACTAAGGTGAAAGCCATGAACTTCGACGCGACCCGCATGCTCTCCTTTGACCTGGAAACCACCTCGACCGACCCCCGCTCCGCCCGCATTGTTACCTCCGCGCTGGTCACCATCGACGGCCGCCACGTGGACAAGAAGGAGATGCTGGCGGATCCCGGCGTCGAGATCCCCGAGGCCGCCGCCCAGGTCCACGGGATTACCACCGAAAAGGCCCGCGCGGAGGGCCGGCCGCACGACGAGGTCCTAGAAGAAACCGTAAGCGCCATCAAGCAGGCCTGGGACAACGGCCTGACCCTGGTGGTCTACAACGCGGCTTATGATCTCTCGGTCCTGCGCGCGTTAACCGGGGACTTTACTGTGACCGGCCCGGTCTACGATCCCTTCGTCATCGATCGGGTCATGGACAAGTGGCGCAAGGGCAAGCGCACCCTAGGCGCGGTCTGCGAGCACTACGGGGTCAGCCTGGACAACGCGCACGAGGCGACCGCCGACGCCCTGGCCGCCGCGCGCGTGGCCTGGAAGCAGGTGCGCCAAGTCTTCCCGGAGCTGGCTCAGAAGGACGTCAACGAACTGATGGAGTTCCAGGCCGTGCGCTGGTACCACGACCGGATGGATTTCAAGAAGTACCTGGAGGGCAAGGGCCGGGACGCCGAGAGCGTCTCCACTGCCTGGCCGATGATCAGCTAGGGCTCGACGCACCGCGCCGAAGGCCCCACGACTCCCCGAACTCTCCAGAGTCTACAGAGTCTCCAGAGTCTCCAAGACCTTCATAAGTCTCCCAAGTCTCCACTTTCTCCATAGTCTCCATAGTCTCCAGCTGATAGGATCCGGGCCATGTCTGCATCCTCCGTCCCGCGGGACAACCCGTTCCGCCCCACCTTCGGCGCCGCTCCCCTGTACTGGGTCGGCCGCGAGGTCATCCTCCGTTCCTTCGAACGCGCGCTGGTCGGCACCGCCGGCACTCCCGGGCGCTCCCTGGTCATCAGCGGATCCCGCGGAATCGGCAAGACGGTCCTGCTCAACGAGCTCGAGGATCGCGCCCGCACCCAAGGCTGGATCGTGCTGCGTTCCTCGGGCCGCAGCCCCATCGTGGACGACTTCGTCGAGACCACCATCCCCGCGGCCATCGAGGGCATCAGCCCGCGCCCGACCACGCGGGTCAAGCAGGTGGGCCTCGGCAAGGTGGCCAGCATCGGCTTCGACACCGACGACCAGGCGCCCTACAAGCACAACCTCAACACCCGGCTGCGCGAACTGTCCGGCCACCTCACCGGCACGGGCATCCTCATCAGCATCGACGAGGCCCAGGACGCCTCGCTGGAAGACCTCACCACCATTGCCGTCGCCTACCAGGACTTAATCCGCGACGACCTCAACGTCGCGCTGGTGGTGGCGGGCCTGCCCCAGGGCATCGACAAGCTGCTGAGCCTGCCGGGAGCTACCTTCCTGCGGCGGGCGGAGAAATACCTGCTGGGCCCGCTGAACCAGTCGCTGACGGCGGAGGCCTTCGAGCTGACTGCCCGGGATAGCGGGATCAGCTTCAGCCCGGACGGCATCCAGGCCGCGGTGGAGCTCTCCCACGGCTACCCCTACCTCGTGCAGCTGGTCGGCTCACTGTCCTGGCAGCAGGCGGCCCTCCGCGCGGGCGGTGAGGGCGGCGCCGCCATCACGGAGGCCGACGTCGCTGAGATAGCACCCCAGGCGATCTCCCTCATGGGCACCCAGGTCCACCAGCCGGCGGTCAAGGAGCTCTCCCCGGCGCTGCGGGAATTCTTGGAGGCCATGGCCCAGGCAGCGCCCGCCGACCCGGTGCCGGTGCACGATATCGCCGCGGCGCTGGGCCGGACCTTGCGTTCCCTCTCCGGCACGCGCCAGCGGCTCATCGACGCCGACATCATCGAATCGCCCCGCTACGGCGAGCTCAACTTCACCCTGCCCTACCTGCGCGAGTACCTGCTGGCGCGGGACTCCGGCGGGCGGGTGAGTTAAAGGTCGCCCGCGTCGCGCTCGAGCATTGCGGCGACTCGATGAGCAAGCCGGTAGTCCCTGGCGGGCTCGTTGGGCTGGGCCGGGTAGACGTCCACCGCGTGGGTCAGTAGCGTGCGCGGCAGGCCCAGCCGATCGAGCAGGCGCGCGATAGCGATCGCCACGCCGCGGGCGGCATCCGGCTGGCCGGCCACGGCATCCCCCGCGGTGATGCCCAGGCCCACGCGCGCGCCCGAATCCAGGTGTTGGCCCAGCCCATCCAGGTCTTTGGGGTTGTCCAGCCGCGGCAGGTCGAGCAGCACCGTTTGGGCGGTGCGTGCCAGCTCCCACTGCGGCCGGTCCAGGTGCAGGTACCGGGCCTGGAAGCCCGCCAGGGTGTCCGCAGCGACTTCGGCGGGCACCGCCGCGATGTCGTCGAAGTCGGTCACTCCCGGCAGCGTGCCGGCCAGGATTTGGTCCAGGTAGGGCTCGTCCAGCTGCAGCACGACCTGCGCGCCGAAACGGCGCGCCACGTCGGCGGCATGGCGGGAAATGCCCTCCTGCAGGCCGAGGAAGAGGTCGCGGCGCGCGCCGCTGTCGGTGATAACGCGGTGCCCGTTGGCCAGCTCGATGGCGGCGGATAGGCTCCACGGCCCGACGGCCTGGATCTTGACTTGGGGCACGCTTTCGCCCCAGACTGCCTGGATTTCGTCCAGGTCGCGCTCCATCCGGTCCCAGGCCCGGCGGGTAAGCAGCTGCGGGCGGTCGGTCATCTGCCAGGCGCGCGGCCCGCGGTCGACCGCCACGAATTCCACCAGTCCGGCGGTGCGGCCGATAGCGTCGGAGCCCAGCCCGCGGTCGGGCAGCTGCGGCAGGTGCGGCAGATCGCCGGTCTCCCCCAGCACGATATCGGCGGCCTCCGGCATGGAGGTGCCCGGCATGGGGCCTAGCCCGAATCCTGTCACGCTGTCACTATCTCCTTCGTTGGGTGCCTCGAGCCGAAGGCCCGCCGGCGCTCAAAGGGCGCCTAGGCCGTCTCGCAGATCGTGCCAGAGCCCAAGACGATATCGCCGAGCTCGTCCTCGGTCGGCAGGTAGAGCACGGCGGCCTGTCCCCGGGCTACGCCGGAGAGCTCCCCGTGCAGCTCCAGGCGCATCTGATCGGCCGCGCGGTCGATGTGCGCGGTGCACGGCACAACCGAGCCGTGGGCGCGCACCTGGACCTCGCACTCCAGTGTGCCGTCCATGGCCGGGTGCAGGTACTTTAGCCGGTCCGCGCCGATGGAGCTCACGGCCAGGTCCTCCCGGGCGCCGACGGTGACGGTGCCAGTGGCGGCGTCGATATCCGTGACATAGCGGGGGCGGCCGTCGGCGGCGGGCTGCTTGATGTCTAAGCCCTTGCGCTGGCCGACGGTGTAGTTCCAGGCGCCGTCGTGCTCCTTAAGCTCCTGACCTTCTTGGTCGACGATCATGCCCGGGCGCAGGCCGATCCGCGCGCCCAGGAAGGCCTGGGTGTTGCCGTCCGGGATGAAGCAGATGTCGTAGGAGTCCGGCTTCTTCGCGGTGGAGAAGCCGTGGGCCGCCGCCTCCTCACGGATCTGCGGCTTCGGGGTGTCCCCGATGGGGAAATAGCAGTGCTCCAGCTCGTCGGCGGAAATAACTCCCAGCACGTAGGACTGATCCTTGTTCTCGTCCTTGGAACGGCGCATGTAGCCGTACTGGTCCAGTGTCGCGTAGTGTCCGGTGGCCACCGCGTCGAAGCCTAGCGCCATGCCCTTTTGTAGCAGCGCGCGGAACTTGATCTTCTCGTTGCAACGCAGGCAGGGATTCGGGGTCTCGCCGCGGGCATAGGAGTCCACGAAGTCCCCGATGACCTCCTCCTTGAACTGCTCCGAGAAGTCCCAGACGTAGAACGGGATGCCCAGCTTGTCGCAGATGCGGCGGGCGTCGGCGGAGTCCTCCAGCGAGCAGCACCCGCGGGCCTTCTCCCGGGTCTGCTGCGCGTCCTTGTGCAGCGCCAGGTGCACGCCGACGACCTCGTGGCCCGCCTCGACCGCGCGGGCAGCCGCCACGGAGGAATCCACTCCGCCACTCATCGCCACCAGTACTCGCACGCCGCGCCACCTTTCTTCCCATCACTGCCGCCTGCCGGATTATCTAAAGCGGCTCAAAAGTCTACTCCCTTGGCCCAACGCAGGAATAATCATCGCCATTCCCGCCCGGATCGGGCCGGGCATTGGTCTGCCTCCCCTCGGTGTCTACAGTAAGGGGTCATGGGTAGGAAACGGAACCGGGACAGCCAGCCGGGCGAGGGCATCATCGGCGTCTACGACATCGACACGGGCCAGGCGGAGGTGGTCGCGGACGAGTTCCGCCGCGACGGCTATATCCTCAACGTCAATGGAGTGCCCAGCAGCCACATCGTGCTCGGTTCGCCGGGCGAGCTGGAATTCGAGTACATGCGGTGGATCGCCGCCGCCGTTGAGGTGCTCAACCCCGTCGACCCGGCGGCGCTGCGCGTTACCCACCTGGGCGGGGCGGGGTGCTCGCTGCCCCGCTACTTCGCCGACCTGTGGCCGCGCTCGCGCCACACCGTCGTGGAGCTAGACGCCAAGCTCGCGGAGCTGACCCGCACGCTTTTCGACGTGCCGCGTGCGCCCACGGTCAAGATTAGGGCGGGCGAGGCTCGCGCGGAGACGATGGCCTTCCAGCCGGCCAGCCGGGACATCATCATCCGCGATGTCTTCGCCGGGGCCACCACGCCGCGGCCGCTGACCACGGTGGAGTTCTTCGCCGCGTGCCGAAAGGCCCTGTCGGGCGCGGGGCTATACGTATCCAACTGCGGCGATCACTCGGATCTGCAGGGAGCCAAGGCGGAGCTGGCCGGCATGGCGGAAGTCTTCGACCACCTGGCCGTCATCGCGGACCCGCCCATGCTCAAGGGCCGCCGCTACGGCAACATCATCCTGATTGGCTCCGAGTCTCCCCTGCCCGCGGCCGGATCGGTCGAGGCCGCCGCCCTGGCCAAGCGGCTGCTGGGCGGGGCGGTGCCCGCCCACTACAAGGACGAGGCTTTTACTCGCAAATTTATCGGCGGGGCTAGCCCACGACGCGACTGACGATGCCCGCCAGCTGCTGCACGTCCAGCTGCCCGCCGTTGGCGCCTGCGGCCGTGGCGGCCTGGGTGGCGTCCGCGACCGTCTGCTCGTCGACCTCGATGCCGGCGGTGTGCCCGGCGTTTTCCAGCAGCAGCGCCAGGTCGCCGACGGAGTAGTCGCCCGCGGCCATGGCCTCGAGCTGCTCGACCGGCAGGGCGCCCTCGGCGTTGAGCTTTTCGACGTAGCCGATAAGGCCCTCGGCGGCGTCGCGGTCGATGCCTGCCTCACCGGCGGCATCGGCCAGCTGCGGGGCGGCGGCCACGCCGGCGGCGAGGGCCAGGATGGCGGCCACCAGGGCGGTCGAGTCCTTGCCGAGGTCCGGGGCGCCGGTCACCACGAGGTCCTCAAGGACCCCGCCGAAGTCGACGTAGTTGCCGGCGCTGAAGGAATCCAGCTGGGCGTGGGTGCCGTTGAACAGGTTCATGTCCACCTGGGTGGGGATCCCGGCGACCTTGCCGGAGCCCGAGCGCTGCCAGAAGGACAGCTTGTCCCAGCCACCGACGGGCTGCGGGGCGGCGTCCTGGTAGGCGGCCAGCCACAGCGGGTACTCCGAGAACTGGGTGGTATTGCCCATCTCCACTTCCCAGAAGTACTTGTAGGTGTAGATCATCGGGGTCCGCCCGGTCAGCTTTTTGAGCTCATCCGTGAACTCGCGGACCCAGGCCTGCATCTGCTGCGGGTTCTTGCCGTCGGTGACCTCGATGTCGAGCACCGGCGGCAGGGACTGGTCCGCTACCAGGGCCAGCTGGGAGGCGAAGTGCGCGGCCTGCTTCTTCGGGTCCGTGTTCGGGCGCCCGTAGTGGTAGGCGCCGACCTTCAGCCCGCTGGCGGCGGCCGCGTTGGCGTCGACGGCGAAGTGCGGGTTGCTACAGCCCTCGCCCTCGGAGGCCTTGACGAAGGCGAAGGACTGCCCGTCGGACTTCACCTGGCCCCAGTCGATGGGCACCCCGCCGGGGTGCTGGTGAGCGGCGACATCCACGCCCGCGGGCGCAGACGTGCTCAGCGGAGCGGCGTGCGCGGGGGCGGCGGCGGTGGCGACGAGGACGCTGGCGACGACGGCGGTCAGGGCGGACTTGAGCGACTTAGTGACGGTCATGCCGGCGAGTGTACCGACTAAACCACAACAGTCACACAAGTAACACGCGTTTCAGATCATTTTTCTTTCTCTGGCCGCCGCGCCTGGGTCCACGTCCGCACCGCGGACAGGGCCTGCCCAACATTGAGCTCAGGCAGGTAGGCGTTCGTCGCCGCTAGGCCGATGGCCGGCAGCTTCAGCTCGTCGTCGTAGCAGAGGAACCAGGGGTGCTCTTCCGGCAGGAACTTACGCTTGCTGGCCGCCAAAGAGCGGAAGCCGTAGAGCGGCTCCAGCTCCTGGCCCACCCGGGACAGCGCCTGATCCAGCCAGCTGGGGTCTTCGGCCGCGCCGGCCAGCGGCGCGCCGGATAGCGAAATCCACTCGCAGCCGCGATCCGCGGCGATAATGAGCGCCTCCGAAATCAAAAGCTCCATGACGCCCTTGAAGCCCTCCGCGGCCCGGCGCATCACGTCCAGGGTGTAGCCGACCACCTCCCCGTCGCGGCGCACCGGCAGCCAGCTGGTAACCCCGTGTAGCACACCTTCCGCGTCGATGGCGTAGAGAATCTGGGTGCCAGGCACCTGCATCTCCTTAAGGCCGCCCAGGGTAAAGCCCATCTCCGGCAGGGCCTTGTCCGAGACCCATTCCTCGCTCAGCGCCGTAATCTTCGCCGCCACCGCGAGGTCGAGGTCCTGCCAGGTGGTCCAGACGGTTTCCACCCCTTGCTTGGCCGCCTTGTTGCGCGCGGTGCGGATGTTCTGGAACTTCTTACCCTTGAACTCGGTGTTGGCGCAGCTGAGCACAGCCTCCTCCGCGACCTTGACGCGCTTGAGCCCCGGGCGGGCGTCGGCGAAGTCCGCGTCGACGGAGTACCAGGCAACGCTGAGTCCCTGGTGGTGGGCGAAGTCCTCAAAGCGCGCGGCGATATCCTCCCCCGCCGGGCCCACCTGCGACCCGACGGTCAGGGCAATCCCGCGCGCCGCGCGGTAGGCCACGTAAGACCCGCCGAAAAAGAAATAGCGGTTGCCTTCCCAGAGCGTCATGAACGACAGGTGGTCGCCGCTGGTAGAGCCAAGGATCTCCCGGGCACGGGCGCGATCGGCGGCGTTTTCCGGATCCGCCGGGCGCGCCAAGCAGATATACAGCTGCCAGGCCAGAGCCGCCCAGGCGAGGATGCCGACCCACTCGTAGACCAGCCAGCCAAACCACGTTGCCGGGACCACGTAGTGGGGCCCGATGAGTGAGACGACCGCCGGCAAAAAGCGCAGCGGCAGCTCCGCCAGCACGTCGCCTGCCGTGTTGATGGTGATAAATCCCTCCGGGTAGAGCAGCGTGACGGCCACCCAGGTCCCCGCCCCGGCGAGCACGACGCCGGCCACCAGCGCCCCGGCCCGCCGCAGCAGCGCCGGGTTGGTCGCAACGTGGAAGAGCGGACGGGTCGCGACCAACACGACCGCGGCCGTAATCCACGGCAGCAGCACCAGTGCGAGGTTGATGACCAGCAGGTCCACCTCGCCCGGCGCCCATAGCTGGGCCACCAGCACGCCCATCACGCAGAATTGGAAGGCCAGCGACAGCCACCAGGCCAGACGGCGTCCCCGGGCAAGCCCGAAGGCCAGCACGAGCTGGACGACAAAGGGCATCAGGTTCGCCACCACAGGGCCTATCCCGTGGGCCCGGGCGATGTCCAGGGCGTTCAAGCACTCGTCGCTCAACGGGCTGGCCGCACACAGCTCGGCCACCTCGATCCGGGACAGATCCGCCGACCACAGCAGCTGGGTAACCAGGCTAAAGGGGCCTTCGGCCAGCGGGTCCAGCGCCACGAAGAACGGGCCGACGGCCACCGAGAGCACCACGATCGCCACCAGCACGCGGCGCTCGGCCACCGAGGCCTCCACCCGGTGCGGCCGGTAGAGCGCCTGGCCGGCCGCCAGCCCCAGCGCCATGGCCACGACTGCCTGCACGTCCGCCAGGGTCCCCGAATACAACACGAAGGTCAGCGTCAGGGCAATGATGCTCAGGCGCAGCCGGCGGCGCCACAGGCGCGGCATCTGGGCGGAGGAAAACGCCCCCGCCCCCGCGATAAAGCCCACCGGGGTCAGGAAGCTGGCGTGCAGCAAGTCGTCGCCCCACTGGTTCAGCCCGGCCAGCTCCACCCCGCGGGCGGCGTAGACGGCCAGCGGCGTGGAGACCACTTGCGCGACCACCCCGACGGCGGCGTAGCGCAGCGAGCCCAGCTGCCATTCCGCCGGCACGCCCCAGGCCAGGGCCAGAATGGTCAGCACCACTGCCCCGCCGACGTGGCCGGCGGTCAAGCCGATGGTCTGGATTCCCGCGACGGGCCAGACCTGCAGGCCCCACATCACCGCCAGCACCACCAACGTCACCGGGAAGCGCGGCAGGGTCTTTAACACCCAGGCCAGTGCGTTATTAAGCACGGACATCCTGATCCTCAATTCCATCGAAGGGGTCTTTGTCGATTCTCATCCCGCCGCGCTGGGCGGCCCAGGCCAGCACTTCCCGCAAGGCCGGGCGCCACACCTGGAAGCTGTGCCCGCCCGGCCGGGTGCCGTTATAGGTACGCATCCCCGCCGCGCGGGCCTGCTGGGATAGGCAGCTGAGCGCCGCGACCGAGGCGCTATCGTCGTCGCCGGCGATGAAGACGGCCGCTAGCCCCGGGTAGCGGTTCTGCTTGAGCAGGTGGGCGGGGTCTTGGGCGTTGAAGGCTTTCTCGTCGCCGCCGAAGAACTTGTCCACGGTGGCCTGGTGGCTGCCGATGGTCGGCTCGGCCTCGCCGGAGATATCCACGATGGAGCCGTACGCGGTGGGCTGGTTGGTGGCGATCTGCAGCGCGCAGGTGCCGCCGTAGCTTAGGCCCGCGACGGTCCAGTGGGACTGGTCCTGGTCCACGCGGAAGGACTGCTTGATCCCGGCCGGCACGTCCTGGGACAGGTAGGTCATGACGTGGGCCTGGCTAGAATCCGCACAGATGGGGTTGGCGGTCTCCGAGCCGGTGGCATCGACGGCCACGATGATCGGGCTGCGGCCGTCGTTGGCGGCCTGGAACTGGTCGGCAGTCTGGGCGGCCTCGCCGGAGCCGAACCACTGGTCGGGACCGCCCGGGTTGCCGTGGAGGAGCACCACGACCGGGAGGTTCCCGCCGCGCCAGTAGGCCGGCGGGACGTAGGCGATGGCCTGGCGCGCCGCGAACTGCGAGCGCGTTCCGGGCAGATCCAGGTGCACGAGCGCGGCGTCTTGGAAGCCCTGAGCGGACTGGAACTCGGCCAGGCTCATCTCCTGGGCCACCGGCGTCGGGTCGAGCGAACCGACGTCCGGGTAGGTCTGGTATTCGATGTTGACCAGGCCGACGGTGGCCAGCAGGGAGAAAACGCCGGCGAGCACCGTGGGCACCTTCGGCTTGCGAATCAGGGCGGCCAGCGGGACGGCGGCGGCCGCCACGAGGTAGAAAGGCACGTCCCAGCGCTGGAGGAAAAACCCGGCGGCTATACAGATGACCGCGGCAACGGCCACCGGCCACCAGCGGCGCTGCCACACCACGACGCCGGCCGCGATGACCAGGATGCCGATGAAGATGGCGGCATCGACTGGCTCGGCCAGGGGCAGATCAGAAAGAAAGTTCACCCTCTCAACATAGGACCGCCCCGCCCCAGAATCACTGGGGCTTAGCTGGGAATATGATGTCTATACGCTCCGGGCCCGGCGGATGACCTCCGGCAGGTGCGCTAGGACGTAGTCCACGTCCTCGTCGCGGGTGTTGCGGCCCAGCGTGAAGCGCAGGGAGCCCATCCCCTCGCTTTCGGTCACGCCCATTGCCTCCAGCACATGCGACATGCGGTTGACGCCGGCCGAGCAGGCCGAGCCCGTCGAGGCCTCGATGCCCAGCTGGTCGAGCAGCATGATGAGGCTGTCGCCGTCGGTGCCCGGGAAGGACACGTGCAGGTGCGACGGCAAGGCGGGCTCGCTGGAGTTGACCACCACGTCCTCGATCTCGCGCAGGATGCCCTCGCGCAGCCGGTCCCGCAGGGGGCCCACGCGCGCGGACTCGGCGGGGATTTCGGCCACGGATTCTTCCAGGGCCGCGGCCAGGCCGGCCGCGCTGGCCACGTCGACGGTGCCGGGGCGAATGCCGCGTTCCTGGCCGCCGCCGTAGGCGATGGGCTGGGGCGCCGGGCTGCGGCGGGCCAGCAGCAGGCCGATGCCGCGCGGGCCGCCGAACTTGTGCGCGCTGGCCGCCAGGGTCGTCGCACCCAGTTCCGCGAAGTTGATGGGCAGCTTGCCGACCACCTGCACCGCGTCGATGTGGACCGGGGTCTCCTGGGCGCTCGCGCGCGCTACGATTTCCTCCACCGGCTGGAGGGCGCCGATCTCGTTGTTGGCCCACATGCAGGTGGCCAGGTCCGCCGGGGTGTCCAGGGCGCTCAAGTCACTGACCCGCGAGTGCCGGTCGACCGGCAGCAGCTCCACGGTCGCGCCCTGACGCTCCAGGGTGGCCACGGTGTCGCGCACCGCCGGGTGCTCGATCGGGGTGGAGATAATGCGCCGGGTGCGGCACTCCTCCGGCCCGCACTCGGCGGCCCGGTAGAGGCCCTGGACGGCGATGTTGTCCGCCTCGGTGCCGGAGGCGGTAAAGATTACCTCGATGGGCTCGCACCCCAGCAGCTCGGCGACCTTCTCGCGGGCGTCGTCGAGCACCGAACGGGACTTACGCCCGGAGGCGTACTGTGCGCCGGAGTTGACGCTGCCAGCGGCGGCAACCCAGGCGTCGATGGCAGCCTGCCGCATGGGCTGGGTGGCGGCGTAATCGAAATAGTGGGACATCTTAGGCGCGATTCTTCAGCTGTTCGGTCAGCGCCGGGGCGATCTCGTGCAGGTCCCCCACCACGCCCAGATCAGCGATCTGGAAGAAGGGCTCGTCCTGGTCCTGGTTGACCACGACGATATTCTTGGCCGTCTGCATGCCCGAGGTGTGCTGGATGGCGCCGGAGATACCCAGGCCGATGTAGAGGTCCGGGGTCACCGTCACGCCGGTCTGCCCGATCTGGTAGGCCGCGTCGTAGAAGCCCTCGTCGACGGCGTCGCGGGTAGCGCCCACGGCCGCGCCCAGGGCGTCGGCGAGCGGCTCGACGACGGCGGCGAACTCATCGCCCACCCCGCGGCCACCGGCGACCACGGTGGCCGCCGACGGCAGGTCCGGGCGGGCGGACTTCTCGGCCGGGGTAAAGGATTCGACCTTGACATCGCGGTCGGTGGCCGCCGGCAGTTGCATGGCGGCGACCTCGCCGACGCTGGCCTCGGCCTCGGCGGCCACGCTGCCCGGCAGCAGGGTGTAGATCGGGCAGGGGCCGGCCGCGGTGGCATAAGCGTCGTAGGAGCCGCCGAAGATGGCGTGCTGGGCCGCCCCGTCCGGGCGGATGCCGGAGACGTTCGACAGGACGCCGGAGGCCAGGCGCGCGGCCACGCGGCCGGCGATCTCGTTGCCGGTGGCGGATGCGGCAATCAGAATGGGGGCCGGGTTGGCCGCGCCCAGCCCGTGCAGGGCGTCGACCTCGGGGGTCAGCAGGCGGGAATCGTAGTCCGCGGCCTGGGCGTCCACGACCTGGGCCGCACCCCAGCGGGCCAGCTCCGGGGCCAGCTTCTCGCCGGTGCCGGCGGGGCCGACCACGACGGCGGAGACGGTGCCCAGCTGGCGGGCGGCGGTAATCAGCTCACCCGTGACCGGGCTCAGCTGGTCACCGGTGTGCTCGACCAAAACATAAACGTGAGACATGAAAAGAAAACTCCTTATAAGCGTTCGCGGCGAGCGGGTGTTAGAGCAGGTTCTTGGACTCGAGGAACTCGACGATCTTGGCGGCCTTGTCCTCGGCGGAGCCGGTCTCCACCAGCTCGCCGGCGGTGCGCGGCGGGCGCTGGGCGGCCTCGGTGACCTGGGTCGTCGCCGAGTTCAGGCCCACCTGCGCCGGGTCGACGCCGATAGCGGCCAGATCCAGCGTGGTGATCGGGTGCTTCTTGGCCGCCATGAGCCCCTTGAAGTTCGGGAAGCGCGGCTTGTCGGCCTTGTCGCCCACGGCGATAAGGGCCGGCAGCGGGGCGGACAGCTCCCAGGTGCCGCGGTGGTCCTCGCGGGTACCACGCACGGTGCCCTCAGCCAGGCTCACCGCGTGCAGCTGCGTGAGCGCCGGGATCTGACGGTACTCGGCCAGCAGGCCGGCCAGCAGGCCCGTCTGCGAGTCGGAGGCGTCCGTACCCATGGTGATAAGGGCAACGTCGTCCAGGGTGTTGATGGCGTTGCTCAGCGCCCAGGCGGTGCCGATGGCATCCGAGCCCGCCAGCGCCTCGTCGCTGAGCAGGACCGCGTCGTCGGCGCCCATGGCCAAGGCCTTGCGCAGGGCCTCCTCGGCGCCGGCCGGGCCCATCGTCAGGGCCACCACGCGGTAACCGGCCTCTGGGTTCGCGTCGCGCAGCCGCAGCGCCTGTTCCACCGAATACTCGTTGACCTCATCAATAATGTTGTCCACCGCGTCGCGGTTTAGCGTGTTGTCCTCTTCCAACGTCTTAGTGGACCACGTATCGGGTACGTACTTGACCAGAGCCACGATAGTGGGCATGGGTATTCGACCGACCTTTCCGTCAATTTGGTTGAAGCGTTCTAGAAACTTATTCTCCGCGCCATAGTAGTAGCGAAGGCGGGACTAATTCCATTGGCGTGGCTCACAGACCAGCGCCACGGCGCCGCGGCCCAGCCGCGTGACGACCACCGCCAGAGGGCGCGAGCCCCGCAGCTTCAGCTTCTTGCGCAGCTGGTCCGGGTCAATGTTGACACCACGGACGAGGATCTCCAGGCTGCCGGCGTCCAGGGACTTCAGGCACGAGCTCAAGCGCTTCAGGCTCACCTGCTCGATGAATGGAAATCCCGACCGGCCCGGTGGGATTGCCTCCCCCGTCAGGTAGGCGATTTTCTCGTCCAGCTGCCACAGGCCGTGGCGCGCCGCGTAGTGCTTGACGAGGCCCGCGCGCACCACCGCGCCGTCTGGGTCCACGAGGTAGCGGCCCACCTCCCCGGCCGCCGGCAGCTCGTCCGCGGCGAAATCGGCACTGC
Organism: Corynebacterium sp. 2571A; assembly: GCF_055700935.1. Classification (NCBI taxonomy): domain Bacteria; kingdom Bacillati; phylum Actinomycetota; class Actinomycetes; order Mycobacteriales; family Corynebacteriaceae; genus Corynebacterium; species Corynebacterium sp. 2571A. The sequence goes on along the minus strand of NZ_JASTTE010000003.1, from coordinate 326,218 downwards.
TGATGGTCTCGTCTCCGTTGTGGGAGTCGGCGCCGCCGCGAAGCAGCCACGCCGCGCGCACCGGCTGGCCGTCCGGGGCCGGACGCTGCTGCAAATCCGGGGTGTAGAGGCAGGCCTCCTTGACCGCGCCGTCGACGCTGGCCACCACCACCGGGCCCGCCCACTCACGGTAGTCCAGGCCGGGCGCGCACTTAACGGCCATGGGGCGGCCCGGGTAGGCGGCCAGCAGGTCCGGCAGGGACGGCAGCAGCTGTTCCGGCTTGGTGATGCGCTGCCCGCCTGCCCGCCGGGCCGGGTCCGCCACGACCACCCCGCGGGCGCTGACCGGCGCCAAGGCGTCGGCGACCACGAAGGGCACGCCGGGCACGTTGTGCCGGGCCATCGCCACGCGCGGCCTATCCAGGTCGCTGCCCAGGTAGCCGATGCCGGCGGCGCGCAGCGCCGGGGCCTCCGTACCCACCGAGCAGGTGACGTCGTGGACGAAGTCCACGCTCATACCGGCCAGGTGCCGGGCCCGAGCCCGGGCCACGGGCGCGGGCGTGGCCTGCTGGACGGCGTCGACGTCGCTTAACCAGGTGTCCGGGAACTTCGCGGTGCGCAGCGCGCGCCGGCGGGCGTCGGCCAGCTCCCCCACCGCGCGCCCGTGCTCGCCGAAGCGCTCGCGCAGGTACTCGGCCTCGGCCAGCGCCTTGGCCCGGGTTCCCTCCAGCTGCTGACTGGCCTGCCGGATGGCGGCGGCGTTGTCTTGGAAGAACCGGATGTCGGCTAGTTCGAATGCCACGGTGCAGCGGTGCCTTTCTCGACGGGTCGGGAGGAAAGAGGGGGTGAAGGAAAAATTAATTTGGGCGGCAGGCAGCTGGCTCGGCCTAGATGCGGTCGACGGGCCGGGTGGTGAAAAACTCGCGGTAGCGCGGGTCATCCACCGGGTCGCCCACCACCGGCCGCAGGTCGGAATAATCGACGTCGTCGAGGACCTCCTGCACGGTGCTTAACCGGCACAGGCGCTGCAAGTTCGCCCAGGTCGGCGCGACCAAGCGCACCAGCCCGGCGCGCCAGCCGTCGATGAGCAGCTGCGGAGAGAACCAGCCGGCATCGGCGGCCTCGCCCGTGTTGCCGTCGGGCTCCTGGCCGGGCGGCAGGGTGGCGACGAAGAAGAAGGTGTCGAACCAGTTGCCGGCCGGGGAATGGCCGACCCAGCGGCCCCAGGGAAGCAGGCGGTCAGAGTCCATGCGCAGCGACTCCTGGCTCAAGAAGTCGGAAAACGACAGCTCGTGGCCTTCCAGCTGGAGGCGTTCGGCGTGGAAGCGGGCGGCGTTGGACTCGACGCGGCCTTTCTCGTCGACGACCAGGAGCGTGCCGGTTTCCTCGAACAGTTCCCGGGCCGCCGCGAAGACCAGGGCGTGGGCCTTGTATTTGGTCACCCCCAGCCGGCGGGCCTTGGACACCAGGGAGGCGCCGGCCCAGAGCCTGCCGGAGTCCCAGCTGCGCGGCGGAAAGTCGCGGGGGTCTACCCCGCCGCCCGGGAAGACGGCGTGGCCCGGGTAGTTGCGCATGGTGGCCACGCGCTCTTGGACCCAGACCTTGAGCCCGTCGGGTTCGTCGCGAATGAGCAGCACTGACGCCGACAGCCGGCCGCCGTTGAAGCCGGTAGTGTCGGTCGCGTCAATGACATCTAAGGGGTTTATCTTGCTCATCTTCTCCACCGGGACTTGGGCGCGGCGACTTCTTCGTCCACCAGTTAGGGAGGTCGTGGCCTCCTAGCGTACCCGGCGCGCGAAGTAGCGCTCGCCGATCCGGTCGACCTGGATGGGCTGGCCGAATGCGCGGGTGAGGTTGTCGGAGGTGAGCACGCTGTTGATAAGCCCCTTGGCGACGACTTCGCCCTCGTCCAGGATCATCGCGTGGGTGAAGCCGTAAGGGATCTCCTCGACGTGGTGGGTGATCATGACGATGGCCGGGGCGTCGGCGTCCAAGGCCAAGTCCCCCAAGTAGCCCACCAGGTCCTCGCGGCCGCCCAGGTCCATGCCGGCGGTGGGCTCGTCCAGGATGAGCAGCTCCGGGTTGGGCATGAGCGCGCGGGCCAGGATGACGCGCTTCTTCTCACCTTCGGACAGGGTGCCCCAGGTGCGTTCGGCCAGGTGGGTGCAGCCGGTCTGTTCCATGATCCGGTTCGCGCGGCTAAAATCCATGTCCCCGTAGTCCTCGCGCCAGCGCCCCAGGACCGCGTATCCCGCGGAGACCACCAGGTCGTCGACGCGCTCGTTGTCCGGGATGCGGTGCTGCACGGCGGCCGAGGAGATGCCGATCATGGCGCGGAGATCGCGCATGTCTGTCTTGCCGAGCCGCTCGCCCATCACGAAGGCCGTACCCTTGGACGGGAATTCTTCGGCCGCGGCCATGCGCACCAGCGAGGTCTTGCCCGCGCCGTTAGGACCGATGATGACCCAGCGCTCGTCGAGCTCGACCTGCCAGTCGACTGGGCCGACGAGGGTCTTGCCGCCGCGGCGTAGCTCGACCCCGCGGAAGTCGATCAGCCAGTCCTGATCGGTTTCTGCGGCGGCCGTCTCTGCCGCCCCCGTCGCGGCAGAGACGGCGGTGCCGCGGGCGGACTGGGCGGCGGCGCGGGCGGCGGCAATTTGTTCTTGGCTAAACATCGAGGAACTCACGTGTCCCATTGTGGCCGATTTTCCAGTTGCCGGGCGACACTGAAACACCTCGACTACGCTAAATTCCATGACGACCCGCCTTGGTATTGACGACGTCCGGCCCGTAATCGATCACGGAAACCTACCCGCCAAAGGAGGAGTCGGTGAGGTCATTCCCGTCACCGCCTTAGTCTGGCGCGAAGGCCACGACGCGGTGGCCGCCAACCTCGTGGTGTACTCGCCTGACGATGCCACCCTGTCCACCCCCGCGTTCAACACCCGCCTGAGCGTCGATCCGGAAGACCAGGACCGCGTCCACGGCGTCTTCGTGCCCGACAGGCCGGGCACCTGGCGCTTCCAGATCCAGGCCTGGTCGGATCCGGTAGCCACCTGGACAAATGCCGTCACCAAGAAGCTGGCCGCGGGCCAGTCCGCCGCAGAGCTGGACAACGACCTGCGCCACGGCGCCGACCTCTTCGACCGCGCCGCCATGACCCGCAAGAATTCCGCCTCCCTCTACAAGGAGGCCGCCGAGTCCCTGCGGGATGCCACCCGGGACGTTAACGAACGGGTAGCGCCGGCCCTGTCCGCGGCCGTTGCCCAGGCCCTGGCCGAGCAGCCCCTGCGCGACTTGGTCGTCGAAGACACCGTGCGGGAGGTCTACGTGGAGCGCCAGGCCGCGCTGTACAACTCCTGGTACGAGCTCTTCCCGCGCTCGACCGGCGGCCGCGACGCTCACGGCGAGCCCGTCCACGGCACCTTCGCCACGACCGCTCAGGCCCTGGACCGTGTGGCGGCCATGGGCTTTGACACCGTCTACTTCCCTCCCATCCACCCCATCGGCCAGGTCCACCGCAAGGGCAAGAACAACACCCTGAACGCCGGGCCCGACGACGTGGGCTCGCCGTGGGCTATCGCCGACCACCGGGCCACCCACCCGCAGCTGGGCACCCTGGACGACTTCCGCGGCCTGGTACAGCGCGCCGAGCAGCTCGGCCTCGAGGTGGCCCTGGATCTGGCCCTGCAGTGCTCCCCCGACCACGTCTGGGCTAAAAAGCACCCGGAGTACTTCACGGTGCTAGCAGACGGCACCATCGCGTACGCGGAAAACCCGCCCAAGAAGTACCAGGACATCTACCCGCTCGACTTCGACAACGCCCCCGCGGCACTCTACGAAGAAATCCTGGACGTGGTCTTGTTCTGGGTCGCGGCGGGCGTGAAAACCTTCCGCGTGGATAACCCGCACACCAAGCCGGCCAATTTCTGGGCCTGGATCATCGCCGAGGTCCACCGCGACCACCCGGAGGTCATCTTCTTAGCGGAGGCGTTTACCCGCCCGGCGCGCCTGTTGGGCCTGGCCAAGCTGGGCTTTAGCCAGTCCTATACCTATTTCACGTGGAAGACCACCAAGGAAGAGCTCACCGAGTTCGCCCAGCTGCACGTGGAGCAGGCCGATATCTGCCGCCCCAACTTCTTTGTCAACACCCCGGACATCCTGCACGCCTCCCTGCAGACCGGCGGCCGTGCCATGTTCGCCATCCGCGCCAGCCTGGCGGCCACCCTGTCGCCGCTGTGGGGTGTCTACTCCGGCTACGAGCTCTACGAGCACCTGCCTGTAGCCCCGGGCAGCGAGGAATACCTCGACTCGGAGAAATACGAGCTGCGCCCCCGCGACTTCCAGGCCGCCGTCAACTCCGGGGATTCCCTGGAGGGTTATCTGCGCCTGCTCAACCAGATCCGGCGGGAGAACCCGGCGCTGCAGCAGCTGCGCACGCTGCACTTCCACGCCGCCGACAACCCGAACATCCTGGCCTACTCCAAGGCGGACGCGGTCACGGGCAACGTGGTGCTGGTGGTCATCAACCTGGATCCGCGCAACCCGCAGGAGGCCACCGTAGACCTGGACTTGGACCGCCTGGGGCGCAACCCCGGCGATGTCTTCACCGTCCAGGACATGGTCACCGGGGCCGCCTATAACTGGTCCGAGCGCAACTTCGTGCGGCTTGAGCCCATGCGGGACGTCGCCCACATCTTCCTGCTCCCACCCGCCGAGCCGGACCTGCGCGAGCAGCTGGCCTGGCGAGAAGTCACCGACTACCGCGCCTAGGCCCCGCGGTCTGCTCCCCGCCGCCCGGGTCCGCATTCACTCTCCGAAACCGAAGGAACTGACGTACAGTCTTAGCCATGGATACCAGCCCAGATTTCGAGCCCACCATCGCCGCCGAAGACCTCAGCCGGCTGGACCACTGCCAGCACCACGACCCCCACGCCTTCTACGGCTGGCACGACGGGACGGTGCGCACCCGCCAGCCCGGGGCCGAGTCCGTCGAGCTGCTCACCGCCGCCGGGGCTACCCCCATGCGCGCGGCCGGCCACGACATCTTCGAGGCCGACCTGCCCGAGCAGCAGGACTACCGCCTGCGGGTGGGCTACCCCGGGGGCGCTAACCGCACCGTGGCGGACGGCTATGCCTTCCTACCCACGCTGGGCACGCTGGACCTGCACCTGGTGGCCGAAGGCCGCCACGAGCGCCTCTGGGAGGTCTTGGGCGCCAACCTGAAAGAGTACGACACGCAGCTGGGCACCGTGACCGGCACGGCCTTTGCCGTGTGGGCGCCCAACGCGCTGGGCGTGGCCGTGGTGGGCGATTTCTGCGGCTGGAACCCCACCCAGTACCCCATGCGCAGCCTGGGCGCGACCGGCATCTGGGAGATCTTCATCCCGGGCGTGGGCGAAGGCGAGCGCTATAAGTTCGCCATCCAGTCCCGGGAGCACGGGCGCATCGACAAGGCCGATCCGCTGGCCAAGGCCACGCTCGCCCCGCCGGAGACCGCCAGCGTCGTGGCCAGCACCAGCTTCAACTGGACCGACGCCGAATGGCTGGCCGCCCGCGACGGCAACCTCGACAAGCCGATGAATATCTACGAGGTCCACGTCGGCTCCTGGAAGATTGGCTCTAACTACGCGACCCTGCAGGCCGAGCTCATCGACTACCTGCTGGAGCACAACTACACCCACGTCGAGTTCCTGCCCGTGGCCGAGCACCCCTTCGGCGGCTCCTGGGGATACCAGGTCTCCGGCTACTACGCCCCGTCGGCGCGCTGGGGCAGCCCGGACGAGCTGCGCGCGCTGATCGATGCCTGCCACCGCGCCGGCATCGGCGTCATCATCGACTGGGTGCCCGCCCACTTCCCCAAGGACGAATTTTCCCTCGGGCGCTTCGACGGTCGCCCCTGCTACGAGCACCCCGACCCGCGCCGCGGCGAACAGGCGGACTGGGGTACCTACGTCTTCGACTTCGGCCGCAACGAGGTCCGCAACTTCCTGGTGGCGAACGCCCTCTACTGGGCCGAGGAATTCCACGTCGACGGCCTGCGCGTCGACGCGGTGGCCTCCATGCTCTACCTGGACTATTCCCGCGACGATTGGCTGCCGAACATGCACGGCGGCCGGGAGAACCTGGAGGCCGTGCGCCTCCTGCAGGAAACCAACGCGACCGTCCACCGGGTCAGCCCCGGCATCCTCACCATCGCCGAGGAATCGACCTCCTGGCCGGGCGTGACCGCCCCCACCGAACACGGCGGGCTAGGCTTCGACCTGAAGTGGAACATGGGCTGGATGAACGACACCTTGGAGTATTTCAGCCGCGATCCCATCTACCGCAGCCACCACCATCACGAGATCACCTTCTCGATGGTCTACGCCTACTCCGAGCGCTACGTGCTGCCGCTTAGCCACGACGAGGTCGTCCACGGCAAGGGCACGCTGTGGACGCGGATGCCCGGCGACGACTGGAACAAGGCCGCCGGGGTGCGCACGCTCTTTGGCTACATGTACTCGCACCCAGGCAAGAACCTCTTGTTCATGGGCGACGAGTTCGGCCAAGTCACCGAGTGGTCGGAGGGCTCCTCCGTGGACTGGGCCAACCTGGAGGGCTGGGGGCACGAGTACCACCAGGGCATCAAGCGCCTGGCCCGCGACATCGGCGCGATCTACCGCGACACCCCGGCGCTGTGGGACCAGGACTTCGATCCGGCCGGCTTCCAGTGGGTGGTAGGCGACGACGCCGCCCGCAACGTGCTCGGCTACCTGCGCTACGCCCGCACCGGCCAAACGCTGCTGGCGGTGGTCAACCTCGCGGGCAACTCCCACCCGGACTACGAGGTCTGGGTGCCGCACGCGGGCGCCTGGGAGATGGTGCTCAACACCGACGACGGCGTCTACTCCGGCGCCGCCAACGACCTGCCGCGCCACGTGGAGACGGTCAGCCGCGACGGCAACAACTTCCTGCGGGTCCTGCTGCCGGCCAATTCGGTGCAGTGGTACCTCTACCGCGGCACCGAGTCTTAAACCCGGCCCCTCCCCCGGGCCCGGGTGCAGGGCGCCCTAGTACAGGGCGCTGGCCAGCTGGGTGCGGGCGGACAGTACGCGCGGATCCGCGGCGTCGAAGAGTCCGAAGAGCTCTAGGAGGCGCTCCTTCAAGCGGTCCTTGTCCGCACCGGCGGTACGCCGCATGCCCGCGATAAGCCGCTCGAAGGCGGCCTCTGGGCGGCCGGCGACAACGTCGGCGTCGGCGGCGTTGAGCTGGGCGTCGATATCATCCGGGTCTAACTCGGCCTGACCGATGTGGTCCACGCCCTGGCCGGCCGCGGACAGGCGCTTGAGCAGCAGCGTGGTATCCCGGGCCTGTTTGATTTCTTGGTTGCCCGGCTCCTCGGCCAGGATAGCCTCGTAGGTGGCAATCGCGCCGTCGAAGTCTTCGTTGCCAAGCTGCTCTTCCGCCTCGCTCAAACGGGAATCCTCCGCCGGGGCGGCCTCCTCCTCACCCGCCGGCGCCTGGCCGGCCTGGGCGGCCTGCAGCTCGGGGCCCGGGCCTTGCAGCTGCGGCGAGACCTGCTGGACCAGGGCGTCCACCCACTGCTCGAGGGCGTCCATAGGCTGGGAACCCTCGAAGTTGGTCAGCGGCTGGCCCGCGCCCAGCGCGATGGTGGTCGGCAGGTTACGCACGCCGAAGACCTGCGCGATCTGCGGGTGCTGGTCGGCGTCAATATAGCCCACCAGGAACTTAAACCCGCCGCGCTCGGCCAGCTGGCGCAGGGTGGACTTGAGCTCCTCCGACTGCGTGGAGCGCGCGGTGCCGATGAGCGCGACGACCGGCACCTCCAGGGAGCGGCGCACCAGGTCGGATTCAAAATTGGCTTCGGTGACCTCAAAGAAGGCGCGGAGGCCGGCACCTGCGCCGGACTGCTCCGCGCCCTGGGCGGGCGACTGGGCGCCCTGCTTTTCGGCCTGGGCGCGCGCCTCGGCACGCGCCTTGACCTCGCCCAGGTCCAGGGCGCCGGCCACCTGCGGTCCACGGGGGTTCGTCATACTAGTCCTTTCTTAGCTGATATCGACTTAAGTTGCGCCGGCTGCTAGTTCTGGTTCAGGCGGCGGTTGACGGACTCGACCTTCTGAGTCAGCTGCCCGGTGTGCCCTTCGCGGATGTCCGCCTTGATGACCAGCGAGGTGCGCGGGGAGACCCCGCGGACGGCATCGGTAGCACGCTTGATGACGTCGAAGACCTCGTCCCACTCGCCCTCGATGAGCGTGAACATCGCGTTCGTCTCGTTCGGCAGGCCAGACTCGCGCACCACGCGCACGGCCTCCGTGACGGCGTCGGCCATTTCGGCGTCCGGGGTATCAACAACTGCGGGGGCTACAGAAAAGGCAACAATCATGCCCGCCATCCTACTCGCCGGGCGCCGAGCAGTGGGCCGTTAGCGGCGGTCCCAACACCCGCGGTGCCAGTGCCGCCTATCGTCGGCCTGACCACCAGCGTCCTTCGGCCACGCCACCACGTGGGCGACCCCGGGGAAGATGGTGTGGTTGCAGCCCGGGCACACGTAATTCTTGACCGCCCGCGCCGCGCCAATCTGGCGCACGACGTAGGGCTGGCCGAAGCTCCAGCGCGGGCCCTCCTGGATCTGGGCGCCGTAGAAACCCGCGCCGTCAGCGGGCAGCTTGCGCGGGCTCGGGCGCTGCCGGCGGTTGCGTCGCGGCACGTCTACCTCCTTCGAGACTCATCGCAGTGGGGACCTGGATAAGGCAGGCTAAAACAGGCGCAGCTCGTTCGACTCGATGCCGCGCAGGTCCTGATAGTCCAGGACGACGCAGCGGATCCCGCGGTCCTCGGCCAGGGTCCGGGCCTGGGGCTTGATCTCCTGGGCGGCGAAAACGCCGTGCACCGGGGCGAGCAGGTCGTCGCGGTTGAGCAGGTCCAGGTACCGGGACAGCTGCTCCACGCCGTCGATGCCGCCGCGGCGCTTGACCTCGACCGCCACGTGCTCCCGGTTGTTATCGAGCGCCATGATATCGACCGGGCCGATGGCGGTCGGGTACTCGCGGCGCACCAGGCTGTAGCCCTGACCAAGCGTCGTGATGTGCTCGGCGAGCAGCTCCTGCAGGTGGGCCTCCACGCCGTCTTTGACCAGGCCCGGATCCTCGCCCAGCTCGACCTCGATGTCCTGGTGCACCTTCGCGATGGTGATGCGCAGCTGCTCCCCCTTCGGGTTTTCCACCAGCCACAGGGTGTCCCCGGTCGGCTCCCCATCAATGTCCTCGATGGCGGACTCGGTGACCGTGCACGGCGGGGTCATCCAGTTCAGGGGCTTGTAGGCGCGGTCGTCGGCGTGGATCGAGACCGAGCCGTCGGCCTTGAGCAACAGCAGGCGGTCTGCCAGCGGCAGGTGGGCATCGACGCGGCCGACGTAGTCGACGCTGCAGGAGGCGATTACTAAACGCATGGCTACCACCCTATCGCCTTAGCGCCACCCCACCGCACACCAGGCAGGCTGGAAAGCCCCCAGACGTACCAAAACCGCCCTAGCAGCGGGGCGGGAACGGCACGGTGGGCGGCATTTTTGGACTATTCGTAGTAGGACTGCCAGCTAGCTATGTCGTGCGGCAGGTTGGTGCGCATGGGGCGTTCCATCTTCTTGCGCATCTGGTGGAAGTCGCGGTGTTCCTGGCGCTGCGAGGGTGCGGCCTCCACCCAGGCGGAAAAGGCCATGTGCGCGTGCGGGGCCAGGGCCAATTCATACTGCTGGTTGCGCACGATGATATGGACGGCCTTCATGCCAGACGAAATAAAAACCGCCTCTTCATCGTCCAGGGCGCGGGTGCCCAAGATTTCGATGTCGCGGCGGTTAAAACGGCGGTCACAGCTGGGAGAGACAGAGCGCAGCTCGTAGTACTCAACAAATTCCCCGGCGTAAGAGATGACGCCATGGCGCCAACCCCGGGTGTCCTTGGCGGGCACCGAGCGCATCAACATCGGCGTGCCCTTGGAACGCAGGGTGAAAAAGCGCACCGCCGCCAGGAAGACCACGCAGACCACGAGGGCGAGAACGACCCAGAGGACGATAGAAACCACGGTCGAGCTCATAACCTCTCACCTTCCCTGCAAAACGTGTTTGGCGTGGGTGCCACAAGTGATGATCTGAGTCTAGTCGGTATTCCGCGGAAAGTGCTAATACGAAAGACCGCATAAAAACGACAAAGCGCCTGTAAGCCGTTCCTTTTGTCAAGGAACACTTACAGGCGCAAAGCCTAAATGACGAGAGTAGAAAGGCGGCAGTTGCTGCCCCTTACGTGCCCTTAGCGCACGCTACTTTTCCTGCGAGCGGCGCAGAGCACGAAGCCCGGCCTCGCCGCGGGACTGTACGATCTGGTCGCCAGACTTGGCATCTTCCTGAGCCTGCGAGCTATCGACCTCGTCAGCCCAGACGGCCCAGTCGGCCAAGACGGTCACCTTTTCATCAGTCACCGACAGGAAGCCACCCTGGACGGCGGCGAAGCGACGCTCCCCGTCCACCGGGCGGAAGGTCACGACGCCGTTCTCGACCAGCTGGCCGATCATAGCCTCGTGGCCCGGAAGCACGCCGATCTCACCCTCGGTCGTTTCCGCGGTCAGGATGCTTGCCTTACCGGTCCACAGCAACCGCTCCGGGGAAACGAGTTCTACGGTGATGTCAGCCATGTGCCTCTCCCTACTTCTCGGTCATCTTCTTGTACGCAGCCTCGACGTCGTCCAAGCCACCCAGGCCGTTGAAGGCCTGCTCCGGGTAGTGGTCGAATTCGCCGTTGCAGATGCGCTCGAAGGCGTCGATGGTCTCCGACAGCGGGACGTAGGAGCCCGGCAGGCCGGTGAACTTCTCTGCGACGAAGAAGTTCTGGCCCAGGAAGCGCTCCAGACGACGGGCACGCTGCACCGTCAGCTTGTCCTCTTCCGACAGCTCGTCCATACCCAGGATGGCGATGATGTCCTGCAGCTCCTTGTTCTTCTGCAGGATACCGATAACGCGCTGGGCGATGGCATAGTGGCGCTCGCCGACGATACCCGGCTCGAGAATACGAGAGGTAGAGGTCAGCGGGTTCACTGCCGGGTAGATACCCTTCGAGGCGATGGAGCGGTCCAGCTCGGTGGTCGCATCCAGGTGAGCGAAGGTGGTCGCCGGTGCCGGGTCGGTGTAGTCATCCGCCGGCACGTAGACGGCCTGCAGCGAGGTAATCGACTTACCCTTGGTGGAGGTAATGCGCTCCTGCAGCACGCCCATCTCGTCCGCCAGGGTGGGCTGGTAGCCCACGGCCGAAGGCATACGGCCCAGCAGGGTCGAAACCTCGGAACCAGCCTGGGTGAAACGGAAGATGTTGTCGATGAACAGCAGCACGTCCTGGTTCTGCACATCGCGGAAGTACTCCGCCATGGTCAGGCCGGACAGAGCCACGCGCATACGGACTCCCGGCGGCTCATCCATCTGGCCGAAGACGAGGGCGGTGTCTTGCAGCACGCCCATCTCTTCCATCTCCAGGAACAGGTCGGTGCCCTCACGGGTGCGCTCGCCGACGCCGGCGAACACGGAGGTACCGGAGAACTCGCGGGCAATACGAGTAATCATTTCCTGAATCAGAACGGTCTTGCCCACGCCGGCGCCGCCGAACAGGCCGATCTTGCCGCCCTTGACGTACGGGGTCAGCAGGTCGATGACCTTGATGCCGGTCTCGAGGATCTCAGTCTTGCCCTCGAGCTGGTCGAATGCCGGCGGTTCGCGGTGGATGCCCCACTGCTCGCCGTCGCGGCCCAGGCCCGGCTCGTCCAGGCAGTCGCCCAGAGCGTTGAAGACGTGGCCCTTGACGACGTCACCGACCGGCACCGAAATCGGGTTGCCGGAGTCGGTCACGGTAGCGCCGCGGACAAGGCCGTCCGTCGGAGCCATGGACACGGTACGGACAAGGTTGTCACCGAGGTGCTGAGCGACCTCCAGGGTGACGGTCTTAGCAACAGCCTCGAGCTCAATCTCGACGGTCAGTGCGTTATACAGTGCCGGCATTGCGCCGCGCGGGAATTCCACGTCGACGACCGGACCGATGACACGCACCACACGGCCGGCGGCAGCCGACGACTGTGTGTTCTGCTCTTGCAGAGCTGTAGTCATAATCTAGTCACTTTCTGCGCTTTCGGCGAGCGCGCCAGCGCCACCGACGATCTCTGTAATTTCCTGGGTAATCTGCGCCTGACGGGCCTGGTTGGCCACGCGGGACAGGTCCTTGACCAGGTCCGTCGCGTTGTCAGTTGCAGACTTCATGGCGGTACGACGAGCCGCGGACTCGGAAGCAGAAGCCTCCAAGAACATTGCGAACAGGGTGCGGGAGACATACTGCGGAAGCAGGGCTTCCAGCAGGCTGTCCGCGTCCGGTTCGAAATCGAAGTCCGAGCTCAGTTCCTCAGTGTTCCCGCTATCGGAGAGCGCCGACTCACCCTGGTTGAGTTCCACCGTATCAATGACCGGCTCGATGGGCAGCAGCTGCTGCGCGCGAGCGGTCTGCGTCAGCATGGACTCGAACTCGGTGTAGACGACGTGCACCTGGTCGAAGCCGCGGACCGGCTGGCCCTCGCCCTCGGCGTGCAGACCCTCGCGGGCCTTGGTGGTGCCTTCGGAACCAGCGATGAACCCTTCCACGATGTGGTGGCGGACGTCGTGCGTCTCGTCCCACGTCGGGTCCTGGGAAAAGCCGGACCAGCTGCCGACCACTTCTTCCTCACGGAACTGGTAGTAGCCAACGCCCTTGTTGCCAGTGACGTAGCGGGCTACCTCGTAGCCCTCCTTCTTGAGGAGAGCTTCCAGTTCGGCGGCCTTCTTAAACACGTTGTTGTTGTAGCCACCGCACATACCGCGGTCGGAAGAAACAACCAGCACGGCCGCGACCTTGGCGTTCTCGCGCTGTCGCAGCATCGGGTGATCCAGCGAGCTGGCGGCCGCCAGGCGGTTCATCACTGCGTTGAGCTCCTGAGCGTAGGGCACGGATGCCTCCACTCGGGCTTGCGCCTTGGTAATGCGCGAGGTAGCGATGAGCTCCTGAGCCTTGGTGATCTTCTTAGTGGAGTTGACGGACCGGATACGGTCGCGCAATTCACGAAGAGTTGCCATGGTTTACTTTCCTCCCTTCTTAATCAATCGACTTGTGTGTCCTCGTAAGCGCGAGCCTACTTGGAAGCCTTTCGGGAGACATTGAGCTCGGTCTTCTTAACCTCGTCGGCATCGAGCGGCTCAACCTCAGCCTCGGAGCCTAGGTTGTGGCCCTCGGTGGTGCGGAAGGTCGGGGTGAAGTCCTTAGCCGCGGAGACCAGAGCCTCCTTGGACTCGTCGGTGAACGGAACGCCGCCGGCGATCTGCTCGTAGACCTGCGGGGTGTTCGCCTGCAGGTACTCGTGCACCTCAGTCTCGAAGCGACGCACATCTTCGACGGGAACGACGTCGAAGATGCCCTGGTCTGCCAGGAAGATGGACACCATCTGGTATTCCACCGGCTGCGGGGAAGACTCGCTCTGCTTCAGCAGCTCGACCAGGCGCTGACCGCGCTCCAGCTGAGCCTTGGAAGCCGAGTCCAGATCGGAAGCGAACGCAGCGAACGCCTCCAGGTCACGGTACGCAGCCAGGTCCAGACGCAGGTTACCGGCAACCTTCTTCATACCCTTAGTCTGCGCAGCGCCACCGACACGGGAGACGGAGACACCGACGTTAATAGCCGGGCGCACACCTTGGTTGAACAGGTCGGACTCCAGGAAGACCTGGCCGTCGGTAATGGAAATGACGTTGGTCGGAATGAACGCGCCCACGTCGTTTGCCTTAGTCTCAATGATCGGCAGTGCGGTCATCGAGCCAGCGCCCATGTCGTCGGAGAGCTTAGCGGCACGCTCCAGCAGGCGGGAGTGCAGGTAGAACACATCGCCCGGATATGCCTCGCGTCCCGGCGGACGGCGCAGCAGCAGGGAGATGGCACGGTAGGCCTCGGCCTGCTTGGTCAGGTCATCGTAGATAACCAGGACGTGGTTGCCCTGGTACATCCAGTGCTGGCCCAGAGCGGCACCGGAGAACGGTGCCAGCCACTTGAAGCCGGCGGAATCAGAAGCAGGGGCAGCCACGATGGTGGTGTAGTCCAGCGCACCGTGGTCGGCCAGGGTCTGGCGCACACCAGCGATGGTGGAACCCTTCTGACCGATGGCCACGTAGATACAACGGACCTGCTTGTTCTTGTCGCCAGATTCCCAGTTGGCCTTCTGGTTCAGGATGGTGTCGATGCAAACCGCGGTCTTACCGGTCTTACGGTCACCAATGATCAGCTGACGCTGACCGCGACCGATCGGGGTCATGGCGTCAATAGCCTTGATACCCGTCTGCATCGGCTCTTCGACCGGCTGGCGCTGCAGCACGGACGGTGCCTGCAGCTCGAGGGCGCGGTCTTCTTCGCTCTCGATCGGGCCCATGCCGTCAATCGGCTGGCCCAGCGGGTTGATAACGCGGCCGAGGAAGCCCTCGCCCACGGGAATGGAGAGGACCTCTCCAGTTCGCGTAACCTCGTCGCCCTCCTTGAGGGCCTCAAAATTACCCAGCACCACAACGCCGATGGAATTGGTGTCCAGGTTCTGTGCAACGCCGATTACGCCGCCAGGGAACTCGAGCAGCTCATTCGCCATAACAGACGGCAGGCCAGAAACCTGTGCAATACCGTCAGCTGCCGAAATGACCACGCCGACCTCCTCACGGGAGGCCTCCGCGGAGTAGCTCGAGGTGTAGTTCGCAATCGCGCTACGGATCTCATCGGAGGAGATCGTCAGCTCCGCCATGTTCTTCCTACTCTCGGTAGTATCGTCCAGCAATTACTTAAAGTTTGTGTCGTAGTCTTCACGTAGTGACCGTCAACGACTTTACTTGGCCATCGCGGTGCGCAGGCGGGCAATCTTGCCCGCTGTGGAACCGTCGATGACCTCGTCGCCGACACGAATAGTCATGCCACCGAGGAGGCTGGTGTCAACCTCAGAGTGGATGGACATCGCACGACCATAAATCTTGCCCAGCTTCTCAGCGAGTACTGCCTGCTGGCCTTCGTTCAACTCACCCGCGCTGACCACGTGTGCGACCTCGCGTCCCTGCAGCTTGGCTGCGAGCGACGCCAGATTGGCAACGTCGTCGATCGGGTTCTGCTCCGGGCGTCCGATGGCCTGCAGCGCGAGCGCCTCAGTGAACATCGTGACCTTGCCGTAGAGCACGTTAGCCAACAGCCCGCGCTTCTTGGCGGACTTGGCAGTGCGGTCGGAAAGCAGCTGGGTCAGCTCGCCCTCGCGGTCCAGGATGCGCGACAGGCGGAAGAGCTCGTCTTCCACCTGGCCGAGCTTCCCCTCGGACTCTGCGCCGCGCAGAAGGGAACGCCGGCCCAGGGCCACCAGGCCCCGAACCAGGTCCCGGCCCGAAGACCACTTGGCGGAGGCAGCCGCTTCCAGCACCTGCTGGGTGCTGGGGGCCACCTTGCCGCCGAAGAGGTCAGCGACCAGCTTCTTGCGGGTGTCTTCCGAAGCCGCGGCGTCGGACAGGTCGGCGCGCAGTTCGCGCTCCCCGTCCAGCACGTCAACAACTTCGAAGAGTTCGAGGCCGGTTTGAGCGGCAACCGCTACGGCGGTGGACTCGCCCAGGATCTTGTCCAGGGTCGACTCCACACCGGCGAGTGCTTCGCGGCTAGCTGCCTTCATAGCCTCCTACTTTCCGGCCGGTGCCACAGTGTCGAGCTCGGACAAGAAGTTATCAATGGTGGAAGACTGCTTGGCGGAGTCAGAAAGCTCGCCGCCCAACAGCTTCTCAGCCAGGTTGATGGAGTTTTGTCCGATGTCGGAACGCAGATCGGAGATGACCTGGGTACGGGAAGCCTGCAGCTGCTTTTCGCCATTGGCGATAATGCGGCGGGACTCCTCCTCGGCCTTCTCCTTGGCTTCGGCCTCGATCTGCTTGCCGCGCTCGCGCGCCTGCTCGCGGATCTCGGCTGCCTCTGCACGGGCATCTGCCAACTGCGCGTTGTACTTCTCGAGGGCTGCCTTGGCCTCGGCCTGCTGGGCCTCGGCGCGCTTCAGGCCACCCTCAATCCGGTCCTCACGCTCTTGCAACAGCTCCTGGAACTTGGGAAGAACGAACTTCCAAAAGACCAAGAGGATGATGATGAACGGGATCAGAGACCAGACGATGTCATAGAGCTTGGGCAGGAGGATGGAGTTGCCGCCCTCCATAGGCAGCTCCTCGCCCTCCGCCGCAAGGTAGTAAAAGACGTTGTTCATAAGTCTCCAGTCTTAAAAGGGGTTTGTGTGTAAAACGCGCGCTTTTAGAACAGGAAGCCAGCGACGAGGCCGATCAGGGCCAGGGCCTCAACGAAGGCGATACCCAGGAACATGGTGGTACGCAGCTGGCCTGCCATCTCCGGCTGACGTGCCATGCCCTCGACGGTCTTGCCGACGAGGATGCCGATGCCCAGGCCCGGGCCGATGGTGGCGATGCCGTAGCCGATGGCGCCAAGACCGTGGATCGAGGACTCTGCTGCCTGAGCCAAGATGATGTCGTTCATGTGAAAGTCGTTCCCTTTCGAATGTTTCCCCGCCAGCGCTTTGCCGGCGAAGGCGGTGGTGGTTTGATGTGGGGTTATTCAGTTGGCCGCGTCGTTCGCGCGTGTTTAATGCGAGTCTGCGTGCAGTGACAGTTCGATGTATACGGCGGTCAGCAGGGCGAAGATGTACGCCTGCAGGAAGATGATGATGATCTCGTATACGGTGAACAAAACCGCTGCAATCAGAGTCACACCAGACATCGCGGTCCAGCCATTCAGCTGCCAGAAGAAGAAGTTGGTAGCGGAGTAAAGCAGGACCAAGATGATGTGGCCGGCCAGGAAGTTCGCCATAAGACGCAAGGCCAGCGTGACAGGACGCAAGATGAACGTCGAGAAGAACTCGATCGGCACAACCAGCAAGTGCAGAGCCGGCGGCAGGTTAGGAATAACCACCGACGACTTCAGGAACTTGCCGAAGCCATAGCGCTTCGCACCGGCGTAAATCATCGCGATATACGCCACGATGGCCAGCACGATGGGCATGCCGATACGGGCATTCGCCGAAATATTCAGGCCTGGGATGATTGTCGAGACGTTCCAAAACAGAATGCCGAAGAAGATGGAGGCCAAAATCGGCAGGAACCGACGGCCTTCCTTCTTCCCCAGGATGTCTTCTGCGATGTGAACGCGGACGAAATCCAGCCCGTATTCCGCAACGTTCTGCAAACCCTTCGGAACCAGCTTCGGGTTCCGGAAGGCGACTACAAACAGGATCACCAAGATGGCCGCCATGAGCAGGCGGACCAGCATCAAGCGATCCAGCGCGAACGGTGTATCCGCAAAAAGGATATGGCCGTAATATTGCCCCGGGAAAAATTCTGGATCCAGTTCGGGTGCGTGAAAGCTTCCCTTCATGGCCAATGTTGTAACGCTCAGCGTTCTCTCCCGTGTTCGGGCCGTATGAGTGTCGAATTCATACGGTGCGATGGACGTCTCAAACTCTCTGCCGCAACAACGGACTCCGTCGCACATCAGCGATGCTGCAGCAGGGATTCACCGCAACGGACTATAAGGCGTAGCAGTCCGTCACTCACAGACTGCGGACCCTAGATCCGCGGTAACCCGCAGGAAATTCTAGCAGCTTGTTACTGAAATTTCGCACGCGGGGGGCCAGTTTGTGCAAGTAGCTGGCAGGAAACCCGAACAATTGCTCCACTCTCGCCCCAAAACTGCCCGTTCCCACTGAAAACCCAGGCGGGTAAGGTTAATCACAGCCTTATGCTGTGATCCCCCGCGGGGGTGACAAATACCTGCTAAACACACCCCCGAAGCCCCGACACGGGCCCCTCTCGTTTGGCCCGGCACGACAAAGCGCCCGGGAAGCATTACTTCCCGGGCGCCAGATTCACAGACCCGCAAAGGCCGACGCATTGGCCCACGCGTTTTAAGACACGTAGGTCACCCGAGAGGTGATAATCCCCCACACCTCGGTGCCGAGCACGATGATGAGTGCCAAGATGACGGTCACGAAGAGCGCGACGTCGTCGTAGAAGTCCATGCCGCGGACGGCCAACAGGACAATAATCAAGAGAACAACCTTGACCAACCAGCCGCCGAGAACGACCGCCATGGTGGTCGACGGGCTGGAGTTGGCGGTCACGAGCACCGAAAACGCGGTCAGCAGGACGAAGCCTCCGCCGATGACCGCGCCGAGGAGCACGCCCCAGATGCCGGGCAGGTCCTTGGCCCAGCCCCAGCCGACCAGCGAGAGCACGGTCACGACCGCCAGCGCCATGGAGCCGAAACGCACCGCGCGCACCATCGGCCGGCGGTGGTCGTCGAACTCGGAGCGCGGCGCCCCGCCGTTCGGGTTAGTTTGCGTGGAATCAAAGCTTTCAGACACGAATACGGATCCTACAGGTTGTACGGGTGGAGCTACTAGCCCGGCTGATCTGCCGAGGCTGGCACGCGGCCGATCTTGCCGGCGCGCAGCGGGATGAGGGTCGCGACGGCGGCCATCACGATGGCCACGGCCGTGGCCCCAGCCGCCACGGGCACCGGCACGACCGAGAAACTCACCGCCCCGAAGGCGACGGCCGAGACCCACAGGTAGAGCACCAGCACGGTGCGGCGGTGCGTGTGCCCCAGCGACAGCAAGCGGTGGTGAATGTGGGCCTTGTCGGCCGAGAACGGCGAGCGCCCCTGCGACAGGCGGCGGATAACCGCCCAGACTAGGTCCAGCACCGGGATGAAGACCGCGGCGACGACCACGATGAGCGGCGAGAGGACCGCCACCATGTCGGCGCCGCCGTAGAGCGACATGTTGATCTTGCCCGAAACGGACGTCGAGGCCGCCGCCAGCAGCAGGCCGATGAGCATCGAACCGCTATCGCCCATGAAGATGCGGGAGGGCTCGAAGTTGTGCGGCAGGAAACCCGCGCACATGCCCACCAGGCCGGCCGCGATGATGGCCGGCGGGTACGCCGAGACCGCCCCACCCTGGTCGTGCAAGACGGTGAGCGAAAAGATCAGGATGGCCCCGCCGGCGATGAGGCCCAGCCCGGCGGCCAGGCCGTCCAGCCCGTCGACGAAGTTAATGGCGTTGACCAGCAGGACCGCGATGAAGATGGTCACCAACGAGGACTGGAACTGGTCCAGCAACAGCGTGGTGCCGCCGCCAAACGGGACGAACAGCAGCGACCAGGTCAGCCCCAACGCCGAGAGCAACGTGGCGGCCACCAACTGCCCGGCCAGCTTTACCAGCGCGGACAGCTCGACCAAGTCGTCGACGATCCCGACCAGGACGATGGCGGTGGAAGCCCAGATGACCGCGGTCATCTCCGGGGTCACCGGCATGAAGCCGCGGGTCAGGGCCGGCAGCTGGGCGGCGAAGAAGACCGCCGAGATAAACCCGGTGTACATGGCCAGCCCGCCCAGCTGGGGCGTGGGCTGGGAGTGGCTGTCGCGCAGGCGCACCTCGGCGACCTGGCCGCTGCGGACCAGCACCGAACGCACGATCCCGGTGGTCAGGTAGGTGATAATCGCCGCGACGAGGATAACGAGTCCGATTTCGCGCAGCGGCACCCCGGCTCCGCCTAGCATCAGGCTCCCGGGCGGGTCCGCAGCGCCTCGGCGGAGACGCCGATGACCTCGGAGATCTGCTCGGCCGAGATGGCGCCCTCCCGCAGCAGGTAGGGCTGCGGCGCGGCTAGATCAATGATGGTCGACGGCTTGCCGATGGCGGTTTCGCCGCCGTCCAGGTAGACCGAAACCGACTTGCCCAGCTGCTGCTTGGCGGCAATCGCCGTGGTCGGCGGCTGGTGGCCGGAGATATTGGCGCTGGATACCGCCATCGGGCCGACCGCGCGGAGCAGCTCGATGGCAATCGGGTGCAGCGGCATGCGCAGCATGACCGTGCCCCGGGTGTCCCCCAGGTTCCACGGCAGGCTCGGCGCCTGCGGCACGACGATGGACAGCCCGCCCGGCCAGAAGGCCTCGACCAGGAGCTTCGCCTGGTCGGAATACGTGGCAACGAGGCCCTGGATGGTGTCCCAGGAGCCGATGAGCACCGGCACCGGCATGTCCGGCCCGCGGTGCTTGGCGGCCAGCAGGTTGGCTACCGCGTCGTTGTCGAAGGCGTCGCAGCCGATGCCGTAGAGGGTATCCGTCGGCAGCACCACCAGGCGCCCGGACTTCGCAGCCCTAGTCGCCGCGGCGATACCATCCGCACGCCCCGCTTCATCAGCGCAACTATAGATTTTGCCTTGCATCAACTTCTCCCACGAAAAACGCTTAAGTTCTCTGGTTATTGGAGCTTTAACCCTACTCTTCCCGCTGCGCGCGCACGAAGCGGGCGGTGCCGGCGAGATCGAGCATTGGTTCTACTGTACTAAAGGCGCCGGTGCCCCGAAGGACGCTCTGCACGGCCGCGGAGGTTGCATCGTCGTGCTCGATACCGAGCCACGCGCCGGGTGCCAGCCAGCGCGTGAGGTTGCTTGCCATGGCCCGGATGACGTCCATGCCATCCGCTCCGGCGAAGACCGCCTCGGCCGGGTCGTGGTAGACCTCCGGGGCCAAGTCCGGCGACTCCGGCACGTAGGGCGGGTTGGTCACCAGCACGTCGACGCGCCCGTCCAGCTCCGGCAGGAGGCCCGGGTCGCAGGCGTCGCCCTCGACGAGTTCCACCTGCAGCCCCAAGTCGGCGAAGTTGCGCGCGGCATACTCCGCGGCCTTGGGCGACCTCTCCACCGCCACGACGCGGGCGGCGGGCGCAAGGTAAAAGGCCAGGTAGGCCGCCAGGGCGCCCGAGCCGGTGCACAGGTCGAGGATCGTTAGGCGGGAATTATTACCCCGCTTAATCAAGCCCTCAGCCTTGCCTTTGGCCCAGTCGGCCAGGACTTCCGTTTCCGGGCGCGGGATGAACACCCCCGGGCCCACCGCGAGATCGAGCGGGCCGAAAGGCGCGGTGCCCACGATGTGCTGCAAGGGCTCGCGCTGCTCCCGGCGGCGAACGAGCGGCTCGAGGGCGAGCTCGAAGCCGGGCATCGTCGGCTCATTAAGCGGGATATCCATGTGCCCGCATCCGATGAGGTGGCTCAGCAGCAGGCGGGCGTCGAACTCCGGGGAGGCCACGCCGGCCGCCGACAGCCGCCGGGTGGTTTCCCGGAGCAGGCGCGCGTACGTGCCGGGGGCCACTTCTAGCCTTCGGCCTCGAGGCGCATTGCGCGCTCCTGGTTCTGCAGGGCGGTGATAAGATCTCCCATATCGCCGTCCAACACGGAGTCCAGGTTGTTGGCCTTGTAGCCGATCCGGTGGTCCGTGATGCGGTTTTCCGGCCAGTTGTAGGTACGGATTCGCTCGGAACGGTCCATGGTGCGGACCTGGGAGGCGCGCTGCTCGGCGTCCTCGGCCTCGCGGGCCTCGCGCTCCATCTGATCCAGGCGGGCCTGCAGCACCTGCAGGGCGCGCGCCTTGTTCTGGATCTGGGAGCGTTCCTTCTGGCAGGTGACGATGAGCCCGGTGGGCAGGTGCGTGATGCGCACGGCGGAGTCCGTGGTGTTCACACCCTGACCGCCCTTACCGGAGGAACGGTAGACGTCGACGCGGATGTCCTTCTCATCGATGTTGACCGACTCGACCTCGTCCGGCTCCGGGTAGACCAGCACGCCGGCCGCCGAGGTCTGGATGCGGCCCTGGGACTCGGTCACCGGCACGCGCTGGACGCGGTGGACGCCGCCCTCGAACTTGAAGACGGACCACGCGCCGTCGCGGGACGGGTTCTTCGACTTGAAGGAGATGGTCATGTCCTTCACGCCACCCAGGTCGGACTCGTTGAGGCCGAGCACCTCCCAGCTAAAGCCCGTCTTGTCGGCGTAGCGCTCGTACATGCGGGCCAAGTCGCCGGCAAAAAGCGCGGCCTCTTCCCCGCCGGCGCCGGCCTTGATCTCCATGATGATGTCCTCGGCGTCGTGCTCGTCGCGCGGGGCCAACAGGTCAGCGAGCTTTTCTTCCAGCTCGACGACCTCGCCCTCCAAGCGATCGGCCTCGGCCTGGAAGTCGTGGTCCTCGTAGGCCATCTCCTTCGCGTCCTCGAGGTCAGCGCGAGCCTGGTTGAGCTCGTCGTTGACCTGGATGATGGGCCGCAGCTCGGCGTAGCGCTTGGACAACTTCCGGAACTGGTTCTGGTCGCCGGCCACCTCCGGGTCGGCCATCTGCATTTCCAGACCCTGGTACTCGGAGACGATGTCGTCGACCAGCGAAACTTGGCTAGCCATTACTTGTAATCCTCCTCGTCCTTGTCAGCGACCATCGGCGCGGACTGCGCCACGCCCATGAGGAATTCGCCGTTGGACTTGGTCTTCTTCAACTGCTTGATAAGCAAGTCGATGGCCTGGTGGGAGTCCAGGGCCGCGAGGATGCGCCGCAGCTTGGTCATGATGCGCAGCTCCTCCGGCACGAGCAGTAGCTCGTCCTTGCGGGTACCCGACGGGTTGACGTCGACGGCCGGGAAGACGCGGCGCTCGGAGATGGAGCGGTCCAGCTTCAGCTCGGCGTTGCCCGTGCCCTTGAATTCCTCGAAGATGACGTTGTCGCCGGTCGAGCCGGTTTCCACCATGGCCGTGGCGATAATGGTCAGCGAGCCGCCGTTTTCGATGTTGCGGGCCGCGCCCAGGAAGCGCTTCGGCGGGTAGAGAGCGTTGGAGTCAACACCGCCGGACAGGATGCGCCCGGAGGCCGGGGACGAGTTGTTGTACGCGCGGCCCAGGCGGGTGATGGAGTCCAGCAGCACGACGACGTCCTTGCCCTGCTCCACCAGGCGCTTGGCGCGCTCGATGGCCAGCTCGGCGACCGAGGTGTGTTCTGACGGCGGGCGGTCGAACGTGGAGGCAATCACCTCGCCGTTGACCGAGCGCTGCATGTCGGTGACCTCTTCGGGGCGCTCGTCGACGAGCACCACCATGAGGTAGCACTCCGGGTTGTTGATGGAGATCGCGTTGGCGATGTTCTGCAGGATGGTCGTCTTACCGGCCTTCGGCGGGGAGACGATCAGGGCGCGCTGGCCCTTACCGATCGGCATAATCAGGTCGATAACACGGGTGGTCAGGACCTTCGGGTCGGTCTCCAGGCGCAGCCGCTGATTCGGATACAGCGGGGTCAGCTTGGCAAAGTCCGGGCGCTGCTTGGCCTCTTCCGGGTCCATCCCGTTGACGGTATCGACCCGCACCAGCTGGTTGTACTTGCGGCGGTTGCGGCCGTTGCCGTGGGTGTGCGTGGCGCCGGCGACCTTGACCTGGCCGGTCACGGCGTCGCCGGAGCGCAGCCCCAGGCGGCGGACCAGGTTCTGGTTGACGAAGACGTCCGAGTTCGCAGCGCGGTAGCCGGTGGTGCGCAGGAAGGCGACGTTGTTGTCGACTACCTCGAGGATGCCGCCGACGGCCTGCAGCTCATCGCCCTCGCGAATCTGCAGGTCGTTGCCGCCCCCGCGGTTGTCGTTGCCGCCGCCACGGTTCCGGCGGTTGCGGCGGTTGCGACGCCCGCGGCGCCCGCCGCGCTCGTCATCGTCGCCGTTGTTCCGGCGGTTGTTGTTGCCGCCGTTGTTGTTGCCGTGGTTGTTTCCGTTACGGGACTCATCCTGGTTGTCGCGATTGTCGCGGTTATCGCGGTTGTCGCGGCCCTGGTCCTGGTTGTTGCCGTCGTGGTCGTCGCGCCCACCCCGGCGCGCGCGGTTGCGGCGGGCCCGGCGGGCCTGCGCGCGGGACTCGTAGCGCGGCTCGTCATTGCCGTTGTTGCCGTTGTGGCCGTTGTTCTTGTCGGCGTTCTTCTCGCCGTCGTCGTGCTTTTCGTCGCTCTGCTTGTCGTCGCGGCCCTGCGGGCGGCGACCGTCGCGCTGCGGGGCATCGTCAGCCTGCGCGGCCGGGGTTTGTTCCGGTGCCTGCTTAGCGGGCTTGTCCGCCTTGTCTGCCGACTTCGGCGCGGCCTTGGCGGCGGCCGGCTTCTTACCGGTGGTGATTGCCTCGATGAGAGCGCCCTTGCGGAGAGCGCTGATACCGCGCAGGCCCTTCTGGGCCGCAATTTCGCGCAGCTGCGGCAGCTTCAGGGATGCCAGTTCTTGAGGCGAGATATTCTCCGTATCGCTCACGGAAGTCCTTTCGTCGCTTTTCCCAGCGGATGATTCTGGGTGCCCAGCGTGCCCGGTCGGGCGGTCGTGCCGCGTGTTACCGGGCCGGTTTTCCCAAGTATTTGGGTCCGCCGGCTAGGCACTCTGGAAATGACTGTGTAATTAAAAGATAAAACTCTGGCTAGCCTACCTGGGTATCCCGCTGCTAACTGTCGTGGACCTCGAGCAACCTCGAGGGCGCGCAGCGCCGGTTGGGACCGGAAGGGAGCCCGAGTGGTCCGCGTGGGACCGAGTTTCCCTTCTTCGGCAGGAACCACGTCGTCCCCCTGCGGGCCGGCCTTAAACCTTGCGCGGTGTGCACGGCGTTTTGAGGTACTCACCCAGAAAGCGCGCGGGCTGTGGTTTGACCCATTCTGCGGGGTCAGGCCCAGGGACAACGCATCTCGACTGCACGAGCAGGCCCGAGCACATGTGCTTTACTGTTCAACTTAGGGCAGCTCACGTAGCTCAAACGCTCAAGCAGCTCAGCCAGTCCCAGACAGTATAGCGCAAGATTTCGGGTACTTCGGTACCGGGCCCGCCCCGGGGCGCAAGGAGGTGGCTATCATAGTGACCATGCACTCCACCATGCAGGAAGTCCCGCTCAATATCTCCCGTATCTTGGAGCAGGGCGCCACCGTCCACAGCCAGACCAAGGTCACCACGTGGCACGGCGAGCACGCCCCCGACGGCGCCGGGGCGGCCGAGGAATGCACCTTCGCGGACATCGGGGCGCGCGCGGCGGCCTTCGCCCACGTGCTACACGACGAGCTGGGGATTACCGGCGACGAGCGCGTCGGCTCTTTCCTGTGGAACTGCGCGGAGCACCTCGAGGTCATGTTCGCCGTGGCCTGCAAGGGCGCGGTCTTTACCCCGCTGAACAAGCAGCTGATGAACGACCAGATCCGGCACATTGTCAACCACGCGGAGATCGAGGTCATCGTCGCCGATCCGCGCTTGGCCCAGCAGCTGGGCGCGGTCCTGGCCGGGACCACCACCGTCCGCGCGGTCGTCTTCACGGGCCCGGGCCGGGTGAGCCACTTGAGCCCCTATTTCCCCCGCGGCGTGGAGGTCTATTCCTACGAGGCCCTGTTGGACGGGCAATCGACCCGCTATGACTGGCCGGTCCTAGACGAGTCCGCGGCCGCGGCGCTGTGTTATTCCACCGGCACGACCGGCGCGCCCAAGGGCGTGGTCTACTCGCACCGCTCCATCTACTTGGCCTCCATGCTGCTGCGCACCACGGACAGCCTGGCGATTACGCACGGCGAGTCCTTCCTGTGCTGCATTCCCATCTACCACGTGTTGTCCTGGGGCGTGCCTTTCGCCGCCTTCATGACGGGCACGCCGCTAATCCTGCCGGACTCGGATGTCTCCGCGCCCACCCTGGCCAAGCTCATTGCCTCCACCCACCCGCGCGTGGCGCACGGCGTGCCGACCATCTGGATCCAGCTCTTCGTCCACTACCTCCACCACCCGCCGGAGCGCATGTCGCTGACCGAGATTTACGCCGGCGGCTCCCCGGTCCCGCCGCAGGTGATCAAGGTCTGGGAGGAGCGCTTCGGCGTCGACGTGGTGCACGTGTGGGGCATGGTGGAAACCACCACTGTGGGCACCGTGGCGCGCCCGCCGCAGGGCGCTAGCGGCAATTCCCGCTGGGGCTACCGGATCTCCCAGGGCCGCTTCCCCACCAGCCTGGAATACCGCGTGGTCAACGACGGCCAGGTGGTCTCCAAGACCGACCGCAACGCCGGTGAGATCCAGGTCCGCGGCAACCTGGTTACGGAGTCCTACTACCACTCGCCCGCCGCGGAGGAAGGCGGGGCGGCCTCCCAGTTCCGCGGCAAGCGCACCGAGGACGCGGCCAGCAAGTTCACCGCCGACGGCTGGCTGCGCACCGGCGACGTGGGCTCGGTGACCAAGGACGGCTTCCTCACCATCGAAGACCGCGCCCGCGACGTCATCCGCTCCGGCGGCGAGTGGATCTACTCCGTCCAGCTGGAAAACCTCATCATGGCCGACGACCGGGTCATCGAGGCCGCGGTCATCGGCTACCCCGACAAGCAATGGGGCGAGCGCCCGCTGGCCGTGACCGTCCTCCAGCACGACATCGACCCGACCATCGAGACCGCCGAGAGCCTCCGGGAGAACCTGCGCTCCGAGCTACCCGGCTGGATGCTGCCGGAGTACTGGACCTTCATCAAGAGCATCGACAAGACGTCGGTGGGCAAGTTCGACAAAAAGGACCTGCGCTCCCACCTGGCCGAGGGCGAATACAACATCATCCGCCTGGCCGGCCCGGGCGAGGCCAACCAGATAGATGACAACGCCACCCTGGATCCGGACCAGCCGCTGACCTAGGCCCGCGCCCTCGGAAAGGAATAGCTGACCAGGCCGCGCCGTTGTGGTTAGTAGTCCTGTCCGCACAACGCATAGAGTTGGGAGAATATGACTGACCGTTCTTCCGCCCCGAAGGTGCTGCTACCCACCCCGCGCGTAGCCGGCCGCCCGCAGGCCGCCGCGGACCTGCCTGCCGCCGACGCCCACGGCAACCGGGCCTTGGTGGACAAATACGGTCGCGTCGCCCGAGACCTGCGGGTATCCCTGACCGACCGCTGCAACCTGCGGTGCACCTACTGCATGCCCGCCGAGGGCCTGGACTGGATGCCCAACCAGCACAAGCTCGACGACGCAGAAACCATCCGCCTTATCCGCCTGGCCGTCGAGCGCCTCGGCATCCGGCAGGTCCGTTTCACCGGCGGCGAGCCGCTGCTGCGCAAGTCCCTGGCAGAAATCATCGCGGCCACCAAAAAGCTGCGCACCGACGAAGGCCACGCCCCCAGCACGGCGCTGACGACGAATGGGCTGGGCCTGGACAAGCGCATCGGAAAGCTCAAGGCCGCCGGCCTGGACCGGGTCAACATCTCGCTGGACACCATCAACCACGCGGCTTACGCCGAGCTGACCCGCCGCGACCGGCTCGATTCCGTCTTCGCGGCCATCGATGCCACCCTGGCCGCCGGCCTCCACCCCGTCAAGATCAACGCCGTGGTCATGCCCGGCATCAACGACGGCGACATCGTCGAGCTGGCCGACTTCGCCCTGCACAAGGGCGCGCAGCTGCGCTTTATCGAGCAGATGCCGCTGGGCCCGCGCGAGCAGTGGGACCGCTCCACCATGGTCACCGCGGACGACATCCTCGACCGCCTGAAAGCCGCGTTCGACCTGCGCCCGGCCCGCGCCCCGCGCGGCTCGGCCCCCGCCGCGCTGTGGGAGGCGACCTGCCCGGACGGCACGCGCGGCAAGCTGGGGATCATCGCCTCGGTCAGCCACCCCTTCTGCGGCGACTGCGACCGCACCCGCCTGACCACCGACGGCGCGGTGCGCAACTGCCTCTTCGGCAACTCGGAGACCTCCCTGCGTGATCTGATGCGCCAGGGCGCTTCCGACGAGGAACTCATGGCCGCCTGGGCCGGCGAGATGTGGGCCAAGCTGCCCGGCCACGGCGTCAACGACGAGGGCTTCCTGCAGCCGGACCGGCCGATGTCCGCCATCGGCGGGTAGCCAGCTTAAGCTAGAACCCGTTATGCACCATTCTTCATCGTGCTCCGTCGCCGACCACCTCGCGCGCGTCCTCAGCCTCGTCCAGCCCCTCCCGGCCGTGGACACGCCGCTGAGCGAGCTGACCAGCGGCCAGTATTGCGCCGCCGATGCCACCTGCCGCATCCCCGTGCCCGCCTTCCACAACTCGGCCATGGACGGCTTCCTGGTCCACCGCGCCGACCTGGGCTCCGGCTCGGCCACGCTGCCGGTAGCAGGCGACGTGCCGGCCGGCAGCGCGCCCCAGGAGGTGCCCGCCGGTACGGCGGTGCGGATCATGACCGGCGCGCCCGTCGCCGATCCCCTCGATCCGGAGCTCGTGGTCGTGCCCGTGGAGCTGACCAATATCCCCGCCGGGCCGACCCCGCTGCCCGAAACCGTGACCATCCGCGGTGCCGATCCCGCCCGCGCCCACATCCGCCGGGCCGGCGATAACCTCGCCGTCGGGGACACGGCCGTCCGTGCCGGGTCCCGCGTGGATCCCGGGGTCATCGCCGCCTGCCACTCCGCGGGGCTGACCACACTGCCCGTGCACCGTACGCCGCGGGTGGCGGTGATTTCCACCGGCGACGAGCTCGTGAGCCTGGGCGACGGCGGTGCCCAGCCGCTGCAACCTGGCCAGATCCCGGATTCCAACCGGCCCATGCTGGCCCAGCTCGTGCGGGACTCCGGGCCCGTCGAGCTGACGCACCTGCACGCTGGGGACAGCGACGGCGCCGAAGGCCGTGCCGATTCCTTCGTCGCCCTGGCTCATCAGGCGGCACACACCCACGACCTCATCATCACCAGCGGCGGGGTCTCGGCCGGGGCCTTCGACATCGTCCACACCAGCGCCCAGGCCCACGCCCGCGATGCCTGGTTCGGCGACGTCGACCAAAAGCCCGGCGCCCCGCAGGGAATAAGCGTCTGGGGCTCGACGCCGATGGTTTCTCTTCCCGGCAACCCGGTGGCGACCTTCGTCTCCTTCCACCTCTACGTCGCCCCCGCGCTGCGCGCCCTGCGCGGCGATCCGCACCCGGGCCTTAGCCGCCGCGGGATAGTCCGGGCCGGCGAGGACTTCCCGGATACCCGGGACCGCCCCGTCTGGCTGCCGGTCCGGGTGGACTACGCGGACAACCCGCCCGCCGCCTTTCCCTTCAACGGGCGGCGGCTGGGCTCCCACATGGTGGCCAACCTGGCGGGTACTGCCGGGATGGTGGGCCTTGCCGCCCACGCCGCCGGGCCGAGGGCAGGCGATACAGTCGAGATCACCTGGTTTTAGACCCGTTTTTAGCAGCTTTTAAAGAAAGGACGAGCAATGGAGTTTACGCATCTCAACCACGCCGGCGAGGCCTACATGGTCGACGTGACCGAGAAGAAGCCGACGGTGCGCACCGCCACCGCCGAGGGCGAGGTGGCCTGCTCGCGGGAGGTCATGGACGCGCTGCGCGACGGCACCGTGCCCAAGGGCGATGTGCTGGCCGTGGCGCGCGTGGCCGGCATCGCGGCGGCCAAGAAGGTCCCGGAGCTGCTGCCGCTGGCGCACACCATCGGCGTGCACGGCTGCCGCGTCGACCTCGAGCTTAAAGACGACTGCGTGGCGATTTCGGCCACCGTGCGCACCGCGGACCGCACCGGCGTGGAGATGGAGGCCCTGACCGCGGTGAACGTCGCCGCGCTGGCGGTTATCGACATGGTCAAGGGCGTGGACCGTTCCGCCTTCATCCGCCGTGCCGGAATCGTCGCCAAGTCCGGCGGGCGCTCCGGCGACTGGTCCCGCACCCTGCCGGAGGCTTAGGCTATGGCCCAGCCTGCTTATCCCCTCCCCGGCCAGCTCGGCGCGCTCGTCTTGGCCGGCGGCCGCGGGCGTCGCATGGGCGGAGTCGACAAGGCGAGCCTGCGCGTTGCCGGCCAGCGCCTGGTCGACCGCGTGCTGGGCCAGCTGCCCTACCACTGCGAGCGCATAGTTGTCTCCCCCTACCCGCTGGGCCTGCCGCAGGTCTGCGAGAACCCGCTCTTCGGCGGCCCGGTCGCCGGCATCGCGCGCGGCGCACGGGCCCTGCACAGCGACTATATCGCCGTACTGAGCGTCGATGCCCCCGATTCCGCCCAGCTTCTCCCCGCCCTCTGGCAGGCACTCCATGCCAACGATGCCGACGCCGCCATCGTCCGCAGCGCCGACGGCTTCCTGCAGCCGCTGTGCTCGCTGTGGAAGGCCGACCACCTCCGCCGCGCGCTCGGCCAGCTGCCGAGCGTGCACAACGCCTCCGCCCGCCGGCTGCTGCGCCAGGCGCGCCGCGACTCCCGGCTTATCGAGGTCCCCGGCACCGGCGCCGAGCACGACTACGACACGCCCCAGGAGCTAGCGGCATTCGCGAAAAATGTCCTTCAGCAGGGGCAGCACCACCGCTAAGGTGTCCCCGACCGCCCCGACCGAGGAGGCGGAATTGACCAGCAAGGTCCCCGGCGGGCACGAGGTGACACCGATAATCCCGCGGCACAGGCCGGCCCTAGGTGAGTTCTTCAGGCCCTCCAGGAGCACCTGGGTCTCTAGGCCCCACATGCGGGCCGCGATGAATTCTTCCGTGACCTCCGGGGTGTCGTTGTCGCGGGAAATCCCCGTCGCGCCGATGACCAGCACCACGTCGGTGCCCGCCTCGATTACCTGGCTCAGCGCAGGCCGCAAATTCGCGGCGCCCTCGTTTAAGCACTGCTTTTGCGTGACCTCCACGCCGTGGTTGGTCAATAGCTCCACCGCACGCTGACCGGCCTTGTTGGGCTTGGTGCCCTCCTTGATGCGGTTTGACGCGACGATTACTGCGGCCTTCAACTCAGGCATTGGTGCCTCCTGGTGTCCCATTCGGCCACCTCCTCTACTACACCCGTGAGAAATATCACTGTGTGGTTTATTTTCCCTGCTTAGGCAACCCTCAGCGGCCTACGCAGCGCGAACCAGAGGGCAAGGAAATGCGCAACATTAACGTTCCCTAAATAAACCCAGAATTTTCCGTACAAATTACTCTTCTGAGTCTAATACTCGATAGATTGATATTCAGCTATTCCTTCGAGATGTTTTGAGGACACCCCATGACTCAGCTAGACACCTCAGGCAAAGTCATCCAGGGCTGGGATCCAGAAGATCCCGACCACTGGGACTCCAAGATTGCCTGGCGCACGCTCATTATTTCGACGACCACCCTGTTCATCGGCTTCGCCGCGTGGTACCTGGTCTCCGCCATCGCCCCCATCCTGAACGAGATCGGCTTCGACTTGAGCTCCGGACAGCTCTACGCGCTCACCGCGGTCTCGGGCCTGGCGTGCGGTCTTTTCCGCCTGGTCTTCATGTTCCTGCCGCCGGTGCTGGGCACCCGCAAGCTGGTCACCTTCTCCGCGCTGCTGTTCCTGCTGCCCATGTTCGGCTGGTTCTCGGTCGTCCAACGCCCCGACGCCTCCTTCGCTGAGCTGCTCGCCATCTCCTTCGCCTCCGGCATCGGCGGCGGCGTATTCTCCGGCCTCATGCCATCCACCGGCTACTTCTTCCCGAAGCGGATGTCCGGCACCGCGCTCGGCCTGCAGGCCGGCCTGGGCAACTTCGGTATCTCCTTCATCCAGCTGGTCGCCCCGTGGCTGATGGGCTTCAGCCTCATCGGCATCGGCTTCGTCGCCCCGCAGCGCCTGCCCGACCAGACCGCCATCTTCGTCCACTCCCCGGCCATCTTCTTCGTGCCGTGGACCATCGTCATGGCCGTGCTGGCCTGGACGCTGCTCAAGGACGTCCCGGTCAAGGCGAATTTCCGCCAGCAGATCGACATCTTCGGCAACATCAACACCTGGGTGCTGACCGTCGTCTACCTGATGAGCTTCGGCGCCTTCTCCGGCTTCGCCGCCCAGTTCGCCCTGATGATCAACGACCTGTACGGCCAGACCTCCAAGTTCGCCGAGGTCATGAACCCCGACGACCTGCCCCGCGGCGCGGCCTTCGCCTTCATCGGCCCCCTGCTCGGCGCCCTCGTGCGCGCGCTGTGGGGCCCGCTCTGCGACAAGTTCGGCGGCGCCATCTGGACCTTCATCGGCTGCCTGGGCATGACCATCTTCACCGCGTTCTCCGCGCTGTTTTTGAACCCGGATTCCCCGGACCAGTTCTGGTGGTTCTTGGCCGGCATGCTCATCATGTTCTTCTTCACCGGCCTGGCTAACGCCGGCACCTTCAAGCAGATGCCGATGATCCTCCCGCCGCGCCAGGCAGGCGGCGTGGTCGGCTGGACCGGCGCCATCGGCGCCTTCGGCCCGTTCGTCGTCGGCATGCTCCTGTCGGCTATGCCCATGGCCGCCTTCTTCTGGGGCTGTGTGGTCTACTTCGCCATCACCACGGTCCTGGTCTGGGTCTTCTATGCCCGCCCGAACGCCCCGTACCCCGGCTAAACCCCGCACCCAACAGAGAGTTTTACCCCCATGACTACTCAAGTCCCCGCTCCCGAAAACGGAAAGCTCAACCCTCTATTTAAACTGGGCGCCTACCTGCGCCGCGGCGAGGCCTCTGCCTCCGGCCAACAGGTCTTCTTGCAAGGCGGCCGGCAGGCCGACGTCTTCTACCGCAACCGCTGGGCCTTCGACAAGATGGTCCGCTCCACCCACGGTGTCAACTGCACCGGCTCCTGTTCCTGGAAGGTCTACGTCAAAGACGGCGTCATCACCTGGGAGTCCCAGGCCGTCGACTACCCCACCACGGGCCCCGACACCCCGGAGTACGAGCCCCGCGGCTGCCCCCGCGGCGCCTCCTTTTCCTGGTACACCTACTCCCCGACCCGCGTGCGCTACCCCTACGCCCGCGGCGTTTTGGTGGACATGTTCCGCGAGGAAAAGCACAAGCACGGCGACTCGGTGCTTGCTTGGAAGGCCATCCAGGAAGATCCGGACAAGCGACGGGCGTATATCTCCCAGCGCGGCAAGGGCGGACTAATCCGCATCTCCTACGAGGAAGCCATCGACATGGCCTCGGCCGCGCACGTCTACACCATCCGCAAGTACGGGCCCGACCGCATCAACGGCTTCACGGTCATCCCGGCGATGAGCCAGGTCTCCTACGGCGCCGGCAGCCGCTTCCTGCAGATGATCGGCGGCGTCGCTCTGTCCTTCTACGACTGGTACGCGGACCTGCCGCCGGCCTCCCCGCAGACCTTCGGCGACCAAACCGACGTCCCCGAGTCCGGCGACTGGTACAACTCCTCCTACCTGATGATGTGGGGTTCCAACATCCCCGTCACGCGCACCCCGGACGCCCACTTCATGGTCGAGGCCCGCTACAAGGGCACCAAGGTCGTCGTGGTCTCCCCCGACTTCGCCGACAACACCAAGTTCGCCGACGAATGGGCCCGCATCGAGCCCGGCACCGACGCTGCCTTGGCCTTTGCCATGGGCCACGTCATCCTCAAGACCTTCCACGTCGACCGTCAAGAGCCGTACTTCCTGAACTACATGCGCAAGTACACCGACGCGCCGTTCCTGGTCTCCCTCGACCAGCGCGAAGACGGGACCTACACCCCCGGAAAGTTCTTCACGGCCTCCCAGACTAACGATGCCTCCTTGGCCGACAGCCCCAACGCCACGCACCGTGGCCTCGTCATGGAAGAAAACGGCCGCGTGGTCGATCCGGGCGGCACCGTCGCCGACCGCTGGGACATGGATTCCGCCAAGTGGAACCTCTCCTTGGACGGCGTCGACCCCGTCATGTCGGTGGCGGAGACTGATTCCTTCTCCACCGCCGAGGTCCTCTTCCCGCGCTTCGACCTGGATACCGACCCGGCGGATATCGGCACCGGCAAGC
Source organism: Corynebacterium sp. 2571A (assembly GCF_055700935.1). Classification (NCBI taxonomy): domain Bacteria; kingdom Bacillati; phylum Actinomycetota; class Actinomycetes; order Mycobacteriales; family Corynebacteriaceae; genus Corynebacterium; species Corynebacterium sp. 2571A. The sequence continues at coordinate 292,608 of NZ_JASTTE010000003.1, read as the reverse complement.
CGGTCGGCGCCGGTGTGGTCCACCGCGGCGTGCCCGTGCGCGAGGTCAACGGCAAGCTGGTCACCACCGTCTTTGACATCATGCTCGCCCACTACGGCGTCCCGCGCGAGGACCTGAACCTGCCGGGTAGCTGGCCGACCGGCTTCGACGACGCCAGCGAGGTCGGCACCCCGGCCTGGCAGGAGGAACTTACCGGTGTCCCCGCCGCCGCGGCCACCCGCATCGGCCGGGAATTCGCCCAGAACGCCGCAGACTCGCAGGGCCGCTCCCAGATCATCATGGGCGCGGGCGTGAACCACTATTTCCACGCCGACAACATCTACCGCACCTTCCTGGCGCTGACCTCGATGTGCGGCACCCAGGGCGTCAACGGCGGCGGCTGGGCGCACTACGTCGGCCAGGAAAAGCTGCGCCCTGTCAACGGCTGGACCCAGTGGGCCATGGCCACCGACTGGCAGCGTCCCCCGCGCCACATGATTTCCACCGGCTTCTACTACTTCGCCACCGAGCAGTACCGCTACGACAACTCGCGCGCCTCCCAGCTGGGCTCCCCGCTGGCCAGCCGCGGGGCCATCGGCGACAAGATGGTCTCCGACACCATGTCCGAGGCCATGCGCCGCGGCTGGATGCCGGCGTACCCGCAGTTCAACCGCAATTGCCTGCTGCTAGCCGACGAGGCGGACGCCGCCGGCCTGGACATCAACGACTACGTGGTCCAGCAGCTGCACAAGGGCGACCTGGAGTTTGCCTACGACAACCCCTCGGCAGAAGAGAACTGGCCGCGCATCCTGCTCAACTGGCGCACCAACCTGCTGGGCTCCTCGGCTAAGGGCACGGAGTTTTTCCTCCGCCACCTGCTGGGCATCGACTCGGATGCCACCGCCGAAGAACTTTCCCCGGAGCAGCGCCCACGCACCATCAAATGGGTCGATAAGGCCCCCGAGGGGAAGCTCGACCTGATGCTGACCACGGACTTCCGCAACACCTCGACCACGCTGGTCTCCGACATCGTGCTGCCGGCCGCTACCTGGTACGAAAAGCACGACATGTCCTCGACCGACATGCACCCTTACCTGCACTCCTTCAACGCGGCCATCAACCCGCCGTGGGAGGCGCGCACCGACTTCGAGGTCTTCCAGGACTTGGCCGCCGCGCTGTCCGACAAGGCCGTCAAGTGGCTGGGCACCCAGCGCGACGTCATCACGCAGCCGAGCCACCATGACACCCCGGACGAGCTGGGCATGCCCAACGGAATCGTCCCGGACATCGACGAGGTCGGGCTGGTCCCGGGCGTGACGATGCCGAAGCTGCACGTCGTCGAGCGCGACTACACGCGCATCTACGAAAAGTGGGCGCACCTCGGCCCGCTGCCCGCTAAGGCCGGCACCGGCGTGCACGGCACCAAGTTCAACGTGGAAAAGCAGGTCAAGGAACTCGAGCTCATCTGCGGCACCTCGCAGACCTCCCAGGGCGAGCTCATCGATCTAACCAAGGACACCAAGGTCATCGACGCCATCCTGCACCTGTCCGGCGTCTCCAACGGCGAGTTGGCGCAGCAGGGCTTCGAGTTCCTGTCCTCGCGCACCGGCAAGGATCTCACCCCGCTGGGCGCGTCCGATGCCGATGTCCACATCACCTGGGACTCCATCAAGGAGCGCCCCACCGAGGTCATCACCTCACCGGAGTGGACCGCCGACAAGCGCAACAAGCGCCGGTACACGGCTTTTTCCATCAACGTCGAGTTCGACAAGCCCTGGCACACGCTCACGGGCCGGATGCACTACTACCTCGACCACGACTGGTTCATGGACTACGGCGAATCCCTGCCTGTGTTCCGCCCGCCGCTGGACCACGTCCACCTGCACGGCGAGCACGCCCCCGGCCAGACGCTGAGCAACGAGCGCGGCGAGGCAGAGGTCACCCTGCGCTACCTGACCACCCACAACAAGTGGTCCATCCACTCGCAGTACTTTGACAACCTGCACGTTTTGTCCATCTCCCGCGGTGGCCAGGTGGTCTGGATGTCCGACAAGGACGCCGAAAAGATTGGCGTTAAGGACAACGAGTGGGTCGAGGTCTACAACCGCAACGGCGTCGTCAGCGCCCGCGCCATCGTCTCCCACCGCATCCCGGAGGGCACCATGCTGTGCAACCACGCGCAGGAGCGCACCGTCGGCACCCCGCTCAACGAGCACACCGGCCGCCGCGGCGGCACCCACAACTCGCTGACACGCATTTCCATCAAACCGGTCCACATCGCGGGCGGCTACGGCCAACTTACCTACCACTTCAACTACATCGGGCCCACCGGCAATAACCGCGACGAGGTCACCCGCGTCCGCCGCCGTTCCCAGGAGGTGTCTTACTAATGAAGGTCATGGCTCAGATCTCAATGATCATGAACCTCGACAAGTGCATCGGCTGCCACACCTGTTCCGTGACCTGTAAGCAGGCATGGACCAACCGTGAAGGCACCGAGTACATCTGGTTCAACAACGTCGAAACCAAGCCCGGCGTCGGTTACCCGCGTGGCTGGGAGGACCAGGAGAAGTGGAAGGGCGGCTGGGAACGCACCAGTTCCGGCAAGCTCAAGCCCAAGGCCGGCGGCCGGCTCAAGAAGCTGGCGACCCTGTTCCACAACCCTAACCTGCCGACCATCCAGGACTACTACGAGCCGTGGAGCTACCAGTACGAGGACCTGATGGGCGCTAAGGCCGGGCAGAAGACCCAGCCGACGGCCAAGCCGGTCTCCCAGATCGACGGCCGCCCCATCGAGAAGGTCGAGTGGTCCTCCAACTGGGACGACAACCTGGGCGGGTCGACTGCCACCATGGACAACGACCCGGTCCTGCACGAGATGAACCTGGACGTGAAGAAAGAGATCGAAGACACGTTCATGTTCTACCTGCCGCGCATCTGCGAGCACTGCATGAACCCGACGTGCGTGTCCTCCTGCCCGTCCGGCGCGATGTACAAGCGCACCGAGGACGGCATCGTGCTGGTCGACCAAGACGCCTGCCGCGGCTGGCGCATGTGTGTCTCCGGCTGCCCTTACAAGAAGGTCTACTTCAACCACAAGACGGGCAAGGCCGAAAAGTGCACGCTGTGCTACCCGCGCATCGAGGTCGGCCAGCCCACGGTGTGCTCGGAGACCTGCGTGGGCCGCCTGCGTTACCTGGGCGTCATCCTCTACGACGCCGACCGCGTCGCCGAAGCCGCCGCCACCGAGGACCCGCAGGACCTCCTGGAGGCCCAGAAGTCGGTGATGCTCGACCCGCACGACCCCGAGGTCGTCAAGGCCGCCCAGCGCGAGGGCATCCCGCACTCCTGGATTGACGCGGCGCAGAACTCCCCCATCTACGACCTCATCTTCAAGTACGGGGTCGCGCTGCCGCTGCACCCGGAATACCGCACCCTGCCCATGGTCTGGTACATCCCGCCGCTTTCGCCCATCGTCGACCAGGTCACCGCCTCCGGCAACGACGGCGAGGACCACAAGATCCTGTTCACCGCCCTGTCGCGCATGCGCATCCCGCTGGACTACCTGGCGGGGCTGTTTACCGCCGGCGACCCGGTCCCGGTAGAAAAGGCTCTGCGCCGGCTGGTGGCCATGCGCTCGTATATGCGCGACATCAACCTGGGCAACGAGCCGCAGGAGGAAATCGCGCAGGCGGTCGGCATGGACGGGCGCACGATGCAGGAGATGTACCGCCTGCTCTCCATCGCCAAGTACGACGACCGCTACGTCATCCCCACCGCCTCCCCCGAGACCCCGCGCGGCATCAGCTCGCTGGATCCCTTCGGCGGCGTCGACCCGGCCCGCAACCTGAACGACACGTTCCAAGACCTGGGCATGGGGGCGCCGGAAGCCTGCACCCACGGCAGCGCGCCCAGCGGCAAGGTCTCCCTCCTGTCCTGGACCGGGGACCGTCCCGATTCCATGTTCCCGCCGAGGAATTAAGCGAGGCCAGCCATGAATATCTTTGAAAAACTCGCCCGCCGCACCCCCAGCCGGCCCCCGGCCGACGATGCCGTGGCCGGATTCGGCACCCCAGCCGGCATCGGTAGCGGCGGCGGCGCCAAGGACGTCGAGCGCGCCATCCGGACCCACACCGGCAAGCTCCCCGACGAGTTCATCGCCCCAGTGAAGGTCTCGGTCGACCAGCGCCGCATTATCGCCATGGCGGTCTCGGTGCTGCTCAACTACCCGCAGCCGGATTTCCTGCAGCGCCTCGAGACCGTCGAGGAGCAACTGGATCAGCTGCCGCTGGCCATCGCCACCGATTTCGTGGACTTCGCCACCTGGGCCCGTGCCGCCGGGCTGCGCGGGATGGAGGAGCACTACGTCGAGACCTTCGACCAGCGGCGCCGCTGCTCGCTTTTCCTGTCCTATTACGCGGTCGGCGACACCCGGCAGCGCGGCATGGCCATCCTGTCCTTCCGCCAGCAGCTTGAGGCCCTGGGCTTCGTCGTTAGCGACGAGGAGCTGCCCGACCACCTCTGCGTCGTCTTGGAAGCCCTCGCGCTGAGCGAGGACCACGACAGCGCCGTAGAGATGGTGGCCAGCTACCGGGAGGGCATCGAGGTGCTGCGCGCGGCCCTCAGCCACGTCAACTCGCCCTACCTAAGCCCGGTGACGGCCTTGTGCAAGTCCTTGCCCAAGGTCGACCCGGACACCGCCCAAAAGTACGTCGATCTCATTCGCACCGGCCCACCCGCTGAGATGGTCGGGATTGCGGATCTGCCCTTCCCTACCGCTCAGCCGAATACGGTCTAAGGACTTTCCATGGATACTTTCAACAACTTTCTTTGGGGAGCATTCCCCTGGCTCGCGATAGCCGCGTTCGTCGTCGGCATCTTCTGGCGTTGGCGCTCCGACCAGTTCGGGTGGACCACCCATTCCACCCAGATCTACGAGTCCAAGCTGCTGCGCCTGTCCTCTCCGCTGTTCCACTGGGGCATGGTCTTCGTCATCATCGGCCACCTTATGGGGCTAGCGATGCCCAAGTCCTGGACCCGCGCCGTCGGCATCAGCGACCACGTCTACCACTGGATCGCCACCATCCCCGGCTCGCTGGCCGCGGTCGCCGTTCTACTGGGGTTTGCTGGGCTGGTCTACCGCCGCGTGGTCAACCGTTCCGTCTTTCTGTCGACCTCCACGTCCGACAAGGTCATGTACGTCCTGTTGGGGCTGGCCCTGTTGTCCGGCTCCATCGCGACTTTTACGCTGCAGCTTTTCGACTTGGGCGGCACGCACGGCTACGACTACCGCGAGACCATCGCGCCCTGGCTGCGCAACCTTCTCATCTTTAACATCCAGCCCGAGCTGATGGCTGACGTGCCGTGGCAGTTCAAGGTTCACGTCTTGGCGGGCTTTACCATCATTGCCGTCTGGCCTTTTACCCGCCTGGTGCACGCCTTCTCCGCGCCCGTCGGTTATGTCACGCGCCCGTACGTGGTCTACCGGTCCCGCGACCAGCGCACAACCGACATGCGCCACCACGTCGCTTGGGAGCCGGTGCGTTCCCACCGCGCGCAGTTGGACACTAACGAAACGCCGTCCCACGGCGCCTAGACCGTAGTTTTCCACAGTCCCCGCCTGGTGCGGGGGCCTTTGTGTCCCTAATTATGCCTAACGATGCCTACTTGGGCACATTGCTCCATTTTTCGGCCTTTGGGCAGGTGGCGCCGCAAAAACGGCCGTTTTCGGCCTGTGGATAGTTTGCGCAGGGCGGTTATATTGCCCCGAGTTATCCACAGATCGGGTCTTCGGCCCTTGTAGGGGTTGTCAGGGGCTTCTAGCGTGTGAGTCATGACAACGACAGCCATGGACACACTCACAGCAGCGCACGCCATCTTCGCGGACGGGATCAGCTACCTGGACCTGTGCCGCCAGCTCAGCCTGCCCGCTTTGAAGGCTGTCATGTCCGACGTCGCCGCCGCCGCGCACTTTCGCGCGTGCCAAACCTTCTTCGGGAAAACGTCCTATACGCGCAAGCAAGCCGCCGCCCGCCGAGCCGCCGCCGAATCCGGCCACCACCTCGACACCCTCTTGGTACTGGACAACGCCTTCCGCCGGGTACGCCACCAGGGCGACGCCTGGGCCATGCTCATCGAACTGTGCAACACCCCCGGCACCACCAAACAACTCCGCCGCCTAGCCAACCAAAAAGTCCTGGAGCTCAACCGCCCGGCCCCACCCGCCGAAGGCGTGCGCGTGACCCGCCGCAAAGACGGACCCAGCACCTTCTCCATTACCGGGGACCCACAGCTGGTAGAAAACCTCTGGGCATCAATCAAGACCATCCCCGACGTCGAAGCCTTGTTCAGCGGCGGCCTAGAAAAACAACCCAAGACCACCCACGTGGTCATCTCCCTTCCCGACTGGGTGCGCATCCTAGCCGGCGACGGGGATGACATCACCTTGCAGCTGAGCAACGGCACCACCATGACCGGTGCCGACTACGTCCGCCAATGCCTGCTGGATGCCGGCCTGGCCACCCTGGTGGACCCGAGGCGTGGCCCGGTCAACCAATACCGCTACCAACGCCATGCCTCACCCAAACAGAAGGACATGGCCAAAGCCGAGACCACCCGGTGTGCCTGGCCGAACTGTAGGAAGCCGGCGGCTGAGTGCCAGGTCCACCACATCCACCCCTGGGCAGGCGGCGGAGAAACCAACCAAGAAAACCTGACACTGTTGTGCGAGTTCCACAACTCCTGGAACGACGACGACCCGGCCTACCCCAGACACGGAAGAGTCAACCGAAGACACGGCACAGTCACCTGGGACCCACCCTGGAGCAGCGGCTGACACGGGGGCCAGCCGAGAGAGCAAAGTCGCGAGAGCAAAGCCGCGAGAGGCCGCCACAAGGAACAAGGCCAGCCGAACCCCACGACTGCCGGGCAACAAGCAAAGGCACAAGAAAAGGCGCCACGGACCACGTCCGTAGCGCCTACTCGGCGTGCCCGCCTACTCCGTGACCACGATCTGCCCGCGCTGTCCCTTCTCCGCGTTGGTCAGGGCATGGTTGACGAACGTGTACGTCCCCGGCTCATCGAACGTCATCTCCACGAACCCGCCCTGGGCCGCGGCCAGGTCGACGGCCTGCGAGCCGGTGTCCTCGGCATCGCGGATGAGGTACTGCCCCTCCTTGAAGACGGTGTCGAAAACCTCGCCGACCACGTGGAAGCTCAGCGACTCGTCCGGGCCTACGTTCAGCACCCAGATACGGATGGTCTCACCGACCTTGGCGCGCAGGGGCCGCTGCTCATACTGGTTGGGATAGAAGTTGAACGCCGCCAGGTCGTAGTTGCCGGCGGCCACGCGCTTCTCGTCCGCGCCGACCTCGCGCTCGCCCAGGAAGAGCTGGCTGGCGACGAGGGCGTACTCGGCATCAACGTCCGACAAGGAATCCTGGGAATCCCCAGGCGGGTCGATGATGACCGCGCCCGTCATCCCGTTGGCGATGTGCAGCGTCATCGGCGCCGTCGCGCAGTGGTACATCCAAATGCCGGAACGCTTCGCGGTGAATTCGTAGACCAGCTCCTCGCCGGGGTCAATGGTCGCCATCGCCTCGTCGGGGTTGACCTCGCCGGCGTGGAAGTCCACCGAGTGGCCCATGTGGCCCTCGTTGCGTAGCGTAATCCGGAACGTGTCCCCGACCTTGCCGCGCAGCGTCGGCCCGGGCGCCTGCCCGTTAAACAGCCACTGCTTCTGCTCCACGCCCGGCGCGACCTCGCGGATCTCCTCGGTCATGACCCAAGTGTGTTCGTGCACGCGCCCGGATGGGGCGGCCTCCAGGCGCGGGTCGAAGGCCGCGAACTCCGGCCCCAGGTCGCTTTGGCGCTCCGCGGCCGTCGGCACGTCCACGTGCGGGTTCGCCCCGCCTGCCACGCTTGACGATGCCCCACTGCCGCCCGCCGGCGCATCGCCAGCGACGACATCGAAGGTCATGCCCTGCGTGCGGTGCCCTGCAATGGTGCAATAGCCCTCGACGGATTCGGAGATGACGCCGGCGTCCAAGACCACCGAGTCGCCGGGGTTGACCCGGCCGGTCTCCGCCTCGCCGATCTTCAGGTCGTGGACCTGGTCGCCGGTGTTGGTGAAGTTGACCTTCAGTTGGGAGCCGGCCGGCACGTCGACGCTGTTGGGGACGAAGGCCATGCCCTCGACGCTCACGTCTATCTCGACGACGTCGCCGGTCGCCGCCACCGGCTGCTCACTACCCGACGTGGTCTCCTTGCCGGCCGAGGTGGTGGTGACCACCGCCAGGATGACCACGGCGACGACCGCGATGCCGATTAGCGCCCACGCGGCCCACCCGGCCGAGGGCTGCGTGGTCGTGCCACCAGTAGGCGTGGATTGTTTAGTCATGTTTTCTCCCAACAATTGCGACAACGGTGGCGATAACCACCACATTAGCCAGTAGCGCGAGCCCCACCAGGATGAGTCCGGCCGTGCCGGCCGGCCCGCCGAGGTTGCCCACGAGGATGAGCGCGGCGCCCACGTTGAGGCAGACCAGCCGCGCAATGCCTCCGGCCCCGGCCGCCTTCCGCGCCCGGTGCACCACCGCCGGCCCGCCGCCGCGCAGCGTGGGCAGCAGGTGGTGCAGCACCCCGGTCACCAGCTGCAGCAGGCCGCCCAGCAGGAAGACCGGTAGCAGCTGCAGCGTGATTGAACGCGGGAAGGCGCCGGCTGCGAGGCTGGCGGCATCGGCGGCGTTTACGGCCCACATCCAGCCCAGCCCGCACAGCACGGACAGGCTGGCGGTATTGAGCCCCGGCCCCTGGGCCAGGACGGAGCCCACCACGGCCACGACGAGCATGCCGCTAGCCAGCGCCACCAGCGCCATCCCGAAGCCGGCGAGCAACTCCGCCCCGGCGATCAGCCCCGCCGCGGCCGCCGCCAGCCCCACGGCGTGGACCACCAGCGAGCGCGTACACCGGGCCCGCGCGGTCGGACTAATCGCCGTAGCCGTGAGCGTGGGCAGCAGGGTCACGACCGTGCCCAGGATGGTCAGCCAGGCAAAGCCCCAGACCATCAGCCGCGAGTGCGCGGCAATCAGCCCCGTATAGCCGCCGATGCCCCGGCCCGCCAGCACCGCCAGCGCCACCGCGGCGATAAAGCAGGCGAAGGCCGCCACATAAAACGGCACCGTCACCGCAAAGGCCCCGGACAGGGAACGGCGCAGGCGGGTTACGATGACGGCCACCTGCCACGCGGCGGCGAGGAGGACCAGGGCGCAGGAGGCATCGGCAAGCAAGGACCAGGAATAGCCGGCCCGGTCCACCAGCAGGCCCACCAGCCCGACCTGGACCAGCACCACGCGGGCCGCCACGCCGCGGTAGCTGGCCGTCGGCGTGCGGGTTAAGGCCTCGGTAAAGTGCGTGGAATAGACCACAATGGCGGTGGTGACCGCCCCGAGGGTGAAGGTGTGGATGAAATCCCACCAGACCACGGGCCCGCCCAGGTGGTAGGCCACCGCGACGGCCAGGCCGACTAGGACCCAGGCCCCGATGAGCGCCCCGGCGGCCGTGTGCCACCGCGACCTCGCGCGCAAGGTGACGTCGCTGACTGCGCCGAGACTAATCTGCACGTCCACCACCCCGCAGGGTCAACACCAGCCCGGTGCCCACGAAGACCAGCACGGCCACGAGGGTTATCACCCCGCCGGCGGTATAGATCGCGTCCTGGGCCAGAAAGTCCCCGGCCAGGCGCGCGGCCAGCCCGCCGTGGAGGAGCACCACCGGGACGTAGAGCACCCGGCGGTACGGCAGCCGGCGGTGGATCACGGCGGTCAGGATGATGGGGGCATGCGCGAAGATCATGGACATCACGAAGCCTAAGAAGACGGTGTGGACGGCGGCATCGTAGGCGTAGCCCTCCGCGCCCGGGCCGTAGGCCAGCCAGGTAAAGCCGGCCAGCACCAGCCAGAAATAGCCGCCCAGCATGCACGCGGCCGAATAGCGCGGCAGGCCCCGCGAGCGCACCAGGTTAACGGCCACGTCGACGCGCAGCGCGGTCGCGGCCACCACGATGAGCGCGAGCGCGACCAGGACGTGCCCCAACCGCGGGGCGACGGCGTGGACGACGGCGGCCAGCACCATCGCCAGCACCTGGCAGGTCAGCTGGACCTCGGCGCGGGTACCGGCCACCGACAGGCGGGCCAGGTCCATACGCTCGCCGATGATGGTGGCCACCACGTATGCCACCGCCAGCGGCAGCACGGTCGCAAAGCGGCCCGTCATCCCCCATAGCAGCGCCGCCATCACGGCGGCCACCACGCCGGCCGCCTGCACGACCACCGACACGGTCGGCTGGCGGCGGTAGATGGCCACGTAGATTGCCCCCAGCACTCCGAAACTGGCGGCGAACAGCGCCCCGGGCACCAGCGCCGGCAGATCCGCGCCGGCCGCCGCGGGCACCAGCAGCGCCACCACGCCGGCGACGTGGGCAGCCGGGCCGGCCCAGGCCCACGCCCGCCGCACCGCCACCGCGCGCTCTAGCCCGATGGCCCCGCCGACGAAGCCGAAGACCATCAGCGGGCCATGCAGATCCGCCACCGGCGCGGCAACACTCAGCACCCCCAACAGGGATGCCCCCGCCGCTAGGCCGGCCAGCAGCGCCACCCCAGCAAAGGCGAGGAACACCACGCGGTAGGCTACACGGTCATTTTGCACAGGTTTTATCGTACTAATTCCTTCTCCCAACCGGAAACCCTACGCGCGCCGGCCACCCCGGAAAGCGTCCCCGTTCCTACCCCCGTACCGACGTCTGGCCGACCGCGGGCCGACGGCCATGTAGAATAAGTTGAACACGCGTCCAAGAAATGCCTCCCTACCTGGTTAGAGCGGCCGGACGTGTTCTCGATTGTCTCGTGAAAGGAATTTATCTCCATGATGAAGCGCGTTCTCGCCGGCTGCGCAGCCGCCGCCACGTTGTTCGCTGCCGCCTGCTCCCCGTCGACGGAATCGGCATCGGACAGCAACGCCGATAGCACCACCGGCTCTGACAGCTCCGTGGAGCTCAACGTGCTGGCCGCCTCCTCCACCCGCGTGCTCAACGACGACCTGCAGGCCGCCGCCGACGAGCTCGACCCCCCGGCCGAGCTGAAGTTCCAGAACGCCGGCTCCTCCGACCTGGTCTCCCAGCTCAAGGAGGGCGCCCCGGGCGACCTGCTGCTGACCGCTTCCAAGAAGACCATGGACGACGCCGTTGAGGCGGGCACCGTCCAGGATCCGAAGGTCCTGGCCGAGAACGAGATGGTCATGGTCGTGCCGAAGGGCAACCCGGCCGGCATCAAGTCCGTCGACGACATCAAGGACGAGACCCGCTTCGTGCTGTGCGACCCGCAGGTCCCCTGCGGTGACATCTCCCAGCAGATCATCGAGGACAAGGGCCTGAATATCCAGCCGGACTCCCAGGAGCACCAGGTTGCTGACGTGCTTGGCAAGGTTGTCTCCGGCGAGGCCGACGCCGGCTGGGTCTACTCCACCGACGCCGCCGCGGCCGGCGACGACGTGGAGGTCATCACCATCGAAGGCGCCGACAAGTTCACCAACCAGATCCTCGGCGCGGTCGTTTCCACCTCCTCCGAGCAGGACTCTGCCCAGCAAGTCCTGGACCTGCTGGCTGACGACTTCGACGCCACCTGGGAAGAGTACGGCTTCACCCCGGCCGACTAACTGAGTTTCGTGGCTATTACCGCTACTTCAGCTGCTACGGCTACTACCCCACCGCGCCCTGCCCGCACGCCCGCCCCTGTGGTGTTCGGGCTCATCGGGATAATCGCGGTGGGGTTTATCCTGTTCCCCATCGTCGCCCTGGCCGTGCGCGTGCCCTGGGCGCGCATGGGGGAGATCCTGGCCCGCCCCGAGGTCCACGACCTGCTCAAGGTCTCCCTCGCCGCGGCGGCCCAGTCGACCGTTCTGACCATGATCCTGGGCACCGGCCTGGCGGTCTGGATGCAACAGCTCGGCCGCGGCGGGCTCGCCGCGCGCCTGCTGGTCTTCCTCCCGCTCGCGATGCCCCCTGTCGTCGGCGGCCTAGCCCTTACCGCCGCCATCGGCAGGCGCGGCCTGCTGGGGCCCTGGCTGGAAGCGATGGACCTGCACTTCGCCTTCGCCTTCCCCGGCGTCGTTGTCGCGCAGATGTTTGTCTCCCTGCCATTCGTGGTCGTCGCCGTTGATTCGGCGCTGCGCCAAATCGACGGGGAGGTGCTGGCCTCGGCCCGCGGCATCGGGATGAGCCCCGGCCGCGTGCTGTGGAAGGTCACCCTGCCGCTGGTCGCGCCGTCTATCGCCACCGGCGCCGGGCTAGCCTTCGCGCGCTCTCTAGGCGAGTTCGGCACGACGCTGACCTTCGCCGGCTCGATGCCGGGGGTCACGCGCACGATGCCCCTGGGCATCTACCTAGAGCGCGAGGTCGACACGGAGGCCGCCTACGCGCTGTCCGCCATCCTCATCGGTCTGGCGCTGGTCTGTCTGGCGCTGGCCGGCCTGCCGGCGCTGGTGGGCCGCAAGCCCCGCCAGCACGCCCGCACCATTACCGAGATGGACGCCGAGCGCCTGCGCGAACTCACCCGCCCGCCGGAGGAACCCACCCCGGTCACGGTGGAGGGCACGACCCTGCCGGCCGGGCGCGTGAGCGCCATCGTGGGCCAAAACGGCTCGGGCAAGACCACCCTCATGCGGCGGGTGGCCGGCCGGCTGCGCGGCCAGGTCACCATCGGGGACCGGGCCGTGGACGACGCGGCCGGCCAGTTCGTGCCGCCGCACCAGCGCCGGGTCGTCATGGTCACCCAGTCGCCCGGCCTGCCGCCGCGGGCGAGCGTGATCGAGGCCGTCACCATGGCCAGCCGCGACCGTGCTCTGGCCACCCAGCTGCTGGAGGCGGCGGGCCTCAGCGACCTGGCTGATGTCGACGTGCCTTCCCTGTCGGGCGGGCAGGCCGCCCAGGTCGCGCTCGTACGCGCGCTGGCCACCCGGCCGTCCGTGCTCATCCTGGACGAGCCGCTGGCCGCCCTCGATGTGGCCGCCGCCGCCCGGTGGCGCCGCTTGTTCCACGCCAGCCGCCACGACCGCACCGTGCTGATGGTCACGCACAACCTACTGGACATCCAGCGGCTGGCCGAGCACCTGGTGGTCATGGAGTCCGGGCAGAGCGTGGCCAGCGGGCCCACCAGCCGGCTGCTTGCTGCCCCGCCGACGGAGTTCGTGGCGCGGGTAAGCGGCCTCAACCGGGCCACCGGCACCTGCGAGATCATCCACTCAGACACCGCGCGGGTGGCCGCCGGCGGGGCCACGCTCATCGGGACCACCACCGCGCACCTGCGCCCCCAGCAAGAGGTTGTCGTGACCTTCCAGCCCGAGGACGCGCGGCTGTCCGCGCACCCGGTGGCCCAAGCGGAAAACTGCTGGCCGGGCACCGTCCAGGCCGTGGAGGCGCGCTCGATAAATAGCTTCCTGGTCACGCTCGGCTGCCCGTTCGGCCAGGTGCGCGTCTCCCACGCCGAAGCCCCGGCCGTGGGTGACGAAGTCTACTGCCAGGTTGACCCGCAGGCAGTTCACGTCAGCCCCAACGAGTACTAGAGTTATAAGAATGACCGAACCCGCCCGCCTGCCCCGCCCCGCGACGGATCTCTTCCCGGAGGCACTCGCGCTGTCGCCGAAACAGCGCGAGGTACTCGACGTGGTGGATTCCTTCAGCGACGGCGCCACCGCGGCCCAGATCGCCGAGCGGCTCGGCATGCACGTCAACACCGCCCGCGGGCACCTCGACGAGCTGCAGGCCGCCGGGGCCGTCGCGGCGGTGGCCGCCCGATCGCGCGGGCGCGGTCGCCCCTCCCTCATCTTCCGGGTGCGCGTCCCGGATAACCAGGCCATCGCCGGCGAATACGTTAGCCTGGTCACCGTACTGCTCGACCAGCTGGCTGACGATGCCGAGCTCACCGACTACGACTCACCCCGCGCCCGCGAGATCGGGCGCCAGTGGGCGAGGAAGCTAGAACAAACGGGCCCGGCCCCGGCGGCGCAGATGCAGGCCCGGCTGCAGGCTCGGCTGCGCGCGATGGGCTTCGACCCGGAGCAGACCAAGCAGGGCCTGTGCTTGCACGCCTGCCCCTTCGTTTCTGCCGGGCAGTCCCCCACGCCGTTTTTATGCGCTATCCACGAGGGCTACCTGCAGGAGATGACCGCCGCCCCGGACGGGGAGCCCACCGTGCGGCTCCACCCGCTCACCGGCAGCGGCACCTGCCTTATCACCCAGGATTAGGCCTGGGTGACCTCGACCTCCACCGGCCCGGCGACTTCCAGCGGGAGGACCCGCAGGCCCTGGTCGCGGGCATCGTCGAGCACGGCCTCCGGGATGGGCTCGGTATGCAGGACCATGATCGTCGGGCCGGCGCCGGACAGGTAGGCCGGGAAGCCGCGGTTGCGCAGGCGGTTGACCCACTCCGCGGTCACCGGCAGCACGTCGGCGCGGTAGGGCTGATGCAGGCGGTCGCGGGTGCCCTCCAGGAGCAAGTCCGGGTGGTTAGTCAACGCTGCCACCTGGACGGCGGTGCGGGAGACGTTGAAGGCGGCATCGCTGTGCGTGACGTGCGAGGGCAGCACGCGGCGCACCGCCTGGGTGGAGGCGTGGAAGTCCGGCACCAGGGCGGTGGCGCGGATTGCCGGGTGGACCGGCAGGCAGCGCGCGCGGTACTCGGGCAGGGAGCGGCCGTCGACCGGGACCGTCGTCCAGGAAACCACCATCTGGCCCAGCACGGACGCGGCGGCGTTGTCGGGGTGGCCCTCAAAAGCCGAGGACAGCTGGACGACCTGATCCTCGTCGAGCGGGAAGCCGGCCAGCCCGTTGGCGGCGGCGACGCCCGCGACCGCGGCGGCCGCGGACGAGCCCAGGCCGCGCGACTGCGGGATCGCGTTGGTACAGACCACGCGCAGACCCGGTGCCTCGACGTCGGCGGCGTTGAGCCCGGAGCGCAGCGCCTTGACCACCAGGTGCGAGCCGTCGCGCGGGAGGTCTTCCTCGCCCTCGCCGAAGATGACCACCTCGAGGCCGGACTCGGTGACCTCGACCTCGACGGTGTCATAGAGCGTGACGGCCAGGCCTAGGGTGTCGTAGCCCGGGCCCAGGTTGGCCGAGGAGGCCGGCACCTTGACAATAGCTTTGGTCCCGACTTGCAGTTCGGTGCTCATGAGCGCGTCTTCCTCCTCTTTCCTAGCTGCCCAGGCGGATGACCGAGTTGACGGCCAGCACGTCCGGCAGGGCCCCTAGCTGGTCCACGATGTCGGCCAGCAGCTGCTCCTGGGCGGAGTGCGTGACGATGACCAGGCGGGCCTCGTCGTCGCCGTCCTCCTGGCGGACGGTGCGCAGGGAGACGTCGTTGGTCGAGAAGACGTTGGCGATTTCGGCCAGCACGCCGATCCGGTCGTTGACCGTCATGTCGATGTGGTAGCGGGTGCGCACCTCGCCGAAGGAGGCGATCGGCAGGTTGGCGTAGGTGTTCTCGCCCGGGGCGCGGCCGCCGTGGACGATGTTGCGGGCCGCGCCGACCACGTCGCCCAGCACGGCGGAGGCGGTCGGGTTGCCGCCCGCGCCGTTGCCGTAGAACATCAGCGAACCGGCCGCCTCGGCCTCGACGAAGATGGCGTTGTAGGACTCGCTGACCGAGGCCAGCGGGTGCGACTTCGCCACGAGGGTGGGGTGTACGCGCGCATTCACTGCTTCCTTGCCTTCCTTGTCGGTGATCCGCTCGCAGATAGCCAGCAGCTTGATGGAATAGCCGGCCTGCTCAGCGGCCTCGATGTCCTCGGCGGTGATGTTGGTGATCCCCTCGCAGTGGACGTCCTCGAACTTCACGCGGGTGTGGAAGCCCAGCGAGGCCATGATGGCGGCCTTGGAGGCGGCGTCGTGGCCTTCGACGTCGGCGGTCGGGTCGGCCTCGGCATAGCCCAGGCGGGTCGCCTCCGCCAGCGCCTCCTCGTAGGACGCGCCGGTGGATTCCATCGCGTCCAGGATGAAGTTGGTCGTGCCGTTGACGATGCCGGATATGCGCTGGATCTGGTCCCCTGCCAGGGAGCGGCGCAGCATGCCGACCACCGGGATGGCGGCGGCGACGGCGGCCTCGAAGTAGAGGTCGACGTTGGAGGCATCGGCGGCCTCGGCCAGCTCGTCGGCGTGGGCGGCGACCAGCGCCTTGTTGGCGGTGACCACGGACTTGCCGGCGCGAAGGGCGGCCAGGACCAGCTCGCGCGGATAGTCGATGCCGCCGATGACCTCCACGACCAGGTCGATGTCGTCGCGGGCGACGAGGGCGCGGGCATCGTCGGTCAGAAGCTCTTGGGGAACGCCCGGGCGCGGCTTCTTGCCCACGTTGGACACGGCCACGCCGCGGATCTCGGCAGGGCCGCCGATGCGGTGCGCAAAGGCGTCGGCGTTCTCCCCGAGCAGTCGGAAGACCTCCGCGCCCACGGTGCCGAATCCCAGCAGCGCAATTCCGACGGTCTCGCCCTCGCCCTTAGCCGTGCGGATAGTTCCCTGCGTGGTGGCTGCCATCTTCGAAGCTCTCCTCAATCTGTGCGGTCGTTTAACGTACGCGGCCTATCATACAGAACGAGCTGTCTATTTTGAGTCCCAACGGAACCACTCCCCCGGCGCCTAACCCTCGCCGACCCCCCGTGTGCTGGCCTAATGGCCAGCACAACGGAGAATAATAATCCCGCCCGGGCGCCACTGAGGCGCCCAGGCGGGGGTAACTAGTCGACCTCTAGCGAGAGCAAATCGGCTAAGGTCTCGCGCCGCAGCATGGGCTTTACCTGCCCCGCACGCACGGCGACCACCGCGGGCCGCACCGCGCCGTTGTAGCGCGAGGACATCATGTACTGGTAGGCGCCGCTGGCCGCCGTCGCCACGATGTCACCGCTGGTGATGTCTTCCGGCAGGTCCCGCTCGTCGACCAGGATGTCGCCGGATTCGCAATGGAAACCCACCACGCGGGAAGGCACCTCGGCGCCGTCGGTGTAGCGGCCCATGACCCGCAGGTCGTACTCGGAGCCGTACATGGCCGGGCGGATGTTATCGCTCATGCCGCCGTCGACGGAGAGGTAGCGCCGCAGCGGCAGCTCCTGCTTGCCGGTCTCCACGTCCTTGACCGTGCCCACGGAGTAGACCGCGATGGCGGATCCGGCCACCAGCGCGCGGCCCGGCTCGACGAGGACGAAGGGCGGGGTAATCCCCAGCGCGTCCGCTGTGGTGCCGACCGCGGTGAGCAGGTCGTGGGCCACAGCCCGCACGTCCAGGGCCTCCTCGTAGGGCATGTACGGGATGCCGAAGCCGCCGCCCAGGTCCAGCTCCGGCAGCGTGACGCCGAGCTCGGTGTGGATGCGCGAGTATAGCGCCATGACGCGCTCGGCGGCCAGCTTGAAGCCCTCGGCGTTGAAGACCTGGGAGCCGACGTGGCAGTGCAGGCCAACCAGCTCGAGGTTATCGGCGGCCAGGCAGGCGCGGGCGGCATCGAAAGCCGCGCCGGTGGCCAGCGAGATGCCGAATTTCTGATCCTCGTGGGAGGTGGCGATGAACTCGTGGGTGTGGGCGTCCACGCCCGGCTTCACGCGCACCATCACCTTCTGGACGCGCCCCAACTCGCCGGCGATCCGGTTGAGCATCTCCAGCTCGTCGGTGTTGTCGAGCACCACGTGGCCCACCCCGTGTTCCACGCAGTCGCGCAGGTAATCCGCGCCCTTGTTGTTGCCGTGGGCGGTCATGCGCGCGGCCGGGAAGTTGCCGGCCAGGGCGATGAGCAGCTCGTTGTGGGAGGCCACGTCCAGGCACAGGCCCTCCTCGTTGACCCACTGCACGATCTTTTTACAGATGAAGGCCTTGGAGGCGTAGTGGACGTGGGCGGGCCCGCCGAAGGCGGCGGCCATATCCCGGCAGCGGGAGCGGAAGTCGTCCTCGTCGAAGACGTAGAGCGGAGAGCCGTACTCTTCTACCAGGTCGGGCACGGGGACCCCGGCGACGGTGACCACGCCGTCTTCCTCACGCTGGGCGTTGCGGGGCCACACATGCGCCGGCAGTTCGTTGAAATCGGCCATTACATCCGCTCCGGGGCGGTCACGCCCACCATGGTCAGGGCGTTGGCCAGGGTGGTGCGGGCGGCATCGGCAAGCGCGAAGCGGGCCGAGTGCACCGGCTGGGCCTCCTCGCCGGCCTTGGGCAGGACCTGGCACTGGTCGTAGAAGCGGTGGAAGCTGGCGGCCAGCTCCTCGGCGTAGCGGGCGATACGGTGCGGCTCGCGCAGCTGCGCGGCCTCGGCCACCACGGCGGGGAACTCGCCCAGGGTGCGGATGAGGTCGCCCTCGCGGTCGTGGGTCAGAAGGGACAGGTCCGCGCCGTCGGCGGTCACGCCGGCCTCGGCCGCCTTGCGCGCCAGAGAGCACAGGCGTGCGTGCCCGTACTGCACGTAGTAGACCGGGTTATCGGAGGACTGGGACTGCCACAGGCCCAGGTCGATGTCGATGGACTGGTCGACGGACGAGCGCACCAGCGAGTAGCGGGCGGCGTCCACGCCGATGGCGGCCACCAGGTCCTCCAGCGTGATGACGGTGCCCGCGCGCTTGGACATGCGCACCGGCTTGCCGTCGCGCAGCAGGTTGACCATCTGGCCGATGAGGACCTCGACCGCGGCGGCGTCGTAGCCCAGGGCCGCCGCGGCGGCCTTCAGGCGCGGCACGTAGCCGTGGTGGTCGGCGCCGAGCATGTAGATGTTCAGGGTGTGGCCGCGGTCGAATTTGTCCGCGACGTAGGCAATATCGCCGGCGATGTAGGCGGCGTTGCCGTCGGACTTGACGACCACGCGGTCCTTGGAGTCGCCGTAGTCGGTGGATTTCAGCCACCAGGCGTTGTCCGCCTCGTAGAGCTCGCCCTGGGCCTTGAGTTGGTCCAGCGCGCGCTCGACCGCGCCGGACTCGAACAGTGAGTTCTCGTGGAAGTAGACGTCGAAGTCCACGCCGAATTCGTGCAGGGACTGCTTGATCTGGGCGAACATCATGTCCACGCCGTCGGCGCGGAAGGCTTCCTGCACCTGCTCCGGGGAGCCGTCCAGGGCGGACGGGTTCTTCTCCAGCACCGCGCTGGCGATGTCCTGAATATAAGCCCCGCCGTAGCCGTCCTCCGGGGTGGGCTCGCCCTGGGCGGCCGCCACCAGGGAGCGGGCGAAGCGGTCGATCTGGCCGCCGTGGTCGTTGAAGTAGTACTCGCGGGTGACTTCCGCGCCGCTGGCTTCTAGCACGCGGCCCAGGGAGTCACCGACGGCCGCCCACCGGGTGCCCCCGAGGTGGATGGGCCCGGTCGGGTTCGCGGAGACGAACTCCAGGTTGATCTTCTGCCCGGCAAAGGTGGTGTTCTTGCCGAAGTCGGAACCGGCGGTGCGGATCTTGCCCACCACGTCGCCCTGGGCGGCGGCGGCCAGGCGAATGTTCAAAAAGCCCGGGCCGGCGACGTCGGTCTCCGCGATCGCGTCCTGCTCGTCCAACGCGGCGGCCAGCCAGGTGGCCAGCTCGCGCGGCTGGGTGCCCGCCTTCTTGGCGACCTGCAGCGCCAGGTTGGTCGCGTAATCGCCGTGTTCCGGGTTGCGGGGGCGCTCCACGGTCACGGTCTCGGGGATAACGGAGGTATCCAGGTCGTGTTCCGCCAACACGTCGGTGGCGGTGTCCTTGATCAGTTGTGCCAGTTCTGCCGGAGTCATAACCCTAAACTCTATCGAATCTCCCGTTTGACTACCGCACCAACCCCGCTAGTGCATGAGATACCCCATAAGGGGACCGATTTGGTCTGTTAACACACAGGTCCGCGCTATGCTTTTCTTAACTCAGTGTGAGTTTCTAAGCCGGTTTTCCCCGACTAACCACAATGAGCACCGTGTACTACCTGCTGCGCCCCGAATAGTCGGGGCCTCCCTATCTGGAGAATTCGAGGACGCATCTTGTTTGAGATCAACACCTCAGCGATCGGGGACAGCCTCGGGCTCACCGCGCTCGTGGCCACCCTGCCGCTCATCGCCTTTTTCATTATGTTGCTGGGCTTCAAGGCCCGCGCCCACACCTCCGGCGCGGTTGCACTGCTGACTTCCCTAGTGATTGCCATCGTGGGCTTCGCGATGCCCATCGACATGGCCCTCTCGTCCGCCGTCCGCGGCGGCCTCTTCGGCCTGCTGCCCATCGTCTGGGTCATCATCACCGCTATTTGGTTCTACGAAATCACCGTGGCCTCCGGCCGGTTTGAGGATCTGCGCAAGACCTTCGACCTGCTTGGCGACGGCGATATCCGCATCCAGGCCATCCTCATCGCCTTCTGCTTTGGCGGCCTGCTGGAGGCCCTGGCCGGCTTCGGCGCCCCGGTGGCCATTACCGCCACCATGATCATGGCGCTCGGCGTCAAGCCGCTGCGCGCCGCGACCGTGGTCCTGATTGCCAACACCGCCCCCGTGGCCTTCGGCGCCGTGGGCATCCCGGTGACCACCGCCGGCGAGGTCGGCGGCCGTTCGCTGGAGCAGACCCACGACATCGCCGCGCTGATTTCGCTGCAGGTGCTAGTCATCGCCGCCGTCGTGCCCTTCCTCATCGCGTTCATCCTGGACGGGGTGCGCGGCGTGAAGGAAACCGCCCCGGCGGCCGCCGTCATCGGTATCTCTTTTGCCATGGCGCAGTGGCTCGCCGCGACCTTCTTCGCCTACCAGCTGACCAACGTCATCGCCTGCATTGTCTCCCTGGGCTGCGCCTTCGCCTTCCTGCGCGTCTGGAAGCCCAAGGGCGTGGCCGCCCTGCGCGAGCGCATGGAGCTGCCCGCCCAGGACGGCACCAGCGATCTCACCGGCCGCCGCATCTGGATGGCCCTGCTGCCCTACGCCGTGGTCACCGCGGTCTTCGCCGTGGCAACCACCATCCCGGCCCTGTTCGGCTTCTGGGTCATCAAGACCGGCTGGCCCTTCCTGAACGGCACGATCGTGGACGCGACCGGCAACGTGATGGACACCAGCTTCAGCTTCAACGTATTCGGCAACCCCGGCACGCTGCTGCTGATTTCCGGCATCATCGTCACTATCATCTACCACTTCTTCAACGAGAACGGCCGCTACAAGCTGAGCTTCGGCCAGCCGGTGAAGGCCTTCGGGGACGTCGTTTCCCGCATGAAGTTCTCCGCCCTGACCATCATCTTGGTCCTGTCGCTGGCCTACACCATGAACTACTCCGGCCAGACCATCGCCATCGGTGAGTTTGTCTCCTCTGCCGGCGGCATCTTCGCGCTGTTCGCCCCGGTGCTCGGCTGGATCGGTACCGCCGTGACCGGATCGGACACCTCGGCCAACGCCCTGTTCGCCAACCTGCAGGTCGCCGCCGCCGAGCGCATCCAGGTCAACCCGGACCTGATGCTGGCCGCCAACACCTCCGGTGGCGTGGTCGGCAAGATGATCTCCCCGCAGTCGCTGGCGATTGCGGCCACCGCCGTCCAGATGGAAGGCAAGGAGTCCGTCATCCTCAAGAACGTGGTGGGCTACTCGCTGGCCTTCCTGGCCGTCGTGTGCGTCATCGTCTTCCTGATGACCAACGTTTTGGGCTTCCTGGTGCCCTAAGCAGTCCCGCGGGTTAGTTCCCTAAGGCTTTCCTTAGACACCCCTGATAACCCCGGATACCCCCAACCCGCCCGGGCCGGAAAACCCGCGCCCAGCGCGCGGGGCAGGCGCATGACCTGCGGACCATTTTCGCAACACTAATGTTTCGAAATATCCGCAGGTCATCCTTATTTTTGGGGGTGATTAAATACGGGATTCGCGCTAATATTTACTTCATACCCCCGTGAATTTTCTGGGAGCCTCACTTTCCGAGAGTCTCCTTAAAGATCCCGCTAAACCAAGGAGCCTAATCGATGCGAATAGCATTGTTTTCCACCTGCATTGGCGACGCCCTTTTCCCGGACGCTCACAAAGCCACTGCCCTCATCCTTTCCCGCTTGGGCCACGAGGTGGTCTTCCCGGAGGAACAGACCTGCTGCGGGCAGATGCACGTCAACACCGGTTACCAGGAAGAAACGCTGGGCATGATCCGCACCTACGCGGACGCCTTCGCCGATCCTTCCATCGACTACGTGGTCTCCGCCTCCGGCTCCTGCGTGGGCGCGGTGCGCGAGCAGCACGTCAAAATCGCCGACCGCTTCGGCAGCAAGGCCGACGTGGACGGCGCCAAGAAGGCCGCCGACAAGACCTACGACCTGCCGGAGTTCCTCGTCGACATCGCGCAGACCACCCAGCTGGGTGCCTTCTTCCCGCACCGGGTGACCTACCACTCTTCCTGCCACGGCCTGCGCTTTTTGAAGCTGGCGGACCGCCCCTACCAGCTGCTCAAGAACGTCGAGGGCATGGAGCTGGTCCCGCTGGAAAACGCAGAGGAATGCTGCGGCTTCGGCGGCACCTTCTCGCTGAAAAACCCCGAGGTCTCCCAGGCCATGGTCACGGACAAGACCCGCCACATCAAGGACACCCGCGCCGAATACGTCACCGGCGGTGACTCCTCCTGCCTGATGAACATCGCCGGCGCCCTCTCGCGCCAGCAGGCCGGCATCCGTGCCGTGCACATGGCGGAGATCCTCGCCTCGACCAAGGAACACCCCTGGACGCCGAAGTCCGCAGCTTACTCGAAGGAGAAGATGCTCTAATGGCTGTTTTCACCGACACCACCCCGCCCCGTGCCCCCGAGAACTACGGCAACCTGCGCGGCGACCGCGGCTTCGTCGCCGCCGCTCACGACGGCCTGAACAACGCCACCCAGCGCCGCAACCTGGAGCACGCCACCACCACCATCCGCAACAAGCGCGCGCACGCTGTGGAGGAAACCCCGGACTGGGAGCAGCTGCGCTCGGCCGGCTCCGCGCTGAAGGAGGACGTCGCCGCCCGCATGCCGGAGCTGCTGGAGCAGTTCGAAGAGGCAGTGACTGCCCGCGGCGGCATCGTCCACTGGGCCCGCGACGCCAAGGAAGCCAACGAGATCATCACGCAGCTCATCCAGGACACGGGTGAGACCGACGTGGTCAAGGTCAAGTCCATGGCCACCCAGGAGATCGGCCTGAACGAGCACCTCGAAGAAGCCGGCATCAGCGCCCGCGAGACCGACCTGGCCGAGCTCATCGTCCAGCTGGGCGAGGACAAGCCCTCCCACATCCTGGTCCCGGCCATCCACCGCAACCGCGCCGAGATCCGCGATATCTTCGTCCGGCAGATGCCGAACACGGACGAGTCCCTGCAGGCCAACCCGCCGGAGCTGGCCGAGGCCTCCCGCAAGTTCCTGCGCGAGCAATTCATGAAGGCCAAGGTGGCCATCTCCGGCGCGAACTTCGGCGTGGCCGAAAACGGCGTTATCAACATCGTCGAGTCCGAGGGCAACGGCCGCATGTGCGTGACCCTGCCGGAGACCCTGATCACGGTCATGGGCATCGAGAAGCTCGTGCCGACCTTCCAGGACCTGGAGGTCTTCCTGCAGCTGCTGCCGCGCTCCTCCACCGCCGAGCGCATGAACCCGTACACCTCGATGTGGACGGGCGTGACCGAGGGCGACGGCCCGCAGAACTTCCACCTGGTCCTGCTGGACAACGGCCGCACCGCCGCCCTGTCGAACCCGGTGGGCTCCCAGGCGCTCAAGTGCATCCGCTGCTCGGCCTGCCTGAACGTCTGCCCGGTCTACGAGCGCGCCGGCGGACACGCCTACGGCTCGGTCTACCCGGGACCCATCGGCATCTCCCTGACCCCGCAGCTGACCGGCATGAAGGACCACCACGACCCGTCGGCCTCCCTGCCGTACGCCTGCTCCCTGTGCGGGCGCTGCGACGAGGTCTGCCCGGTCAAGATCCCGCTGTCCCAGGTCATCCTGGAAAACCGCTACCAGAAGGTTACCCACGCCACCCCGCCGGTCGAGTCCAAGCTCTTCGACCTAGTGGAGTTTGTCTGGGCCAAGCCGAAGGTTTGGAACACGCTGACCCGCCTGGTCGCCTTCGGCCGCGTGCTGGGCGGCTTCAACGGCACCATCGACAGCCTGCCGCTGTTCATGTCCGGCTGGTCGGAAGGCCGCGACACCGCCGTGCCGCCGAAGAAGTCCTTCCGCCAGTGGTTCGAATCCGACGAGGCCCGCGACCTGCTCGCACAGGCCCGCGAGGAGGGCCTGCCCGCCGCCGCTGTCCAGTCCTCGGACCAGGGCTCTGAGAAGGAGAAGTAAGTCATGACCCGTACCGCTGAACAATCCCGCGCAGCCAAGAAGGAAATCCTGTCCCGCATCCGCTCCGCGCAGAAGTCCGCGGGCCTGGCCGACCACGTGGACGTCCCGCGCGATTACCAGCGCGACCGTGAGGTCGCCCCGGATGAGCTGCGCGACCTGCTGGTGGACCGCCTGGTGGACTACAAGGCCGACGTGCACGTCACCGACGCCGCGGAGCTGCCGGCCACCCTGGCGAAGATCCTGGCGGACAAGGACTGCCACGACATCCGCTACGCCCCCGGCATGGACGCTGAGCTTTTCGCCCAGTTCGACGGGGAGGCCAAGCCGGACTCCAATGACGTCAACCCGCGCACCCTCGACGAGGTCGACGCCGTCGTGACGGAATCCCACGTCACCGCCGCCCAGACCGGCACGATCTCCCTCGAGGCCGGTGAGACCAACGGCCGCCGCGCGCTGACCCTGGTCCCGGACCGCCACGTGTGCATCGTCCGCCAGGAAAACATCGTCTACGGCGTGCCGGAGATGGTCTCCCGCATGAACCCGGAGCACCCGGCGACCTGGATTTCGGGCCCGTCGGCGACCTCCGATATCGAGCTCTCCCGCGTGGAGGGCGTGCACGGGCCGCGCGACCTGATCGTCGTGATCGTGAAGTAGCGTTTCCCGCCCGGTGGGGCCGGCGGTGCCAAAGTTGTCAGTTGTGACGACCTAGGGCACCCGCCGGCCCCCTTTTTTGTTGAGCAAACGTGCAGCCCGGGGAAGGCGGCGATAGTGTAAAAGTACTCAAACCTTACGGTTTCCGTTATTTTCTATTTTCATTTTCTTTACTGACTCAGTTCCTAGGAGAATCAGGTGCTACGACCTTCTCAGAAACGCCCGGCCCGGGCCGCTGCCTCCGTCCTGGCAGCGCTCGGGGTCGCCTGCAGCCTCACCGCCGGCCCGGCGGTAGCCCAACAGCTCCCGAACGCCGCCCCGCAGATCCAGTGGGAGGACTGCCCCGAGCAGGTCACCGAGGACAACGCCGAGTGCGGCCGTATTGAGGTCCCCACGTACTACGACAACCCGTCGTCCGGCACCATCAGCGTCGGCTTTCTGCGCGTGCCGGCCGCCAACCCGCAGGCCAAGCGCGGCGTACTCTTCGGCAACCCGGGCGGCCCGGGCGGGGACGGCTACTCCTACTTCGGCAGTGAGCAGTTCGCCTGGCCCGAGGGCATCGTCAACGAGTGGGACCGCGTGGCGGTCCAGCCGCGCGGCCTGCCCGGCTCCACCCCGGTGGAGTGCACCCAGCCGGGCGGCAGCGACTTCGACGCCGCCACCCGCCCCGGCGCCTATATCCGCAATTCTTGCGAGAAGTCCACGCCCGGCTACACCAACTCGCTGACCACCGAAAACACCGCCCGCGACTGGGAGATGGTGCGCCAGGCCCTGGGTGAGGACCGGATTTCCATCATGGGGCTGAGCTACGGCACCTTGCTGGGCTCTACCTACGCCTCCTTCTACCCGCAGCACACCGACAAGGTCGTGCTGGACTCGGCCATGAGCCCCGCCCGCGCGTGGAACGGCACCCTGGCCGACCAGCAGTCCGGCTACGAGAACGCGCTGCACGATTTCTTCGACTACGTCGCGGCTAACGACGCCACCTACCACCTGGGCACCACTCCCCTCCAGGCCTACGAGGCGTGGTCGCGCAAGGTCGCCCGCGAGGCCGGCGTGCGACCGACGGTCCTGCCGCCGGACGCCAAGATCGGCGACCTGCCCCCGGGGCTGGAGTTTTCCAGCCAGCCGGCAGCCAACATCATGACCGCGACCGGTGAGCTGCGCGTCCAGGCCGAGTTCCTGGGTGATAAGGCCCGCAACCCGCAGGCGTCCCAGACCAACTCCCCCACCCTATTACTGACACGCCTAATCGTGCCTTCGCCGGCGGGGTGGGAGGCACTGGCCAAACACATCGCCGGTATAGAGGACTTGGGCGGGCCCCAGGATCCGGAGCAGGCCCGTAAGGCGCTCGAGTCACAAAGCCAGGCCCAGGCCATGCAGAACCTCGTCCTGTGCAACGAAAACTCCTTCCCCGCCAACCCGGGCCTGGTCCCGTCGTATGTGTGGTCGGCCGTGGTCACCCAGGACCCGTTCACGATGGTCAATTCCCTGTACGGGGCCGGGATCGCCTGCAACGGCCGCGGCCCGGTGGCCTCCGTCCCGGCGCTGAGCGGCGCCGGGCTGGAGCACCGCCCGCTGCAGATCAACGCCACCGGCGACCCGCAGACCCCGTACCAGTTCCACGGCGATATGGCTCGCCAGATGGGCTCCCACGTCGTGACCGTCCACGGCCCGGGCCACGGCCACGTCGCGGCCGGCAACGCGGCTGTCGACGAGATCGTGGTGGACTATCTGCGCACCGGGACCAGCGACGTTAACGAAGCACCGGGGCTGATTTAACACTAACTGGCTCGATGGGTTAGAATTTCATCATTGTCGTTCCAAGGAACGGCAATGGTGACAATGTCTCCGTAGCTCAGCGGATTAGAGCATCGGTTTCCGGTACCGAAGGTCGCAGGTTCGATCCCTGTCGGGGACACCACGAAAAGGGCCCGCACCCAGCAAGAAGTTCTGGGGGCGGGCCTTTTGTTGCGGCTAGTCGTCGTCGCGCGGGGTAGGCCGCCACATGGCGACCTCTGGCGGGTCGGCCAGCTTGTCGCCGGCGACCTCGATCGGGCCGAGTTCCACGAAGCCCAGCGAGCGGTACAGCGCCGCGGACTTCGGTGTGGAAGCCTCCAGGTAGACCGGGGCATCGCCGGCGCGGCGCAGGCCGTGCTTGAGCATCGTCGAGCCAATCCCCTTGCCCTGGACGCGGGAGCTCACCGCGATGGCAAAAAGGTACCAATGGGCGAACCCCGGGTGGGCGCCGGCGGTGCGCGCCTCCCGCCGGGCCACGAACGGCACCGCGCGGCGAAACAGGTTGATGTACTTCGGCAGCAGCGCCACGAACTTGGGCGTCGACATCTGCTTATTCGGCCGTGCCCACAGGCCCACGCCGACGATTTCGCCGTCGTCAATGGCCAGGTCCACCTCCCCGTTGGGGAAATAGTGCCCGTAGACCTGGATTTCATAAATGGCGCGGGCAAAATCCACGTTGTTGTGCTGGCCGCCCGTGTGCGCCATGATGGAGCGCACCGCGCGGTCCTGGGCGAAGGTGTGGGCGAGCACCTCTACGGCGGCGGGAAGCTCGTCCTCGCGCGCGGGCCGAATCTCTACGTCTGCTGACTTATTATTCATAGCTTCCAATCTAACACCGCGCAGACAAAACGCTCCCCGACCACCGTGGTCAGGGAGCGTGCAGAAACTAAAGCGGGATTAGAAGAGATCCATGGGGCCCGGCTCCAGGGCGAGCATCCCGGTCATCAGCAGGCCCATCACGACGAGCATCATGATGCCCATCGGGATCCACTCCAGGATGACCTTGCCGACGCCGTCACCGCGGTCGCGAGCTTCTGCCTCGCGCTTTTCCTGCTCCAAACGAGAAGTCATTACTTCGCTTCCTTTCGACTCCACTGGCCGTGACCGGCCCGATTCAACCGCTATCTTAGCAGTATCTACGTACTAGTTTCGACTCCGCCCTGCGGGCAGCTACACCCTTCTAGGCTAGGCCTCGGGGTCGATGCCTTCCTCGAGGGCCGCGACGAATTCCTCCCGCGCGCTAAACAGCGCCTCGACATCCCGCTCCGCGCCGGCGATCCACAGGTCCGTCGCCGCGTCGAAGGTCAGGGCCTTATCGGGGTGCGCCTCAAGCAGCTTTTCCATGATCTCAGCCTGCTCGGCGGTCGGCTCCCCGTCCGGGAAGTGTTCCGGATCGCCCAGGGCGGCGGATTCTTCCGGGAAGGCGGTGAGGTGGTACTGCTCGTATTGCTTGTGCGGTTGCTCGAACAACTCTTGGCCCATCATGGCCCTTACTCTACCTTCTCGCCCAGGCGGGCATCGGGGACGAAGCCGGGTTGGCCGGGGATGTTGTCCACGGCGAGCACGCCCTCACAAAAACGCCGCAGCCCCGCGCGGTCCGTGTCCGATAAGTGATCGAAGACCAGGCGGCGGACGGATTCCACGTGGGCGGGCGCGGCGCGCTCCAGGCGGCGGCGCCCCTCGTCGGTGAGCTCGATGAGCACGCCGCGGGCATCGCCAGCGCACTTGCCCTTAGTGACCAGGCCGCGCTTCAACATCCGGTTGACCTGGTGGGAGGCGCGGGAGCGGTCCCAGCCCAGGTTCTTGCACAGGTCGCGCAGACGCAGCGCCTGGCCGTCGGCCTCGGAGAGCGGAACCAGGATGGAGAAATCCGCAAGCGAGAGGTCGCTGCCGTAGAGCAGGGAATCCTCCATGCCGCGGTCGATCTTCCGCATGGAGTCGAGGAGCATTCGCCAGAGGTCCTGCTCGTCATCGTCAAGCCAACGCGTGTGCTTAGTCATAGACTCAACGTACCCTATCCCACCTCCGAGTTAACAGCTCGCTACCGCGGCTTCCCCGGGGTCTTCCCCGGCCACCTCCGCCGCTACCCGCCCCACAAGGCCGGCCTCCCGGGGCGTGAGCCCGTCGAAAACCGTGCGCTGCAGCTGCGCGGTATAGGCCGGCACGGCGCGCCCCAGTTCTTCCTTGCCGGCCTCCGTCATCCGGGTCCGCACCGCCCGCCGGTCGCTCCCATCGGTCGACTTGCTGACCAGGCCGCGCCGCGACATCCGGCTAATCTGGCGCGAGACCCGAGCGTGCGCCCAGCCGAGGACCTCGCTCAGCTCCTTCAGGCGCAGCGTGTACCCGGGCGCTTGGGACAGCGCCGCCAAAAGGTGGAACTCAGTCTGGGTGAGCGTGCCGCAGGATTCCAGCGCCCGGTCAAGCTTCGCCTCAACCTGCTGGGCCGCGGAGTTTAAAAGCTCCCACAGGCGCTCCTGCTCCGGGCTTAGCCAGCCGGAGAAGACAGTCTGCCGCGCAGCTGCCTCCACCTGGTCCTGCCCGGGCTGCGTCATTGCCCTAGTCCGCCCGCTTGAGGTCTTCGATGTCTAAGGCCACCCTTCCTGGCACCCGAGAGTAGCGCTGCGGCATGCAGGTCAGCACGATGACCTGGGAGCGCTTGCCCACCTCGCTAAACAGCGTGGACATCAGCCGGATGCGCTCGGAGTCGGTCGAGCCCAACGCGTCGTCGATGACGACCGGCACCGGCTTAGCCCCGCCCTCTTCCCCGCCGCCGGCGGACTCCTCCACCAGCTCCGCGATGGCAAACCGGGTCAGGATGGCCAGCTGCTCCCGGGCGCCGCCGGACAGCTCGTTGAGGTTGATGGTGATGTCGTCCTGGGTGCGCTGGGTGACCTCGAGGTTTTCGTTCAGCTGGAATTCGACGTCGCCGCCGTAGACCCGGCGGGCCAGCCGGCCCAGGCGGTCGGCGAACGGCGCCGAGTACTTGCGGCGGGCCTCCTCGCGGTGGCGCAGGAGCACCGCGCGCAGGTACTTCACGGCCTGCGCGCGCCGATCCAGGGAGTCGTAACGGTCGCGGGCGTTCTCGACCTCGGCTTGGGCCTTTTCCGCGCGCTCGGCACTACCTTGGTCCCGCTCGATATAGCCGGTGAGCGTGGCGATGGTCCGGTCGGCCTGCGACCAGGCCTCCTCCAGCGACTTCAGGTGCGCCTGCGCACCCGCGTGCAGCTGCTCCGCTCGTTCCGGATCCGCCGCGTCCAAAGCCGCCCGCGCCTCCTCCCGCGCGTCGCGGGCCGCCGCCAGCCGTTCGGAGACGACGGCAAGCGCCTGATCCAGCTCGTCGTCGCTGCGGTGCTCGCGTGCCCGGGCCAGGGACTGCTCGGCCCGGGCGACAGCGTCGCGCAGGCTTTCCACCGTGACCTGGTGGCGCATGAGCGTCTCCGAGAGGTTGAGCTCTTCCTCGCGCGCTACCGCCGCGGCGGCGTCCTCTTGCGCCTTCTGGGCCTTCTCTTCCGCCTCCTCAGCGGCAGACAGCGCGGCCGCGGCGGTGGCGGCATCCACCAGGTCCGTGGTGTCCACGTCCGCCAGGGCTTCGCTCAGCGCGCGGTGCTCGGCTCGCAGCTGCTCCACGTCTTCGCCGGCGGCCAGCGTGTCCATCTCATGACGCAGCCGCTCGGCCGCACGGTCCTGCTCGGCCTGGTGCTCGCGCAGCGCGCGGGCCGCCTCCACGCTGTCGCAGCCTAGCGCCTCCAGCAGGTCCGCAAGCCGGCGCTTGGCGTGCTCGTATTCCTCCCGCGCTGAACGCGCGGTAGTCCCCTGCTGCCCGGCGGCAAACCGGGCCCGCAGGGCGCCGATGACCAGCTCCGTGCCGTCCTCGACGGGAACCTCGAGCTCCTCGGCCCCGGCCGCCACCGTCTGCGGCAGACCGTCGACGGTAATCTCCGTGTCCGCGCCAGACTCGGAGCGGAAAAACAGCTTCGACTGCGCGGCCTCCTGCAGGCGCCGGTGCAGCTGGACATCCTGGGACAACTGCTCCAGGTCAGCCAGTTCCGCCTCAGTCACGGCGTGGCCGCGCGCGGCGATGTCTTGGCGCACCGCGTCCAGCTGCTCGGCAACCCCATCGATCCGGCCCAACTGCTTGCCCAGCTTGGCCAGCCGCTCGCTGTCTACCACCCGTTTGTGCTCGGCAGCGGCGTCCTTGCGCTGCTGGCGCGCCTCGGCCAGCGCCTTGGCAGACTCCGCCGACTGCTCCCGGGCGGTCTTGAGCCGTTCGTCGGCAGCCGCGGCCTGCTCGGCCACCGGGGCGAGTTCTTCCTGCGCCGCGGCGAGCTGCTTGTGATTGCTCTCAATCTCCGCTAACAGATCCTGGCGGCCGCGCAGGTCCTCCTGGGCCCGCTCCTCGGCCTGCTGGGCCTGGTTGAAGTCCTTTTCCCGGGCCGCGAAGGCGTCTTGGGCCTGGTGCGCCGCGTTCAGCTCCGCGGCGCGCTGCTCCAGCTCCGCGCGGGCAGGGTCCTGTTCTTGGGCGGCCTGCTCGCGCTGGTCAACCGCCCGCTCGTAGTCGCGGACGTAGCCTTCCAGCTCCGCGAGCTCCTTGTCCGCCTGCTCGGCCGCGTCCTGGGCGGCTGATAGCTCCGTGGCCGCGCGCTTGTATTCGCCGGTCGGCTCGCCCTTCTTCTCGGTGAAATAACGCTGGTATTCCTCCTCGACCTTGTCCATGAGGCCGGAATCCTGCGCCTCCCCAAGGGCCTGACTGCCGGAGCTTTGCTCCAGGGCGCTGCGCAGCGAGGGGATGCCGACGGCCTCGACCGCCGCGCCGAGGTCGTCCTGCTTGAGGAACAGGGCTTCCACGAGATCTTGGTCTAGGTGCTCGTCCAGAATCTCTTCGAGGCGCTTATCGGCGGCGCGGCCGGTGTGGTTTTCCGGGCGCGGCGAGAAGACGGTCAGCTCCGCGGCCTGCTTGCTAAACCACCGCTTGAAGATCCGGAAGCGGTACGGCCCCACGGTCGCCTCCAGGGTGATTTCGGGGGAGACGTCCTTGCCCACCGGGCGCAGGACGCCCACCGTGTTCTTTGCGCGGGAGCTGTGCGCCAGTTTGAGGACCACGTTGATGGACTCGACCAGGGTGGATTTGCCGGCCTCGTTGTCGCCGTGGATGACCACCACGCCGTGGTCGGGCAGGTCTTCTAGTTTGAGGTGTTCGATGGCGCGCACATTGCGCAGCTCGAGCGAGTGAATCCGCATTACTTAGCCCCTTTCCGCGCGCCCGACGAGGAAAGCCGGAACAACAAATTCGCCGCGTCCCGGGCCACTGGGTCCGCGTCCATGCCCGCAATGATTTCTTCCAGCGCCCCGGCCGCGTAGCCGCTCAAGTCCAGGTCTGCGAGTTCGTCCTCGGACGGGGCGAGGTGCAGGTCCATGGTCCGGCCGCGCTCGCGCAGGTCCGCGAAGACCGGCTCCAGCGCCTCCAACTCGTGCTGCAGGCGCTGGGTGTCCTGGATACCCAGGGTCCCCTGCAGGCCGTACTTGATGACGGTGCGGTCCTTGTGCGGGTAGGCCTTCAATTTCTCGATGAAGTGGTCCACGTCCTGGCTGGTGGTCAGCTCGGCGCTGAGGGCCTCGAAGCGCCACTCGCCCAGCTGGTGCTGCTCCACCGTCACCGCCGCATTGCCCGCAGCAGTCTTCTCGATGGTCACGGCCAGGGCCTTGCCGGAGTTGTTCTCGCCGGCGTCGTTGTCCACCTCGTGGAAGGCGGTGGTCTCCGGCGCCCCGGAAAACCACACCGCCCCGGTGCTGCCCAGCGGCATGGCCGAGTGGGTGTCCCCCAGCGCGAGATAGTCGATGGCCCCGGCGCGGATCTTGTCCTCGACCAAGCTTAAGTCAATCAGCTCTGCGTCATCCTCTGACGTGCGGGATTCGACCTGCCCGTGGCCGACGGCCACGCGGATCGTGTCGATGGGCTCCAGCGGCTCGAGGGCGACCGCCACCAGGTCATGGTTGGAGCGCTTCGACAGGTACGGGGCGCCGACCAGCTCGACGCCGTCCGCGACTGGGATGGGCTCCGAGTCCCCAATGACGTGGATCCCCTCAGCCTGAGTGCGGAAGAAGATGGAGTCCGCCACCAGCGGGTCGTGGTTGCCGGGCAGCAGGTAGACCGGAACATCCAGGTGGGCAAGCGCCTCCCGGGCGCGCCCGGTGGTCTGGGGCGACAGCGAGTTGTGTTCGAAGACGTCCCCGGCCACCACGATGAAGTCCGCGCCTACCTCGGCGGCGAGCTCGCCCAATTTGTCAATGCTGGCCAGCCGGGCCGCGTTGAAACGCGCCTGGCCGTCGCTGCCTAAGAAGCCACGCTCCATCCCGATCTGCAGGTCGGAGGTGTGGATGAACGTCGTTGAAGTCATACCCAATATTTAACACAGCCTCCGGACACACGCCCGAAGCTACTATCGAACACCCGTTTACAGAAGCTAGCGGGTGGTCAGGTGGTGGTACATGTCCTCGATGTCGGAGATCGAGCGCAGCAAATCCACGTTGGTGTGCGAGACCGCCCGCATGGCCTTGCGCAGCAGGTCCGGGTCGGAATCCTCCAGCGCCGGGGCGACCTTGGGCCGGGGCAGGTCCGGCAGCTGGCGCCCCTTCCAGAACAGGTCGTTGCGCTCGTCGTTGGTCAGTCCGGCATCGTTAGCCAAGGCGTCCTGGGACGCGGCCTGCGACTCCTCCAAGACCGCCTGTTCCAGGGTCAGGAAATTCAGGCCGCGGAAGGCAAAGACCACCGACGCGTCGGCGTCGATACGGCTGGCCAGGCGATCTGCCACGGCCACCACGTGCTTGCAGACCGGGGTGGAATCCGGGCAGGAGCAGCTCAGCCGCAGGTCGTCGGCCGTGGGGGCAAAGAGCAGGTCGAGGACCTCCTCGCTTAGGTGGCCCTCGTGGGCGTTGCGCAGGGCGTTCGGGGTGCGCGCCAGCAGCTCGTTGATGCGCGCCAGGTCGTCGTTGGAGCGGTACGGCAGCTGCATCAGGACCGTGAAGGGCTCGTTTTGGGAGCCGGCGACGCGGCCGTGGATGGCGCCGTTGCGCACGTCGAGGCCCACCACGTGCCCGGCGCGCGCGTACTGGCGCCCGCGGGTGAGCCGGCCGTCGTCGGTGGCCTTGCTGATGACGGACCAGACGCGCTGGGCGGCCGGGGAGAGCACGGGCCCGGCAGCCCCGCTGCGGGTTACCTTGTTGGTCTCCTCCGCCGTGGTCACGCGCTTGCGGGTGCCGAAGTTGGCGTAGATGACGTTGTCTTTAGACACGCTCATGCCCGGTTCCTCCTACTCTCTGCCCCGGTAGCTCATCAGGGAGGCCAGCTGCTCCGGATCCAGCTCGGTGAGCCAGCCTTCGCCCTCGCCGACCACGGAGCCGGCCAGGGTGGTCTTGCCGTCCAGGATATCCTGGATGCTCTCCTCCAAGGTGCCGGCGGTGATCATCTTGTAGACCTGGACGTTTTTGCGCTGGCCGATGCGGAAGGCGCGGTCGGTGGCCTGGTTTTCCACCGCGGGGTTCCACCAGCGGTCCATGTGCACCACGACGTTGGCGGCGGTCAAGTTCAGGCCCGTGCCACCGGCCTTGAGCGACAGGATCATCGCCGGCGGGCCGTCCGGGTCCTGGAAGTCCTCGACCATCTGGTCGCGCTTGTTCTTGGTGACTCCGCCGTGCAGGAACGGGATTTCCCGCCCCAGCTGCTCGCTCAGGTAGGGCTTCAAGATATCGCCGAAGGCGCGGTACTGGGTGAAGACCAGCAGGCGCTCGCCGGCCTGGATCGAGTCGTCGACAATCCGCATGAGCTCGGCGACCTTCCCGGAGCGGTGCTTGCCCTTGATGGTCACCGGCGAGCCGTCGCCGAGAAAGTGGGCCGGGTGGTTGCAGATCTGCTTGATGCGGGTCAGCGAGGACAACACCAGCCCGCGGCGGGCCATGCCCTGCCGCTGCTCGAGTTGGACCTGGACGTCGTCCACGAAGGCCTTGTAGAGGGAGGCCTGCTCGGCGGTCATGGACACGGTGAGGATCTGCTCGGACTTCTCCGGCAGGTCGTCGATGATCTTCGGGTCTGTCTTCAGCCGGCGCATGATAAACGGCGCGGTGAGCAGGCGCAGGCGCTCGGTCATGGTGGGGTCCTGCTCCCGCTCGATGGCCTTGGCGAAGTGGTTGCGGAAAAAGCTAGTCGAGCCCAGGATGCCGGGGTTGCAGAAGTCCAGGATGGAGCGCATCTCCGACAGGCGGTTTTCCACCGGCGTGCCGGTCAGCGCAATGCGGTGGCGCGACGGCAGGGAGCGCACCGCCCGGGAGCTGCGGGTCGCGGAGTTTTTAATCGCCTGCGCCTCGTCGAGGACCACGCGGTCCCACTCGACCAGGCCGAGCTGCTTGAAGTCGCGGCCGACGGTGCCGTAGGAGGTGATGACCAGGTCGGCATCGGCAGCCGCGGTCAGCAGCTCCTTATCCTTCAGGCGGCCGGAACCGTGCTGGACCAGGACGGTGAAATCCGGGACGAAGCGCGCGGCCTCGCGCGCCCAGTTGCCCACGACGGACGTCGGCGCGACCACCAGGGTGGGGCCGAGCTCCTTGCCGTCCTTGCGGGCCTTTTCCTTTTCGACCGCCAGCAGGGTCAGCAGCTGGAGGGTCTTGCCCAGGCCCATGTCATCGGCCAGCACGGCGCCGATGTTGTTCTGCGACATCCAATACAGCCAGTCGACGCCGCGGCGCTGGTATTCGCGCAGCTCCGCATGCACGGTGTCCGGCACCGCGACGCGCTGCGGGGCGACGGTGTCCATGCCGCCCAGCAGGCCGTTGAACCACTTCGAGCCGGTGAATTCGATCGGCTCGTTGGCCATGGATTCCAGGGCCAGCTGGCGTAGCTCGGCGATGGTGACCTCGCCGAATTCGTCCGTATCCTTGTCGGCCTGGTTGAACTCGGCGAGCTGGCGCTCTACGTCCGCGACCAGCTGCTCCCAGCCCGGCGTTTCCAGCAGGCGGGCGCGCTCGGCCTCCTTGGCGGCCGCCTCCAGCTGCTTCTTCCGGCGCTTGTAGGCCGTCTGGTTGAGCTTGTCCATGTAGTCGGTAATGCGGCTGAGCGCCTGCGTGTCCGCCATGACCCACTCGCCGCGCAGGCGGATAAGCCCCGACTTGGAGTTGACCAGCTCCTCCATCTCTTGTTCGCTCAGCTGCACGTCGCCGACGGAGATGTGCCAGTCGTATTCGACTAGTTTCTCCAGGCCCACCTGCGACTTGGTGGCCGCAACCGCGGGGTCGGTGACCTCTCGGGTTTCCAGCTGGGCCTTGGTTTCGGCCTGCGCCCAGGCCTTGGGCAGCATCACCGTGAAGCCGGCGGCCT
Source organism: Corynebacterium sp. 2571A (assembly GCF_055700935.1). Taxonomy (NCBI): domain Bacteria; kingdom Bacillati; phylum Actinomycetota; class Actinomycetes; order Mycobacteriales; family Corynebacteriaceae; genus Corynebacterium; species Corynebacterium sp. 2571A. The sequence goes on along the minus strand of NZ_JASTTE010000003.1, from coordinate 256,529 downwards.
TGAGCGCGGAGACGTCGCTGCCGATGAACTGCACCAGCGCGTCCGTGCTCAGGTAGACGTCCCAGTCCCCGGCGTTGTCGTACCAGCGGGGTGCGGGCCGCGAGGAGCTGGGGTTGAGCGCGGGGGCGATGCCGATGGCCCGGCGCTGCGAGTCGCGCAGCTTCTCCACCGAGCGGGCGTCGAGCTGATCGACGCGGATGGGCTGCGGCGAGTCCGTGCCGGAGCGGACCCGCAGGCGCACCGGCCACACCGCCTGGGAGGGCTCCAGTAAGGTCTCTTCTTCGCCAGGTTCCTCGACGATGATGACCAGCTGCAGGTCGACCGAGGCGATCGAGTCCTTCCACTCATTCAAGCCCCGCAGCAGCTGCGCCCGGCCGCGCTTAATGGGCGAGGTAGTCAGCATGGCCTGCGCGAAATCGTGCCAGGCGTACGGCCGCGGCGTATGCAGCAGGTCTTTGAGCTCCATGAAGGCGATCCAGTGGGTGAGCTCATCGATGAGGTCGTCCGACAGGGATCGGTTATTGATAGTCAAAATCCCCGGGGCCGCGGCGATCATCTCCGCCAGCCAGCCGCGCTCCCCCAGCCCGGCGGCCAGCTGCCACATGGGGAACCACTCGCCCGCCTGGTAGGACAGGCGGATGGTCACGCGCCCCGCGCGCACGAACTTGGTCAGCCCGCGGTAGGCCCGGATGAGCCAATAGAGATCCGGGGCAATAGAGGCGCGTTGTTCGGCGGTCGCCGCCGGGGTCCGCTCGTCCAGGAAGGATAACTGGGACAGCGCCACGATGGCGTCCTGCGGCCCGAACATGGCCATCGGCGCCATGAGCGAGACGTCCTTGCCCTTCGGCGTGCGCAGCGAGACCCGCGCGCGGTTGCGGAAAGACTTCTTGGAAAGCAGGCTCTCGACGGCCTCTGGAAAGGTCCCTTCCGGCACGGAGGCGGGCGTGACGATCTTGTGCCCCTCCACCTGTTCGACCCACAGGCTAAACCCAGACACAGGCAGCCACAGGCCGTGCAGAAGGTATCCAGACATGCCGAATAGTCTAACACCGATGGCCGACACGCGGCTTTTCCTGCCAGCCACACTGTTTGCGGGCGTCGGCCTGCCGCCCCCACTCAGATGCCCGCTTAGGCCGCTGGCCAGCACGGATGCCTACCCTCCTTTGAGGGGAGGAAAGGACGCGTTTTCCGCGCAAACGACGGTGGGACGCCCACCACCTGCGATTGTTACCGTCTCGTTATAAACAGTGGTGAACCTCCTCATTGCTTCATAAAAGCCTGCCACGCACCTGTGACGGGGAGTTTTATAGCTTGGGCAGTTCTGTGAGTCTCGTTACCCTTGTTATGTTCCGCAGGTCATACTCCCACGGCACCACCTGGGAAAAAGACTCTGTAGGCAACCGTTCTTTCCCGCCCCTGGGCCGCTTGAGCTTTATCGCGCCCGGGCGGCGCACTGTTTTACACATCAATTACTGCAAGGAGCCTTCGTGGATACCTCAACCTGGTATGTCATCGCGATCATCATTTATATCTTCGCGATGCTCGCCATCGGTTACTGGAGCTACAAGCAAACCGATCAATACGACGATTACGTTCTGGGCGGGCGCGGGCTACACCCCTTCGTAGCGGCCCTGTCCGCGGGCGCCTCCGACATGTCCGGCTGGCTGCTCATGGGCCTGCCCGGCGCCCTCTTCCTCACCGGCATGTCCGAGGTCTGGATGGCCATCGGCCTGACTTGTGGTGCCTGGGCTAACTGGAAGTGGGTCGCCCCGCGCCTGCGCGCCTATTCGGAGGTGGCCGGAAACTCCATCACGGTCCCGTCCTTCTTCGAAAACCGCCTGCGCGACAAGTCCCGCCTGCTGCGCATTATCGCCGCACTGATCATCATCTTCTTCTTTACTTTCTACGTCTCCTCCGGCATGGTCTCCGGCGGCCGCTACTTCGAGTCCACCTTCGGCGGCGACTACCTGACCGGCATGCTGGTCATCGCCGCGGTCACCGTCGCCTATACCTTCGTCGGCGGCTTCCTCGCCGTGTCCTACACCGACGTCGTCCAGGGCCTTTTGATGTTCTGCTCGCTCATCATCGTGCCCGTCATGGCGATCATCTCCCTGGACAACCCGTCCGATATCTTCTCCTTCGCGGCGGAGAACCCGTACGCCACCAACGGCGTGCTGGAGAACCCGAACTACTTCTCCCTGGTCTCCGGCGTGACCGCGGGCGTCATCATCGGCAACGTCGCCTGGGGCCTGGGTTACTTCGGCCAGCCGCACATCATCGTTCGCTTCATGGCGTTGCGCAAGCCCTCCGATGCCCGCCAGGGCCGGTTCTACGGCGTGACCTGGATGGCGCTGTCCGTCCTCGGCGCCATTTTCGTGGCCCTGTCCGCCACGGTCTTTTTCACCCAGAACGACTACTCCATCACCGACCAGGAGAACTTTGAGACCGTCTTCCTGGACATGGCCCAGGTCATGTTCCACCCGCTGCCGGCCGGCTTGGTCCTGACCGCGGTGCTGGCCGCCATCATGTCCACCATGTCCTCCCAGCTGCTGGTGGTCTCCACCTCGCTCATCGAGGACCTGTGGAAGATCTTCTCCAAGAAGTCGCCCTCCCAGGGCCTGCTGATCAACCTCTCGCGGACCGCCGTCGTCGCCGTCGCGGTGGTTGCCGCCCTGCTGGCCATCAACCCGTCGGATTCCATCCTGGGTCTGGTCGGTTTCGCCTGGGCCGGCTTCGGCGCCGCCTTCGGCCCGCTGGTGCTTTTGTCCCTGTACTGGAAGCGCCTGAACGCCACCGGCGCCATCGCCGGCATGGTCGTCGGCGCGCTGACCACCATCATCTGGGGCAACATCCCGGCGCTGACCGATACGCTCTACGAAATCGTCCCGGGCTTCGCCCTCTCGCTCATCGTAACCGTCGTGGTCTCCCTGGCGACCAAGCAGCCGCCGAAGGAAGTCCAGGACGAGTTCGACCAGGCAGAAAACCTCGTCAAGATCGTCTCCAAGGACGAGGACGTCGCCTTCGAGGATGCCGCCCAGCAGGTCAAGGACTAGTTCCGGCTAGCCCGCTCGGCGCCTTCCCGCACAAAAGAAAATCCCGCCTTCCCCGCCGCGTTCGTGCGCGGTCAGGAAGGCGGGATTTTTGCTTGCCGATGTCCCCTTTTCGATCTTAGAGGAACATCAGGATGGCGATGACAACCCACAGCAGGTTGAAAATGCCGCTGAACATGGCCAGCTGCTTCTTATCCTTGGCGAAATCGGTGGTGCCCTCACCGGCCAGGGCGGCCATGGCCTTCTTCTGGCGCGGGATGATCAGGAAAAACAGCAGCGCCCAGGCGATAATCGCCAGCACGATGGACGCGTGGAACTGGCCCTGGGTGCCGTAGGTGGACATATCCATCAGGAAGACGGCGATACCCAAAATCGGCACGATCGCGGAGATGTAGCCGTAGGAATTGGTGATGTTGTGCAGGGTGCGGGTGGCACCGAGGGCCTTGTCGTCGCCCTCGGCGGCCTTCAGCATCTGCGGGCCGAACTGCGACGTCGCCACGGTGACCGGGCCCAACAGCAAGATCGCGGCGATCACGTGCGCGGCGATGAACAAAGAAGTCATAAAAGTTGCTCCAGAACCTTTCTCACGGGTTTTTGCGACGGCTAAGGGAAAGCGCCGCTCATAGGAAAACTGCCGTGCATGGGACACGGCTTCCGCAGTTAACCCTATCGTTAAACCGGGTCAAATGGTCAACCGGCACTGCGCCCGCATGACCTGAAGGTCCCGCCGCGGCAGGGGCAGGCCGTATTTCGCGGCGACCGCCGCCACCCGGCGCACGTACCAGCAGCGCTGCCCCGCCGCCGGGGGCAGCCACCGGGCCGGCAGATCATCGGACTTGTCGCGATTGACCTCGTCCCGGGTCACCACCAGGTTGAGCGGATCGTTGGCAAACTCCTGCCGCCGCTGCGCCGACCAGGTGTGCGCGCCCAGGTCCCACGCGGCAGACAGCGGGAAGACGTGGTCGACCTCCACCGGGGTATCCCCGCGGCGCAGGGGCACCTCGGTATCGGCATAAGGATCGTGGAGACTGCCCCGGCTGATGTCACAGGCGCCGCTGCGGCGCAGCTGCGAGGTCTGCTCCAGGATGGCGACCTCCCGGGTGGTGCACGCCGAGCGCGGGGCCGCAGCCCACCCGAAACCGAAGGCCTCGCGCTCGTAGCCCAGCACGCGTTGGCGCTGCTCGACCGCCTCCACCCGTGCCAGACTGGCGCTAAGCTCCGGCAGCCCGTCGGGCGCCGCGGGCTTAACAAACGGGGCGAGCTGCGCGCAAAGGTAAACCAGGGTGCACAGACAAAGGAACCACAGGAAGCGTTGGCGCATGCCTTTATAGACTGCGCCGGGCTTCCTGTGGTTCCCTGGCTGGCTGTGGGGCTCTCCGTTTAGCGCGCTAGTCGCGCCAGCGGCCGCGGCCGCCCTTGTCGCCGCGGCGTCCGCCGTCGCGGCGGCGGCCCCCGCGGTGGTCGCGGTTGTCGCGGTTATCGTCGCGGGGGAATCCGCGGCGCGGCGGGCGCCCGGTGTCCTTCTGGATGTTGATGAGCTGCCCGGAGATCCGGGTGTCCTTCAACCGGTCCAGCACGGCCGGGTCCAGGTTCTTCGGCAGGTCGACCAAGGTGTGGCTCACCGCGATGGTGATCCGGCCGAAGTCCTTGGACGACAGGCCGCCCTCGTTGGCGATGGCGCCCACGATGGCACCCGGGCGGACGTTCTGGCGCTTGCCGACGTCCAGGCGGTAGGTCTCGAAGTCGCCGTCCGGGCGCTTCGGACCGCGGTCCCGGTCGCGATCCCGGAAGCGGCCGCCGCGCTTGTCGCCGCGGTCGCCGCGATCGTCCCGGCGGAAGCGCTCCTTGTCGCGCTTGTCCTTCTTGCTGACCGGCTGTTCCTTCATCAGGAACTCGGAGCCGGCCTGCAGCTGTACCGCCAGGGAGGCCGCGATGTCGTCCATGCCCACGTTGTTGACCTCGGAGTACTTGCGGACCAGGCCGCGGAAGAGCTCCATCTGCTTGTCGCCCAGGGTCTCCGTGATGGACTGCGCGAACTTCTCCTTGCGCTTGACGTTGACCTCGTCGACGGTCGGCAGCTCCATCTCCTCCAGCCGCGCGTTGGTCACGCGCTCGATGGAGCGCAGCATGCGCCGCTCGCGCGGGGTGACGAACAGGATGGCCTCGCCGGTGCGGCCGGCACGCCCGGTGCGACCGATGCGGTGGACGTAGGACTCCGTGTCGTTCGGGATGTCGTAGTTGACCACGTGGGTGATGCGCTCGACGTCCAAGCCGCGGGCGGCCACGTCGGTGGCCACCAGGATGTCCAGGCGACCGTCCTTGAGCTGATCCACGGTGCGCTCGCGCTGGTTCTGCGCGATGTCGCCGTTGATAGCGGCGGCGGAATAGCCGGCATCGGACAGCTTTTCGGCGACCTCTTCGGTCTCGTGCTTGGTCCGGCAGAAGACGATGATGGCGTCGTAGTCCGTGACCTCAAGGATCCGGGTGAACGCGTCCATCTTCGCGCGGTGCGGGGTCAACAGGAAGCGCTGCGTGATGTTGTCGTTGGTGCGGCGCTCGGACTTGACGGTCACCTCGGCCGGGCTGTCCAGGTACTGCTTGGACAGGCGGCGGATGCTGTTCGGCATGGTGGCCGAGAACAGCGCGACCTGCTTGTTGTCCGGGGTGTCTTCCAGGATGCGCTCGACGTCCTCCTGGAAGCCCATGTTCAGCATCTCATCGGCCTCGTCGAGGACCAGGAAGCGCAGCTGGGACAGGTCCAGCGAGCCCTTCTCCAGGTGGTCGATGACGCGGCCCGGGGTGCCGACGATGATCTGGGCGCCGCGGCGCAGGCCGGACAGCTGGATGCCGTAGGCCTGGCCGCCGTAGATCGGCAGGACCTCGATGTTGCCCAGGTGATCGGCGAAGGACTGGAAGGAGTCCGCGACCTGCAGGGCCAGCTCGCGGGTCGGAGCCAGCACGAGGGCCTGCGGGTGGCGGGCCTGCTCGTCGATGCGGGCCAGGATCGGCAGCGCGAAGGCCGCCGTCTTGCCGGTACCGGTCTGGGCGAGGCCGACCACGTCGCGGCCTTCCATCAGGATCGGGATGGTTTCCGCTTGGATGGGAGAAGGGGTGGTGAAACCAACGCTGGCCACGGCGTCAAGCACTTCGCTTGGCAGGCCTAGGCCGTCAAACCCCTGGGAGTTGTCATTGGCCGAATCCTGGGATTCGGCGCCGGCGCCCTCAGAAGCTTGCGCAGCCCCGGTGTTCTCCGCAGCTTCTGCTGCCACACCTTGCGCGTTGTCCTGAGATTCCGACTGTTGAGAAAATTCTTCCGGCTCGTTGACGCCGCCGGTGGCGTTATCGGTAATGCTCATTGCCCGCCCAACATTACGCTAATGGGCGGGCAAACACCATTGGGACTAGCCCCGGCGCGTTGGGGCCCGGCCGGCTAACTGTTCTCGGCGACCAATTCCCCGGCCACGTAGGTGCGCCACGTGGCCGGCATGCCCGGTCGGTACGCCAAGTTAATGGCGTTTTCCGCGGTCAACACGTGCAGATCTGCGGCCGCGCCGACCACCAGCTGGCCCTTGGCCGGGCGCCCGGCTGCGTCCTTGCCGCCGTCGACGGCGTGGCGGCGCAGCGCCTTCGCCCCGCCCAGGGTGGCCGCGGCGATGGCCTCGTCCAGGCTCAGGTGCTGCTGGAGCACCGCCGTGGTCACGCAGAAATTCATCGAGGAGGTATAGCTCGTGCCCGGGTTCAGGTTGGAGGCGATCGCGACTGTCACGCCGGCATCGATGAGCGTGCGGCCCGGCGCGAGCGGCTGCCTGGTGGACAGATCGCAGGCCGGCAGCATGGTCGCCACGGTCTCCGAATCCGCCAGGCGCGCGATGTCCTCGTCGCTTAAGTAGTTGACGTGGTCGACGGAGGCGGCACCGAGCTCGACGGCCAGCGCCACGCCCGGGCCCTCGCCCAGCTGGTTGCCGTGCACGCGCAGCCCCAGCCCCGCGGCGCGGCCGGCCTCCAAGACGCGGCGGGATTGCTCCTCGTTGAAGGCGCCGCGCTCGCAGAAGACGTCGATCCAGCCGCAATAGGGCGCGGCCTTGTCCAGCATCGGCCCGACGACCTGCTCGACGTAGGCCTCGGCCTCCTGCCCCGGCGGCACCAGGTGCGCGCCGAGGAAGGTCACCTCGTCCACGTACTGGCTGGCCACCCGGGCGGCCTCGACCTCGGAGTCCACGTCCAGGCCATAGCCGGTCTTGGTCTCAAAGGTGGTGGTTCCGCCCGCGTGCCCGGCGGCCACGCGCTCGCGCACCAGCTGGCTCAGCCGCTCCGCGCCGGCCGAGCGCGTGGCCTGCATGGTCACCGCGATTCCGCCGGCCGCGTAGTCGCCGCCGGCCATCCGGGCCTCGAATTCCTCGGCGCGGTTGCCGTCGAAGACCATGTGCGTGTGGGAGTCCACCCAGCCGGGCAGGACGGCGCGCCCGCCCAAGTCGACGGTCTCGGCGTCTGCGTACTTCCCGAGCAGCTCGGCGGCGGGGCCGGCCCAGGCTATGGTGCCGGCGTCGTCAGCTACCAGCGCGGCATCAGTGATGGTGCCGGCTTCGGCCACCGTGCGGAGCTCGGAAATGTTGCGAAATACCTTGGTCATGCGTCCTGCCTTTCTGCAGCGGGCTGGGTCGAGGGGGCAAACGGTGCTTGGTCGTTTTAGTCGCGGGCCTGAAACTCCATCGGGATGCGCACGCCGCGCTCTTCGGCGACGTCGTGGGCCCGAGTGTAGCCCGCGTCCACGTGGCGGATAACGCCCATGCCCGGGTCGTTGGTCAGCACCGAGCGCAGCTTGGCGGCGGCCAGCTCGGTGCCGTCGGCCACGCTGACCTGCCCGGCGTGGATGGAGCGGCCCATCCCGACGCCGCCGCCGTGGTGGATGGAGACCCAGGTCGCCCCGGAGGACACCGCGGTCATCGCGTTGAGCAGCGGCCAGTCGGCCACGGCGTCGGTGCCGTCCAGCATAGCCTCGGTCTCGCGGTACGGCGAGGCCACGGAGCCGGAGTCGAGGTGGTCGCGGCCGATAACGATCGGGGCGGAGATCTTGCCCTCGGCGACCAGCTCGTTGAACCGCAGGCCGGCCTTGTGGCGCTCGTTGTAGCCCAGCCAGCAGATGCGCGCCGGCAGGCCCTCGAACTCGACGTATTCCTCGGCGGCGTCCAGCCAGTTGTGCAGGTGCTCGTTGTCCGGGAAGAGCTCCTTGAGCGCCTGGTCGGTGACCTTGATGTCTTCCGGGTCGCCGGACAGCGCGGCCCAGCGGAACGGGCCCAGGCCCTCGCAGAACAGCGGGCGGATATAGGCCGGAACGAAGCCCGGGAACTCGAAGGCGCGGGTGTAGCCGGCGTGGCGGGCCTCGTCGCGGATGGAGTTGCCGTAGTCGAAGACCTCGGCGCCGGCGTCCTGGAATTCGACCATGGCCTGGACCTGGCGGGCCATGGACTCGCGGGACTTCTTGGTGAAGGTGGTCGGGTCGGACTGGGCTTCGGTGTGCCAGTCGGAGACGGTGATTTCGGTCGGCAGGTAGCTGAGCGGATCGTGCGCCGAGGTCTGGTCGGTGACCACGTCCACGGTCAGCTCGCCCGCCTGCTGGCGGCGCAGGATCTCCGGGAAGACGTCCGCGGCGTTGCCCACCAGACCCACGGACAGGGCGCGCTTTTCTTCCTTGGCGGCCAGGGCCAGCTTGAGGGCCTCGTCCAGGTCGGTGACGACCTCGTCCAGGTAGCGCTTGGACTGGCGGCGCTTCAGGCGGGTCTCGTCCACGTCGACGATGAGGCACACGCCGCCGTTCAAGGTCACGGCCAACGGCTGGGCGCCGCCCATGCCGCCGCAGCCACCGGTCAGGGTAAGGGTCCCGGCGAGCGTGCCGTCGAAGCGCTTGCGGGCCACGGCCGCGAAGGTCTCGTAGGTGCCCTGCAGGATGCCCTGGGTGGCGATGTAGATCCAGGACCCGGCGGTCATCTGGCCGTACATCATCAGGCCTTCGGCCTCTAGCTCGCGGAAGTGCTCCCAGTTAGCCCAGTCGCCGACCAGGTTGGAGTTGGCGATCAGCACGCGCGGGGCCCACTCGTTGGTCTTGAACACGCCGACCGGCTTGCCGGACTGCACCAGGAGGGTCTCGTCCGCCTCGAGGTCGCGCAGCGTGTCCACGATGGCGTCGAAGGCCTCCCAGCTGCGGGCGGCCTTGCCAGTGCCGCCGTAGACCACCAGGTCCTCGGGGCGCTCGGCCACCTCCGGGTCCAGGTTGTTCATCAACATGCGCAGCGGGGCCTCGGTGGCCCAGGACTTGGCGCTAATTTCGGTCCCGCGCGGGGCGCGGACTTCACGAGCTTCCGACATTTAGTATTCCTTCCTCATCATTCCGGCGGCAGGTCAGCACGCGCTTGCCGATGCCGCCCCGCCTTCCCCGGGGCGTTGGGGACCGGTTTCCCGGGGCTGTCTCCCCGATTACCCCTGAAGTCGGTGGGCGGCACCACGCGCATGCACGGAGGTGGAGCAACCACATGTGGGATTGTGCGCCACCGCGTGCCGTGCAACAAAAGTAACCCGCGTCATACTAAAAAGTCCCGCACCTGAGGACCTAGCTGTCTCAGATACGGGATTTCGCTGGTGCACGCCGGTTTATTGCAGCTGGCCGACCGCGGATTCGGCCGCCCGCAGGAAGGTGCCGTCCCGCACCATCTGCACCGCAGCGGCGATTTCCGGGGCCAGGTAGCGGTCCGGCCCCACCCCCGGGACCCGTTCCCGGAGCGCTGCCACCACCGCGGCCACGCCGGCGCCGGGGGTGGCCCCCCGCAGGTCGATGCCACGGGCCGCAGTCAGGATCTCAATCGCCACCACGCGCTGCGCGCCGTCGATGCCGCGCCGCAGCTTGCGCGCCGCCGACCACCCCATGGAGACGTGGTCTTCCTGCATGGCCGACGACGGGATGGAATCCGCCGACGCCGGGGCTGCCAGGCGCTTCAGCTCGCTGACGATGCCGGCCTGCGTGTACTGCGCGATCATATGGCCGGAGTCCACTCCCGGATCGTCCGCGACGAACGCGGGCAGGCCGCGGTTGCGGGCCACGTCCAAAAAGCGGTCCGTGCGCCGCTCCGAGATGGAGGCGAGATCCGCGACCACGATCGCCAAAAAGTCGAGCACATAAGCCACGGGCGCGCCGTGGAAATTGCCGTTGGAGACCACCCGGCCGTCCAGGGCCACGACCGGGTTGTCCACCGCCGCGGCCAGCTCGTTGACGGCCACCTGACGGGCGTGCTCCAGCGTGTCCCGGAAGCCGCCGGCCACCTGCGGGGCGCAGCGCACCGAGTAGGCGTCCTGGACGTGCGACTGCGCGAACTCGTCGTGGGCCTGGGACAGGTTCTCCGATCCGGCGGCCAACGCACGGATATTCGCCGCGGCGGCGGCCTGCCCGGGGTGCGGGCGCAACTGCTGCAGGTCGTCCGCGAAGACGTCCAGGCTGCCCTGCAGGCCCTCCAGCGTCAGCGCGGTCGCGATATCCGCCTGCCGGGCCAGCGCCTCCAGGTCCGCGATGGCCAGGCACAGCTGTCCCAGCATGCCGTCGGTGCCGTTGATCAGCGCCAGGCCCTCCTTCTCCCGCAGCCGCAGCGGCTGGATCCCGGCGCGCTCCAGGGCCTCGGCCGCCGGCTGCCGCTTGCCCTCCACGCGGACCTCGCCCTCGCCCAGCAGCGCCAGGGCGCAGTGCGCCAGCGGGGCCAGGTCGCCGGAGCAGCCCAGCGAGCCGTACTCGTAGACCACCGGCACGATCCCGGCGTTCAGCGCCGCCGCGTAAGTGTCCACCACCACCGGCCGCACGCCGGTGCGCCCCGTGCACAGCGTGGACAGGCGCAGCAGCATCAGCGCGCGGATGACCTCTTCTTCCACCTCCGGCCCCGAGCCGGCCGCGTGGGAGCGCACCAGGGACAGCTGCAGCTGGGCGCGCTTTTCGGCGGGGATATGCCGGCGGGCCAGCGCGCCGAAGCCGGTGGAAATCCCGTAGACCGGCGTCTCCGCGGCGGCCAGGTCTTCGACCCGCTGCCGGGTGGCCGCCACCTCTTCCCGCGCGTCCGGGGCCACCGTCACGCGTGCGCCGTGGCGGGCCACCGCCACGACCTCGGCGATACTCAGCCCGCCGATCCCTACTTCCACTTCCCTGATACCTCTGCTATCTCCGCCCGCGAAAGCGGTCTTGTCAGCCTTAAATTCAGCCATGGTCAGTTGTCTCCTTCTCGTAGCCTGGCCCGTCCCCCAGCCTTGTGCACCGCGGAACGCTACTTCCAGACACTAACCCCAATTTGTGTCATTTACCACACGTTTGGCTGAAAATGTTGTACCTCTCTTTGGCCGGTGCCCCGTGGGCGGTGGCCTTTGCCCTCGCTACCGGGAGCCGTACATCCGCGCCGCTATCTGACGGGCAGAGGACTGCAGGTGGTCGAGGACGGCCGCGCGGGTGGCATCGCCCAGCCGGCCCACCCCGAAGGTCACCGCCAGGCTGGCAGCCGGGCGCGCCAAGTGATCCAGCACCGGCACGGCCAACGATGCCTGACCGCGCGAGATCTCCTCCGTCTCCTCCTCCCAGCCGCGCTCGCGCACCTGGGCCAGGCGCTCGCGGAACTGCCGCAGGCTACCCTCCTGCCCCGCGGTGGCGAAGGTGGCACGCGCCTCGGCCTCCGGCAGGTAGGCCAGCATGACCCGGCCGGAGGCCGAGCGCAGCGCCTGCAAGCGCACACCCACCTCCGTGACCAGGGAGACCGCCCCGGGGCTGCGGACCTCGTGCAGGTAAACCACCTCCGAGCCCGCCAGCCGGGATAGGTGTCCGGACCCGCCCGCCAGGTTCGCCGCCTGCTCGACGTAGCGGTGGCTCATCCGCACCAAGGGCTGCTGCGTCGTATACGCCGAGGCCATCGCGTAGGCCGCCAGCCCCAGCCCGTAGGTCTGGTTCTCCGGCAGGTGCACCACGAAGCCCGACTCCACCAGCTCGTTGAGCAGGTGGTAGGTGCTCGACCGCGGCAGATCCAGTTCGCTGCGGATACGCGCGGCCGAAATCGGCACGTCGATGGTAGACAACAGCGACAGAATCCGCAGGGCATTGTGGGCGGCGGGCACCTGAATCTTTCTCACGCGACAATTGTAGGAAATTCCCCCGCAAACTCGCGGTACAAAGCGCCTACAGTGGAAGACTATGAACACCATCAGCGACCAACCGCTCTTTGCCCCCGCCCCCGAATGGACCGGCCGCGACGACGGCCCCGGCCCCGAACACGCCCGCTGGCACAGCGTCGTCCGGCCCCTGCCGGCCGATGTCTCCGGCACTACCCACGATGCCGCCGTGCTCATCGGTTACGCCTCCGACGAAGGCGTGCTGCGCAACGGCGGCCGCCAGGGAGCCGCCGCCGGCCCGGCCGCGCTGCGCTCCGCCCTGGGCGGCCTGGCCGTCCACGACTCCTTCCCCCGCTTCGACGCCGGCACCGTCACCACCCAGGGCGACGACCTGGAAGGCTCCCAGGCCGAGCTCTCCCGCCGGGTCGGCGAGATCGTCGGCAACGGCAACCTCGCCGTGGTGCTGGGCGGCGGGCACGAAACGGCGTTTGCCACCCACTGCGGCGCCTTCCGCGGCAATGGCGAGCAGCCGCTGAAGATCGTCAACCTCGACGCCCACTTCGACCTGCGCACCGCCGACCGGGCCACCTCCGGCACGCCGTTCAAGCAGATCGCCGAGTTCGTCCAGAACGCTTGCCCCGACCAACCGGCCGCCTTCGACTACTCCGTCTTCGGCATCTCCGAGGCCAACAACACCGCGGTGCTGTTCAACACCGCTGACGAGCTCGGCGTGGAGACCGTCCTCGACGAGGACCTGGTGGATCTCAGCCCCTCCCAGGCCGCCGGCCTGGTGGCCAAGTCTGTACAGAACCAGCCGGCCATCCACCTGTCCATCGACCTCGACGTCCTGCCAGCCGCCGCCGCGCCGGGCGTGTCCGCCCCGGCATCGTTGGGCGTGGACTTCGCCACAATCCGCGCGATGGCACTGGCCGTGGCGGCCACCGGCAAGCTGCGCCTGGTCGACGTCGTGGAGCTCAACCCCGACTTCGACGTCGACGACCGGACGGCCAAGCTGGCGGCCCGGCTCATCGCCGATATCGTGGCCACCCACGCGTCCGCCCACGCGTCCGCCCACGCTTAAAGTCCCCCGACTTTAAGCCCCAGGCTTTAAGTCCCGAGCCCTAAGATCTCGAAGAGCACGTAGGCGATGGGCGTGGCCAGCACGATGGTCAGGGCCACCCGCTCGAACCAGATGGCCAGCATGTGCCAGAGCTTGATCGGGATCTTGGTCGCCAGGATGCAGGGCACCAGCGCCGAGAAGAAGATAATCGCCGAGACCGAGACCACCCCGATCACGAACTTCAGCACCAGGCTGGACGAGTCCGCCACCGCGGTGGCCGGCAGGAACATCTCCGCCACTCCCATCGCCGAGGCCTTGCCGGCCAGCACCGGCTCCGGCAGCCGCACGATCCAAGCGAACGGGTAGAACAGGTAGCCAATCCACTCGAAGACCGGGGTGAACCGGGCCAGCAGCAGGCCGATGAGCCCGACGGACATGATGGAGGGCACGATGGCCCCCGACAGCTTCAGCCCGTCCAGGAAGTTTTCGCCGATGCCCTTGCGCAGCGACGGGGCCGTCGCCAGCGCCTGCAGGGCCTCGCGCCAGGCTTCGCGAAAGCGGTTGCCCTGCACGGTGCGCTCCGGGTCCGGTTCGGCGGAGTGGTAATACTCGTCCGGGATGGTGCGCAGCGGCGGAATGCGCACGGTCACCGCGGTGACCAGGAACGTCACCACCAGGGTGACGGTGAAATAGATGCCCCAGATATTCATGATGTCCAGCGACTTGGCGACGATGACCATGAAGGCGGCCGAGACCGTCGAAAAGCCCGTGGCCACGATCGAGGCCTCGCGCGCGGTGTAGCCGCCGCTTTGGTAGACGCGGTCGGTAATGAGGATGCCCAGGGAATAAGAGCCGACGAAGGACGCGACGGCATCGATAGCCGAGCGCCCCGGGGTCTTCCACAGCGGGCGCATGATGGGCTGCATGAGCACCCCGACGAATTCCAGCAGACCGTAGCCGATGAGCAGGGCCAAAAACGCCCCGCCGATAGGAACGATCAGCCCGACCTGGACCGCGATCTTATTCCACAGGAACGGGACCAGATCCTCCTCGCCCAAAACCCACGGTAGCTTGTCGATGACCATCAGGAAGCTGACCACCAGCCCCACGACGTTGAGCACGGTGAAGACCGCCTGGAGCGGGCCCTGCTCCCAGTTCTTGTTGGCAATGGAGCGCCACGTGCCGTAGGCGGCCAGCGCCAGGATGATCCACGGCACGACCCCGGGCAGGTACTGCTGGATGATGGTCACCAGGTGATCCAGCGGGATGGACTGCTTTCCGTCGTAGGTGACGGGGAAGAAAAAGACGAAGGCGCCGATGGCGCTGTAGACGAACAGGCGCCACTTGCCGTCCACCCGCGGCAAGGGGGCGGCTTCGACCCGCTCGTCGGCGGGCGGTTGGGATTGAGTAGTCACTGCTTACTCCTGGTCGATCGGGGTTTCGGCGGGGCCCGAAAAGCCACGAGAAGCGCGCACGCCAAAAGGGGGCATACGGCCCTCCCGGGTTTTGGGCAACCGGGGTGAGGTCTGTGATGCCCGCGCGACAGCCAGACGCGAGTAGCACTAAATGTAACCTAGAACACTTTCAATGTCCAGTAGGTTCCCAATTACTAGACTGGGCGGCGTCCCCGTCCCCTATCCGCACCACGCACACCCGCACCTTTCGGTAGAAAACACGGAGAAATACATGACCACCATGAAGGCAATCCGCCACATCGGCCTGCACACTTTCCCCGAGCTCAAAGACATCGAACGCCCCACCCCGGCACCCACGGAGGTCCTGCTGAAGGTCGCCGGCTCCGGCGCCTGCCACTCCGATGTCGCCATCTTCGACGAATTCGGCGAGTCCTCCCCCGCCGTCTACCACCGCGAATTCACCCTGGGCCACGAGGTCACCGGCTGGGTCGAAGAGGTCGGCTCCGCCGTGGAGGGCTTCGCGAAGGGCGACGCCTACCTGGTCTACGGCCCGCTGGGGTGCGGCCGCTGCTCCATGTGCGTGCGCGGCGATATGCTCCAGTGCCGCAACCGCGCCGCCAATACCCCCGCCGGCATTGGCCTAGGCCGCGACGGCGGCATGGCCGAGTACGTCACCGTCCCGGCGCGCAACCTGGTCCCGCTGGGCGATGCCGACCCCATCGCCGCCTCCGCCCTCGCCGACGCCGGCCTGACCCCCTACCACGCCATCAAGAAGGCCCTGCCGACGCTCAACCAGGGCGGCCAGTACGTCCTGGTCATCGGCCTGGGCGGGCTGGGCCTGCTGGGCATCCAGATCCTTAAGGCCATGACGAGCGCGACCATCATCGCCACCGACACCAAGGAATCCGCCCTCAAGGAGGCCGAGCGCCTGGGCGCTGTTACCGTCGCCTCCGACGACGACGTTGTGGACAACATCCTGGCCGCCACGGGTGGCCGGGGCATTGACGCCGCTTTCGACTTCGTCGGCCTGGGCCAGACGGTATCGACGGCCATGGCCACCGTCGGGCCGGACAGCCGCGTGACCGTCGTCGGCCTGGGCAACGGCTCGCCCTACGAGTTCGCCTGGCTGACCTCGCCGCGCGAGACCGAGCTGATTTCCACCTACTGGGGCACCCTGCCCGAGCTGCACGAGCTGGTCGAACTCTTCCGCGACGGCTACCTCGAGCCGATGTACACCACCTACCCGCTCAGCGAGGGACTCGAGGCCTACCGCAAGCTGCAGGCGGGCCAGGTCTCCGGCCGCGCCGTCATCGTCCCGCACGGTAGCGCCTAGGCTAACGATGCCTCCGCGGCCGCCGCGGTCCCCCGATCAGGCGCGGGATAACCCGCAGCTTGGCCGGGGTGGCAGGCAGCGGCTCGCGGGAGAAAGCCCACGCGACAACGCCCATAAGCGCCACCGCCCCGCTGACCGCGAAGGCGGTCTTAAAGCCGTAGATATCCGCCAGCGCGCCCACCACGACGGGCCCGAAGATGGAGCCCAAATCCATGGCCATCTGGAAGCTGGAGAGCACCTGCCCGCCGGAGCGCTCAGAACCGATGATGTCGGCCAGCGTGGCCTGCTGGGCGGGGTTGATGAACCCGGCCGCGGCGCCGGTCAACACCGAGAACCCAATCAGCAGGGGCAGCGAGTCCGCGTGCCCCAGCAGCCAGGTAAAAACGGCCGAACCGCACAGGCCAACCAGGATCATCGGGCGGCGGCCAAAGGTATCCGCCCAGCGGCCGGAGAACTGCAGGACCACGGCGTTGCCGGCGGCAAACGCCGCCAGCGCGTAGCCCGCGGCGGCGGAGCTGTTGGCAAAAACCGCGGCGGCAAAGAGCGGGATGACCGACACGCGCACCCCCATATTCACCCAGCCGTGGGCGAAGCTGGAGGTCAGCGCGGCCCGGAAGGCGGTGTCCTGCCAGGCCTGCGAAAGCTTCATCGGCGGCAGGCTGGACTGTGCGGTGGCCCCTCCCGCCGAGCGCGGCATCAGCCACCAGACCACCCCGGCAGCCAGCGCCACACCCAGGCCGTAGATGAAAAACGGCCAGCGGAAGCCCAAAAACGCCAACCCGGCGCCCAACAGCGGCCCGGCGATATTGCCCAGCAGGAACGCAGTCCCGTACAACGCCGAGCACCGGCCGCGGATCTGCGCCGGCGACAGGCTGACAATGAGCCCCATGGCCGAGACCGTGAACATCGTCGAGCCAATTCCGGCCAGAAAGCGCAGCGCGATGATGTGCCAATAAGCCTGGGCCAGCGAGACCAAGCCCGTCATCACCGCCACGGTCAAAAGGCCCGTCAGATAGATCCGCCGGGAGCCAATCCGGTTGATCAGGTAGCCCGAGGCCGGGGCGAAGAGCAGCCGGGAGGCGGAAAAGATCGACACGACCAGGCCCGCCGCGGCCATCGAGACGTCGAAGCTCACCACGAACTGCGGCAGCAGCGGCGCGATCAGCCCGTAGCCCAGCGCGATGATGAAGGCAGCGGCCACCAGCACCCAGATCTGCTGGGGAATGGCCGGGGTGGCTGGGCTGGACTGCGGGGACTCTGGCTCGGTATCTGACATGGCAAATCCCTAGCTTAGCCGGTGGCCCCAAATCCGCCAGACCAGTTCGCACACGCGTTCTATTTCCGCGCGGCTGTGTCCCGGCGGGCCGCTAACGTTTCCGGCATGAAGAACACGAACTACCACCCCCAGCCCACCGCCACCTCGACCGTCTCCCCTAGCCGCT
Source organism: Corynebacterium sp. 2571A (assembly GCF_055700935.1). NCBI lineage: Bacteria > Bacillati > Actinomycetota > Actinomycetes > Mycobacteriales > Corynebacteriaceae > Corynebacterium > Corynebacterium sp. 2571A. Next base: position 239,106 of record NZ_JASTTE010000003.1, on the reverse strand, counting down.
TGGCCTCCGAAATCCAGTTCACCGCCTGGGAGGAAGCCCGGGCGCTGACCAGCATCATGCGCCACCCGCGCTCGCTGGCGCGGCCGCTGGCCAACTGGCGCCCGCCCTCGGTCTCCCTGCCACCCGTAGCCGGCAGCCCCGGGCTCAACGTGGCCATCACCCGCCACCGCGTCGGCCCCCGCGCCAAGGCCCGGGCGAAAGGCTACGGCGCCGAGCGCGAGCCCGCCTACGTGGTCTCCCTCCGCTTTACCCACGCCGGCGGCGACTTCGTCGACAGCACCACCCCGGAGGCCTGGGTCCGCGCCGTCATCGACAAAGAGCTTATCGATGCCGTCCACGAGCTCAGCTCCGGCACCGCCCACACCTTCATCTGGCTGGTCGACCGCGACTTCCGCCCGGTCCATTCCCCCATCTCACTGTTCGCCGGCTTCGACCAGGCCGCCTAACCGGCCGATGGTTCAGCCTTCGGTTAGTGCCCGCCGAGCGCCCGGTTAGCGGCTGGTTAGCGGCCGGCTAGCGGCCGGTCTGCAGGGCGCGCCGCTGGTAGGCGCGCATCTGCTTGCGGGCCAGCGCCGCCTCATCCGGCGAGCGCAACAGCCCGCCGAAGTGCTCCACGTTGCCGCAGTAGCTCAAGCGCAGCTGCAGGCGCTCGGGCAGGGTGCGAAGCGCCACCCCGGCCAGGAGCAGGCAGAAGATCTTGTCGATGGTGTCCGAGGTCAGCACCTGCATGACGGTAGAAAACTCGAGATTGCGCGACAGCAGGAAGAAAAAGTCCGTCAGACGGCTCAGCCCCGCCGCGCTGGTCTCGGGCTCTGGCCACAGCCGGGGCGGGCACGAGGCCAGCCCGGTAGCCAAGCCGATGACCCACCCGGCGCCCAGGATGCGCAAGACCGAGGCGCACCACCCGCGCTTTGCCGCCGCGCCGAAGAGCAGCCCGGTCAGCGCGCCCACAGAGGCGAATGCCAGGTGAGCCGGCGCCCCCAGCGCCATCACCGCGCCGCTAGCCGCACCCGTGGCCATGCCCAGCAGCGGCCCGCCCGCGATGGCCGCGATGCCGGTTCCAATACTGTCGAAATAAAACGGCAGCTCCCAGGCCCGAAACAGCAGGCCGACAGCCACGTTGACCGCCACCCCGCAGGGAAACAGCCACATTACTCTTCCCGGCAGTTCGTCGAGCTGGGCCGCCAGCAGCAGGAGCGTGGCTAACAGCGCCCCCAGCCACATCAAAATCGCCGGGGTGGACGCGCACACCCCCTTCGCCAACAGGCTAGAGGGGTGGACGACACCGGCGGCCCATACGGCGATGAGCAGCGCGGTGGCCGCGCCGACGACAACCTTTCGCCAGGCCATTAGTCCTCGCCGGTGGTGTCCTCGTAGTCGGCGAAATCGGCATCGTCGACGTCCTCGCCGAAGATGTCGTAGACATCCGGCTCATCGAATTCGCCCGCGTCGAAGGAGACCAGCTGGGCCTCCCAGTCAAGCGCCTGCTCGGAGACCAAGCCCAGCACGTCGAAGAGGCGGTCGAAGTCCGTGTAGGTCCCCAGCTCCAGGGTCTCGGCTGGCACCTCGATGATCGGCGCGCCCTCGGCCAGCTCCCCGCTCTCGAAGAGCGCGATCCGGTCCTCTTCCACGATGCCCTCGGCCTCGCCCTGGTCCCAGGCCTCCGAGATGGCCTCGTCCTCGGCGGCGTCGAGTTCGTCCTCGTCGAAGTCGAAGGCCAGGAAACGCACGATCGCCTGCGGGATTCCGTCTACCGTCTCCACGAGCACGCGGAGCTCGGAGTCCTCGCCCACCTCGGCGACGACCAGGTTCGGGTTGAAGGAGTCCTGCTCGAATTCCAGGTCGGAAATCCGCTCGTCGGTGCCCTCGATGAGATCCCGCAGGACCGTAACCACTTGGTCGGTGGCGATGTGGCGGGCGACCGCCTCGGTCGCGTCCTCGACGGAAAACGCCACCGAGACCAGCACTGCCTCGAAGTTCTCGTCATCCTCGTCGACGTCCGCGGCAGCGATGTAGACGTTGGCAGCGGGCAGCAGCGGGTCAATCTCCACGAACTGGATCTCCAACTCCGCGGTAATCGGGACGAACAAGACGTCGTCGTTGACCCGGGATTCAATTCCTTCGGCGTCCAAGGCAATTGCAATATCTTCAAAAAAGCTCATGGTCAGCAATCCGTCCTTGTGTTTAGGCAGTGGTGCACCGGCCCTAGCCTACCGCTAATCGGGTTCGCTCGTGATGAAACCCAGTTCCGCCAGAAGCTCCGGGCGGCCCGCACCCCACTCCAGCATGGAATAGTCCTCCCAGGCGCGGCGCTGCTCGGCCTTGGGGTCGTGGTCCACGCGCGGCGGGATGTCGAAAACCTGGGTCGCGCGCAACTCGGATTCTTCCCCGCCGTCCACCCGGTAGCGCGGCCAGCTGGGTGCAGGCTCCGACTCCCAGATGAACCGCGCCCAGTGTTCCTGCATCAACTGGGTCATCGACTCCCCCGCGTCCCCGTTACCCAGCTTGGTCACCAGCGACATTCGCGAAGAATTCGGATCCCCGAAGACGTTGGCCAGCTCCAGCGAATGCACCGCGCCGAGCCCCAGCCACCGCAGCGCCATCGGCGTGTAGTCGAAGCGGTACATCCACGTCGGGTAGCGCTGGGCGTGAGCACCGGCGGCGCGGACGGTGGGCGCCCAGAAGAGGGCATCGGAAAGCAAGTCGGCGAAATCCCGCCGCCCTTCGGCCCGGCCGTAGGCGTCCACGACCTGCTCGGCGTTGTGTTCGTCGAAAGAGCGCAGCACCCGCAGCCCGGCGCGGGCGCGGGAGTCCTCCCGCTGGAACAGGTACTTCGCGAAGCTGGTCTCGCCCGAGTTGGTCCCCACCAGTAGCGGCACGCCGGCCTGGGTGCCCTTCTCGAAGGCCTCCAACGGGTGCACGGGCAAAACGTCGTCGTCGAGTGTGGGCGCGTAGCAGGAATTAAGGTGCAGCAATTCCCCGGCGCGCCACATCATCGACTGCCCGGCACGCACCAGGTCCGGCCACTCCTCCGCGCGCAGCTCCTCGATGCCACTTCCCCGCGGCAAGGCCAAACGCTTGACCAGCTCGCGCGCCCACAGGGTCGACTGCGCGCGGGAATGAATCAGCCCGATGGGCGGCGACTGGGCGATGGCCTTGTGGAAAAGCCCGTGGGCCGCCGGACTCGTCATGAGGGTAAGCACCGCGGCCGCCCCAGCCGACTCGCCCATCAGCGTGATGTTGTCCGGATCCCCGCCGAACTGGGCGATATTGTCCCGCACCCATTCCAGCGCCAGCAGCTGGTCCAGCACCGCTGGGTTGGCCACGCACTCGCCGGGCAGGCTGCGCAGATCCAGGTAGCCCAACGCGCCGAGCCGGAAGTTGAGGGAGACGTAGACGACGTTCATCGACTGCGCCAGGTGGAAACCGCGCAGCATCAGCATGTGCGACGAGCCCATGATGAAAGACCCGCCGTGCAGGTAGACCACCACCGGCAAGCGCTGCGTGCCCGTGGGCCGCACCACGTCTAGGTTCAGGCAGTCCTCGCTGCCGATGACCCGCTCGGTCCAGGAATAGGTCGGCTGCGGCGCCACCTGGCCGAAGTCCCGGCATTCGCGCACGCCCTCCCAGGCCTCCACCGGCTCGGGGGCGCAAAACCGCCCGGTACGTGCGGTGTCCTTGCCGAAGGGGATGCCCTTCCAGGAGCTGACGTCGAGCCCGTCGTCGTCATGCTCGCGCTTGCCGTGGACCCACCCGGCCGTGGTCCGGATGGTCAGCCCGTCCCCGGGGTGCGCATGGGCGGCCGCCTGGGCTGCGGCGGCGCGGGCATGGGCGGCCGCCGCTTGCCGGCGCGCGGCAGCGACTGATTCTTCTTCCCACTCCTCGTCCCAGGGCCCCATGGATTCCAGCGTAGTAAGCTCGCGTCGGGTTTGCGCAACCTTACGCACGCTTGACGATGCCCCACCGCTCTTTCCCCTAGAGTGGTATAGGACCTATTTATCGGAGGAGACGAAACGTGTTTGGAATTGGTAAGAAGGACAAAGAAGAAGGCGGCGCCGTCGACACCGTCACCCCAGAGGAAGCCGCGGCAAACCTGGAACGCTACGACATCGACCCCGACCACGCCGACAAATGGACGGCCACCCTACTCAAAAGTCTAGATAAGGCCGTCAAGATCCAGGCCGGCACCATCGTCAAATACGTCGAGTCGGTTAAAAAGCGCAACCCGAACGCCACGCCGGAACAGCTCCAGGAGATTATCGACAAGCACTTCCGCAACATCACCACCGGAACGGGCGCGGGCGCCGGCGCGGCTGCCTCCGTCCCGGGCGTCGGCTTTTTCACCGGCGCGGCCGCCATCGGGGCGGATTCGTTGGTCTTCCTGGAGGCCGCCGCCTGGTACATCCTGGCCTCCGCGCACCTGCGGGGCATCGATGTCAGCAACGAGGAGCAGCGCCGCGCGCTGGTGCTGCTGGTGCTCACCGGCTCGAAGGGTTCGGCCATCGTCGACACCATCGTCGGCGACCTGGGCCAGGGCGCCAGCCTGTCGAGCGCGGCATCGCTTACCCGTTTTTCCGCCCCCACCCTGTCCGGGATGAACGCCCGCCTGGGCAAACTGTTTGCCAAGCAGATCACCAAGCGCTTCAAGTGGGCGTGGGTCTCCAAGCTGATGCCGCTGGGAATCGGCGCGGTGTTGGGCTCGGTGGCCAACCGCAAGCTGGCCCGACAGGTCATCGATCACGCCCGCGCCAACCTCGATCCGCTGCCCGCTATCACCAATTAAGAAGCGAGATTGTCAGCGCGGTATAGCCCCGTATCATTGGGAGCGGACCACTTTGCTGGGGGCATTACCCCCGCCGTGGATGTTTACCACTAAAGTTGATGTGACTACCCGACAAAGCTAAAGGAAAAGAGGCGAGCACCTGCCGTGAGCAAGTCGAATATATTCGGCCCGAACGCGTGGCTGATTGACGAACAGTTCCAGCAGTATTCCCAAGATCCATCCTCCGTAGATAAGGAATGGCGGGAGTTTTTCGAGGCCAACGGCGCCCCTAAAAAGTCGGCTGACGCTGGCAAATCGGGGTCGCCCAAGCCGCAGAAGAACAAGCCGGCTAAGGCCGCCAAGGAATCTGAAGGCACGACTGCCAAGACCAAGCAGAACGTCCGCGAGACCGAGGTCACCAAGGGCGTGAAGAAGGCCCAGAAGGAATCCACCAAGGCCAACACCCCGGCTAAGGAAAAGGCCCCGACCTCACCCCTGGATCGCATCGGCGCTACCCCCGAACCGGGCCAGAAGCCGCTCAAGGGTACCTTCAAGGCCATCGCCAAGAACATGGATGAGTCGCTGGAGATCCCGACCGCGACCACCGTGCGCGACATGCCGGTCAAGCTCATGTGGGAAAACCGCTCCATGATCAACGACCACCTCAAGCGCACCCGCGGTGGCAAGATCTCCTTTACTCACATCATCGGCTACGCCCTAGTCAAGGCCACCCAGATCCACCCGGCCATGAACGTGCGCTACGAGGTTTCCGACGGCAAGCCGACCGTCGTCCAGCCCGAGCACATCAACCTGGGCCTGGCCATCGACCTGCCGCAGAAGGATGGCTCCCGCGCGCTGGTCGTCGCCGCCATCAAGGAATGTGAAAACAAGGGCTTTGCCGAGTTCGTCGACGCCTACGAGGACATCGTCACCCGTTCCCGCAACGGCAAGCTGACGATGGACGACTTCTCCGGCGTGACCATCAACCTGACGAACCCGGGCGGCATCGGCACGCGCCACTCCATCGCCCGCCTGACCAAGGGCTCCGGCTCCATCATCGGCGTGGGCTCCATGGACTACCCGGCCGAGTTTGCCGGCGCCTCCGCGGACCGCCTGGCGGATCTGGGCGTGGGCCGCCTGGTCACCCTGACCTCCACCTACGACCACCGCGTCATCCAGGGTGCAGAGTCCGGCGAGTTCCTGCGCACCATCGGCCAGCTGCTGGTCGACGACAAGTTCTGGGACGAGCTCTTCGCCGAGATGGGCGTTCCCTACCAGCCGTTCCGCTGGGCCCAGGACGTGCCGAACTCCGGCGTGGACAAGAACACCCGCGTCATGCAGCTAATCGAGGCTTACCGCTCCCGCGGGCACCTGCTGGCCGACGTCAACCCGCTGGGCTGGCACCAGCCGGGCCTGCCGTCGCCGGATCACCGCGACCTGGACATGTCCACCCACGGCCTGACCATTTGGGATCTGGACCGCACCTTCAACGTCGGCGGTTTCGGTGGCAAGGAATCCATGACGCTGCGCGAGGTCCTGTCCCGCCTGCGTTCGGCCTACACCCTGAAGGTCGGCTCCGAGTACGCCCACATCCTCGATCGCGACGAGCGCAGCTGGCTGCAGGATCGCCTCGAGGACGGCATGCCCAAGCCGACCAACGCCGAGCAGAAGTACATCCTGCAGAAGGTCAACGCCGCCGAGGCTTTCGAGAACTTCCTGCAGACCAAGTACGTCGGCCAGAAGCGCTTCTCTCTGGAGGGCGCCGAGTCCCTCATCCCGCTGATGGACTCCATCATCGACACCGCCGCCGGCCAGGGCCTGGACGAGGTCGTCATCGGCATGCCGCACCGCGGCCGCCTGAACGTCCTGTTCAACATCGTGGGCAAGCCGTTGGCCGAGCTCTTCGAAGAGTTCGACGGCAACTACCGCGGCGGCCAGCTGGGCGGCTCCGGCGACGTCAAGTACCACCTGGGCGCCAGCGGCGAGCACCTCCAGATGTTCGGCGACGGCGAGATCAAGGTCTCCCTGACCGCCAACCCGTCCCACCTGGAGGCCGTGGACCCGGTGCTGGTCGGTATGGCCCGCGCCAAGCAGGACATCATCGACCAGGGCGACGAGGGCTACTCCGTCGTCCCGCTGATGCTGCACGGCGATGCCTCCTTCACCGGCCTGGGCGTCGTCCAGGAGACCATCAACCTGTCCAACCTGCGCGGCTACACCGTCGGCGGCACCATCCACATCGTGGTCAACAACCAGATCGGCTTCACCACCACCCCGGATTCCGGCCGCTCGACCCACTACGCCACCGACCTGGCCAAGGGCTTCGACTGCCCGGTCTTCCACGTCAACGGCGACGACCCGGAGGCCGTCGTCTGGGTCGGCCAGCTGGCCACCGAGTACCGCCGCCAGTTCGGCAAGGACGTCTTCATCGACCTGCTGTGCTACCGCCTGCGCGGCCACAACGAGGCCGACGACCCGTCGATGACCCAGCCGGTCCTCTACGACCTCATCAACGACCACAAGGGCGTGCGCGAGTCCTACACCGAGGACCTTATCGGTCGTGGCGACCTCTCGGCGGAGGACGCCGAGGCCGCCGCCCGCGACTTCCACGACCAGATGGAATCCGTGTTCACCGAGGTCAAGGAAGCCGAAAAGACCGGCCCGCAGGAGCAGACCGGCATCACCTCCTCCCAGGAGCTGACCCGCGGCCTGGACACCTCCATCACCGCCGAGGAGATGAACGAGCTGGGCCAGGCCTTCGTCAACCCGCCGGAGGGCTTCGACCTGCACAAGCGCGTGTCCAAGGTGGCCAAGGAGCGCGCCAAGACCGCTCAGGAAGGCGGCATCGACTGGGCCTGGGGCGAGCTGCTTGCCTTCGGCTCGCTGGCTAACTCCGGCAAGGTCATCCGCATCGCCGGTGAGGATACCCGCCGCGGTACCTTCACCCAGCGCCACGCGGTACTGTTCGACCCGGAGACCGGCGAGGAGTACAACCCGCTCAACCACCTGGCCGACGCCAAGGGCAACGGCGGCAAGTTCCTCATCTACAACTCCGCCCTGACCGAGTACGCCGGCATGGGCTTCGAGTACGGCTACTCCCTGGGCAACCAGGACGCCCTGGTGGCCTGGGAGGCCCAGTTCGGCGACTTCGCCAACGGCGCGCAGACCATCATCGATGAGTACGTCGCCTCCGGCGAGGCCAAGTGGGGCCAGACCTCCTCGCTCGTGCTGCTGCTGCCGCACGGCTACGAGGGCCAGGGCCCGGACCACTCCTCCGCCCGTATCGAGCGCTACCTGCAGCTGTGCGCCGAGGGCTCGATGACCGTGGCCCAGCCGACCACCCCGGCCAACCACTTCCACCTGCTGCGCCGCCAGGCGCTCGGCACGATGAAGCGCCCGCTGGTCGTCTTCACCCCGAAGTCCATGCTGCGTAACAAGCAGGCGACCTCGGCCGTGGAGGACTTCACCGAGGTGACCTCCTTCCGCTCGGTCATCAACGACCCGAACCAGGTGGATCACAACGGCAAGGTCGTCGGCGACCCAGACAAGGTCAAGACCATCATGCTCTGCTCCGGCAAGATCTACTACGACCTGGAGAAGAAGCGGGAGAAGGACGGCCGCGACGACGTCGCCATCGTGCGCGTCGAGATGCTGCACCCGATCCCGTTCAACCGCCTGCGTGAGGCCTTCGAGTCCTACCCGAACGCCACCCAGGTGCGTTTCGTCCAGGACGAGCCGGCCAACCAGGGCCCGTGGCCGTTCTACAACGAGCACCTGCGCGAGCTGATTCCGGACATGCCGGAGCTGGTCCGCGTGTCCCGCCGCGCGCAGTCCTCGACTGCCACCGGCGTGTCCAAGGTCCACCAGCTCGAGCAGAAGAACCTGCTCGATGAGGCCTTCGACGTCTAGACCGCGCTCTAGGCACGCCAGCTAGCCGGCCCGCTGCCCTCCCTCAACTAGGGAGGCGGCGGGTCGGTTTTTTAATCTCTGGGCGGGCCTACCGGGGCGGTATCCACACCGTCTTTCCGCGCACCCGGGCCATCCTGCCCCGCGATGCCGGCCCACCGCGCCCCTCGTCATCGTTCGCGCCGTTGTGGTGCGGGCACAAGGTCACCAGGTTGTCCATGTTGGTCGGCCCTCCCCGCTCCCAGGGTCTCATGTGGTGTATCTGGCATTCGTCGCCGCCGACCAGGCAGTCCGGCCAGGCGCAGACCGGGTTTTCCAGCAGCGCCAAGCGCCGCTGCTTGTCGGAGGCAAAGCGCTCGATGCGGTAGAGGTTCACCGGCCCGCGCACCGGGTCCACCAGACCGACGAAGCCGAACTCGCTGAGCTTGCGTCGCACCAGCTCGGCGCCGCTGATGACGGCGCCGTTGGTCAGCTGGACGGTGATGTCTTCGGCGCCGGAGGAGGCATCGCTAAGCAGGCGGCCGAAATCGCTGATGTCCATGACCGCGTTGGTGGTCGCCGGCGTGGCCGCCCCGCCTCCGCCTAGCAGGGCGGCGCGGGCGTCGTCGACCGAGTCGATATTGGCGTGCAGGTCCGCGATGAACGCCGAGTCCGCGGTAATCTTCCACGACCACAGACCGTCCTTGCCGCGGCGCATCTCGACGCCGGGCGTGCGGGTCGGGCTCGGGTTGGCCTCGCGCACCTTCCGGCGAGCGATGCGCCCCATCGCCTCCTCGTCCGCCGCAATGCCCGCGAGCTCCTCGAAGATGCGCCAGGCGTCGTCCTGTTTGCGGGCGCGCCCGACGTGGTACGCAATCACCAGCAGCACCGCCAGGTCGTGGCCAATCCGCCGGGCGGCGGCCAGGGCGCGGCGTTGGCGGCCGCGGTAGCGGGTTGCCCCGAAAAAGAGGTCGCGCACTCCCAGCAGCTCTTCGGCGCCGGCGCGCGTTGCCCCGGCGTGCTTTACGAGGTCGTCGGTACTGGCGCCGCGGACCTCCTCAAGCAGGGCGATGCCCGTCGCCCGCGCCCCGAAGTACGCCCGCGCGCGTTCTAATCGGTCTGGATCAAATTCTGTGTTCATGCCTCCACAACAGCAGCCGACGCCGCCGCGCTCAACCACGCGCGGCGACAGCCTGTGGATAACTGACCCAAGATATATGCGGGCGCATAGACCGCGGAGTTATCCACAGGCCGGGGCGCTATTCCTCGGAGGAATCCGAGTCGCTGTTGGCATCCAACTCGCCTTCGGGGACGCTGTTCTGGCTCCAGCGGGAAACGACCTTCTCGATGTCGCCGTCGCCGGACTCGACTTCCTCGACGAGCTCGTCGATGTCCTGCTCGATGAGGAACTTCGACAACGATCCCAGCATCTCCTTTTCCTCCCGGTCCAGAAGACCCTTCGTGAAGATGGGGCTGTAGTTCTGGGGCAGCTCGCTGGCGGGGCTCGCGCTGCAGCCCTGGGCGGTGGACGGGTCGACGGTGGTCAGCGTGGTGGGCAGCGATTCCATCATCGCGATGTGGGTTTGCCCGTTGCGGTCCTCGTCCCGGCTGGCCTCGCCGGCGCTGAAGTCCTGCTCCATCTCCCGGGCGCGGTCGGGGTCGAGGGCGAAGAGGGCGTCGCCGGTGCAGGCGGCCCAGAAATTGCCGTCCTCGCCCATCTTTTCCACCAGCGAGGAACCGGCCGTGTTGTCCTCGACGACCAGCTCGGCATTGCGGTCGTTGCGGGCGAAGGCCTGCTTGAAGATCTCGGCGACGACCTGCCCCTCCGTGTCCTGCGAATCCACCAGGATGCGGATGTCCGCGTCCTCCCGCGGGTCGTCGGAGCTGCCGGGTTCGGCCTCCGCGCACCCGCTCAAGGCCACCGCCGCGGCGACGAGGCAGGCGGCACCGGCTTGCACACGCATCGAGTCTCCTCCCAACGTTGAAATTCCCTGTCATCTTACACCGCGTGCCCCGACGTGTATTTTTCCCCGCCCGGTTACTACGATGGTTCATGATATGACTAGTGCACTAACCGAATCCGCTGTCCGCAGCGCGCTCTCCCGCGTAGAGGATCCCGAAATCGGGCGCCCGATTACCGAACTCGAAATGGTCAAGTCCATCGCCATCGACGGCAACGACGTCGCCGTGGAAATCTACCTGACCATCGCCGGCTGCCCGATGAAAAACACCATCCAGTCCAACACCCAGGCGGCGTTGGAGGACATCGACGGCGTCGGCGACGTCAGCGTGACGCTGGACGCGATGAACGACGAGCAGCGCCTCGAGCTTAAGAAGAAGCTCCGCGGCGGCAAGGCCGAGCCGGAGATCCCGTTCGCGAAGCCCGATTCGACCACCCGCGTCTTCGCGGTGGCCTCGGGCAAGGGCGGCGTGGGCAAGTCGTCGGTCACCGTCAACCTGGCCTCCGCCCTGCAGCGCAAGGGCCTCAAGGTGGGCATTATCGATGCCGACATCTACGGCCACTCCGTCCCCGGACTGCTGGGCTCCACCGCGGGCCCCACCGTGCTGGACGAGGAGATGCTGCTGCCGCCCATCGCGCACGATATTAAGCACATCTCCATCGGGCAGTTCGTCGAGGGCAACGCGCCCGTCGTGTGGCGCGGGCCGATGCTCCACCGCGCCCTCCAGCAGTTCTTGGTCGACGTCTTCTGGGGCGATCTGGACGTGCTGCTGCTGGATTTGCCACCTGGCACCGGCGATGTCGCGCTCTCGGTGGCCCAGCTCATCCCCAACGCCGAGTTGCTTATCGTCACCACCCCGCAGGCTGCGGCCGCGGAGGTCGCCGAGCGCGCCGGCTCCATCTCCCAGCAGACGCGCCAGCGCGTGGCCGGCGTCATCGAGAACATGGGCGCGATGGTCATGCCGGACGGCACCACGATGGATATCTTCGGCAGCGGCGGCGGCCAGATCGTCGCCGACCGGCTGAGCACCCTTTTGGGCCACGAAGTCCCGCTGCTGGGCCAGATCCCGCTGGATCCGGCGCTGCGCACCGGCGGCGATGCCGGCGTACCGATTCTCGAGCAGGCCCCGAACTCGGCCGCAGCGCAGGCCGTTGCCGCCATCGCGGACAAGATCGCGGTACGCAAGGATTCCCTGGCCGGCAAACCGCTCGGCCTGGGCGTTACCCGCCACTAGGCGCCTCTAGGCGCTAGCTAATATCCGACCAGCTAAAGCCCGACGGCTGCTCGGCCTGCCGCGTCTCCGCCTGCGGCTGCTGCTCGGCCTGCCGTGGCTCGGCCTGCCGTGGCTCAGCCTGCCGCGTGGGGGTGGCATCGGCAGCATAAATCTGCGAATAATCGAAGCCCTGCCCGGCTGCCGCGGTGTTGGTCTCGCGCGGCTGGTCGGTGTACGGGCTGTAGCTTTCCTCGCGCTGCTCGACCTTCGCGGCCGGTTCGTCTAAGAATTTCTTCGGGTTGAAGTCGTCCCAGGCGCTGTCGTCGCCGTCGAAAAGCGCCTTGGTCAGCACGCCGCGGGGCCCGAGCCGTCCCCACTCCATGGCCTGGTTGAGCGGCCCGCGCAGGTCGTCGAATTCCTTGGAGAACTCCCCCACCTCGCCGTTGAGCTCGGCCTTGGCGTTGTTGATCGCCCGCCGCGCGGCGAAAATCGCGGCGCGCACGTCCTGAAGCACCCCGGGCAGCCGTTCCGGGCCGATGACGACGACGGCGATCAGCACGATCACCACGATCTCGGTAACGCCTAAATTCGAAAACACGTGACTTACTCTAGTCTTTCTCCGCGGCCCTGGTTGTGCCTGATCGCCCGCACCATCATCTCCAGCCGGTCAAACAGATCCTGCTCGGGGCGGTAGGCCGGCGTGGAGGCGTCCGGGCCCGGTCCCACCGCGGAGCTCGCGATGCTGGTCAGCTTATCCACCAGCGAATGCGGCGCGCGCACCTGGTGGTCGACGTTGCACATGCGTACCCATTCCGACGCACCGCGCTGCACGTGGACCTCGCGGCGGCACTCGGCGCAGTGGACCAGGTGCACGCGCACGCGGTGGGCTGCCTTGCGCTCCATCTCGCCATCGACGAAGGCCACGACGGCCTCGGGGCCCAAGTGCCCGATGGTGTCCATGCGGCGCGCCCGCGCCTTAGCCTTGTCGCGGATCTTGCGGGCCCGCGCAATCCCAGCCGAACCAAGCGCACCAGACGCGCTGGCCGCTCCGGCCGCGCCCAGCGCCGAAAAGCGCGAAACATGCGGGTGCACAGCTGCGGCCTCCTTTCAGCCCCGAAGTACTAGTCCTAACAACAGCCTAGGGAATTTTCCTAGGACTTGGTGGGAAGCAGGAGGCGAGCGTCGGCATCGTTAGCCGCGGCGGACTCGATGGCCGCCCGCAGCTGGGACCGGCCGCGGTGGATGCGGGAGCGCACCGTGCCCATCTTGACGCCCAGGGTTTCGGCGATTTCGTCGTAGCTCATGCCCACGACGTCGCAGAGCACGACAACGACGCGGAACTCGGGGCTCAGCGAGTCCAGCGCGGCCTGCAGGGCCGGGTCTAGGTTGGCCACGGTGTAGGCCTGCTCGGGCGTCATGTCGTTGCCCGGCACGCGGTCGTAGTCTTCGGGCAGGGCCTCCATGCGGATCTTCGCGCGGTGGCGCACCATGTCCAGAAAAAGGTTGGTGGTAATCCGGTGCAGCCAGCCCTCGAAGGTGCCGGGCTGGTAGTTGTGCAGGGACCTAAACACGCGCATGAAGGTCTCTTGGGTCAGATCCTCCGCGTCGTGTTGGTTACCGGACAGGCGGTAGGCTAGGCGGTAGACGCTGTCGGCGTGCTCGGCCACCAGGTCGGCCCAGGATGGCATGGCTGCCTGCCCGGCATCGAAAGCAGCGGTGCTCACGGGGGCAGTGTTCGACGAGGAAGAGTCTTTTGCCATAACAAGTATTGTGCTACATCTTTCTTCCAAACTCCAGACGGTGGGCTGTACATTTGCTGTTAACCGTTTTGCCACCCACGACTCGGGGCGTTATCCCCACCTAAGTGGGGCGTTATGCCTAGACTGAAGCCTGTGACTACTACGGCTTTTGACGCACTGCAATCCTATATTGGCTCGACTTCCGCGCCCTCGGAGGCGCTCGCGCACGCCCGCGACCACGCGCAGGAGTATTCCCTGCCGCTGCCGGACGAGTCGTTGGGCCAGCTGATTAGCACCCTCGCCGCCGCCTCCACGGGGCATGCGGCCACGCCGAAGGCCCAGGCTATTGTCATTTCGCCGGCCGCGGCGGTCGTCGGCCTGTACGTTTTGGAGGGCCTTTCCGAGTCGGGGTCGCTGACCTGCATCGACCCGGAGGCCGAGCACCAGGCCGCGGCCAAGGCCTCCTTCCGCGAGGCCGGCTACCCGCCGAGCCGCGTGCGCTACCTGCCGTCCCGCCCGCTGGACGTGATGAGCCGCCTGGCCAGCGAGTCCTACCAGGTCATCTACGCCGACGTGCACAGCCTGGATCTGCCCGCGCTGGTCGATGCCGCCTGGCCCCTCCTGTCCCCGCACGGCACCCTGGTCCTGCCGAATGCCCTGCTGGACGGGACCCTGGGCGATAGCTCGCGCACCGACCGGGCCACCCAGTCCGCCCGCCAGGCCGACGCCGCCATCCGCGAGCTCGAGGGCGCCGTGGTCACCCGCCTGCCGCTGGGCGGCGGCGTCACGCTCGTGACGAAGCTCTAGACGCGCTGGTTCTTGCCGACGACGACCACGCCGCCGGCCGAAATCTGAAAGCGCTCCGCGTCGCGCTCGGGGTCGACGCCGACGATGGCTCCCTCGCCTACCTCGACGTTTTTGTCCAGGATGGCCCGGCGCACCACGGCCCCGCGGCCGACGCGCACGCCCGGCAGCAGCACGGAGCCCTCGACGGTCGCGCCGTCGGCGACGTGCACGTCAGAAGCCAGCACCGAGTTGCGCACCGTGCCGCCGGAGATGATGCAGCCCGGGGCCACCATCGACGACTGCGCGATGCCGTTTTGCACGAACTTCGCCGGCGGGAAGTTGGAATCATCCGTCGAGTGGATGGGCCAGTGCCGGTTGTAGAGGTTGAAGATGGGGTGCACGGAGATGAGATCCATGTGCGCCTCGTAGAAGGAGTCGATGGTCCCCACGTCGCGCCAGTAGCCGTGGTCGCGCTCGGTGGAGCCGGGCACCTGGTTGGACATGAAGTCGTAGACGTGGGCCTGGCCGCGCTCCACGAAGTACGGGATGATGTTGCCGCCCATGTCGTGCGCGGATTCGGAGTCGTCCTCGTCGGCCAAGAGGGCATCGATAAGCGCCTGGGCGGTGAAGACGTAGTTGCCCATGGAGGCATACGTCTGCGTCGGGTCGTCGGGGGTGGACGGCGGATCGGCCGGCTTCTCGACGAATTCGGTGATGGTGCCCATGCCGTCGGCCTGGATGCAGCCGAAGGCGCTGGCCTCGGAGCGGGGCACGCGGATGCCGGCGACGGAGCAGTCCAGGCCGGTCGCGATGTGCTCGTCGACCATCTGAGCCGGGTCCATGCGGTAGACGTGGTCGGCGCCGAAGACGATGACGTAGTCCGGCTTCTCGTCGTGGATGAGGTTCAGCGACTGGACGATGGCGTCGGCCGAGCCGTTGTACCAGCGCTTGCCGCGCCGCTGCTGGGCCGGCACGGAGGCGATGTACTGCGGCGTGGGCCCGGACAGGTTCCAGGCCTGGGAGATGTGGCGGTCGAGCGAATGCGACTTGTACTGGGTCAGCACCGCAATCTTCAAGAAGCGGGCGTTGACTAGATTAGACAAGACGAAATCGATGAGACGGTAGGAACCGCCGAAGGGCACGGCGGGTTTGGCGCGGTCTTCCGTCAGCGGGAAGAGGCGTTTGCCCTCTCCGCCGGCAAGAACGATGGCAAGGACGTTAGGCTGGCTTCTCACAACCTCCAACCTATCCGCACGAGGGAAACTACGCAGCGGAAATGAGTAGTATTCACCCCTTGTTTACCTTCGGTGCGCGCCGCGGGATTAATCATTATTCTGGGAGGGTATGAGAGCCGGAATCTTTTCCAAGGAATACCCTCCCGAGGTCTACGGGGGCGCCGGGGTCCACGTGGCCGAGCTGACTCGCTTCATGCGCGACATCATCGACGTCGACGTCCACTGCATGGGCGCCGACCGCGACGAGGCCGGGGTCTTTGCCCACGGCCCCGACAGCGCGCTGGCCGACGCCAACCCCGCCCTCAAGACCCTGTCGACCGGCCTGCGGATGGCGCACGCGGCCGACAACCTGGACGTGGTGCACTCGCACACGTGGTATTCCGGGCTGGGCGGCCACCTGACGGGCCTGCTCTACGGCATCCCGCACGTGGTCACCGCCCATTCCTTGGAGCCGCACCGTCCGTGGAAGCGCGAGCAGCTGGGCGGCGGCTACGACATCTCCAGCTGGTCCGAACGCAACGCCATGGAATGCGCCGACGCCGTCATCGCCGTCTCCGCCGGCATGAAGGAATCCATCCTGGACGCCTACCCGCGCATCGACGCGGACCAGGTGCACGTGGTGCTCAACGGCATCGATACGCAGCGCTGGCAGCCGCGCCACGGCGACTACCTGGCACAGCTGGGCGTAGACAGCCAGCGGCCGGTGGTCGCCTTCGTCGGCCGGATTACCCGCCAGAAGGGCGTGGAGCACCTGCTGCGCGCCGCCCGCTCCTTCGACCCGGACATCCAGCTGGTGCTGTGCGCCGGCGCCCCCGATACCCCCGAGATCGCCGCGCGCACCGAGGCCTTAGTCGACACGCTGCGCGCCGAGCGCGACGGGGTTTTCTGGGTCAAGGAGATGCTCGACCACGACCGCGTCCAGCAGGTCTACACCGGGGCGGACATTTTCGTGTGCCCGTCCATCTACGAGCCCCTGGGAATAGTTAACCTCGAGGCCATGGCGTGCGGCACCGCGGTCGTGGCCTCCCGCGTGGGAGGCATTCCGGAAGTCGTGCGCGACGGGGTTACGGGTACGCTGGTGGCCTACGACGCCGCCGACGCCGCCACCTTCGAGGCGGACATCGCCCAGGCAGTCAACGACCTTGCGGCAGACCCCGACCGCGCCCGCCACTACGGCGAGGCCGGCCGGCAGCGCGCCGTGGAGGAGTTTTCCTGGGCGACAATCGCGCAGCACACGGTCGATATCTACCGCTCGCTGGTCTGAGTTTTAAGGAGTTTTTCTTGCCAATCCACATTCATCATCCCGAGCTTCACTTCGCTCCGGAAAGCGGGATCCTGGACGCTCCCGCCGGCGCGCTGCTGGACGGGACGACCTGGCACCTGTACTTCCAGTACCGCGCGCAGCCCGGGCAGGGCGCCCGGTGGGGTCACGTCTTCTCCGAGGAGATGCCCTTCGACTGGCTGGAGTGCGACGACGTGCTCGCCCCAGCCGGCGGCGAAATCACCCTGCGGGCCGGCGCTGTCGCGGCTGTCGATGCCGGCGTCAACCTGTACTTCACCTCCGTGACGTCGACGGGCAGCACAGTGGCCCTAGCCCAGGACAAGGACTTCGACCGCATCTGCGAGGTCTCCGACGACCCCTCCACCCTGGACGCGGCCATCCAGCGGGTGGGCACCGTCGCCGCCGACACCACCGATTTCTCCCGCTTCCGCTCCCCCTGCGTCGTGCCCGGCTGGGCCGAGGCCGACCGCGACGAGGGGCACGCCGGCTGGATCATGCTGGCGCTGACCGGCACCACGGAGGCCCCGCAGCCGGTCATCCTCCACTCCGAGGACGGCACCTCCTGGACCTTTTCCGGCCCGCTGACCTTCGCGGGCGACACCGGCCTGTCCGGCTGGAGCGCCGGCGGTGACTTGCCGCCGGTGGTCTCGCCGCGCATCATCCGCCTGCGCGACCAGGTCGACGACCACATCTACGACGTGCTGTTGGTGACCATCGAGCGCGGCGACCGGGAGGTCTCCGGCTACCTGGTCGGGCGCCTGGAGGGCACCGTGTTTACCGTGCGCACCGGTTTTCAGCAGCTGGACTTCGGGCACGACTTCACCCGCCCGCGTACCACGAACTACATGCCGGGCACGGTCGACAAGCGGCAGCGCTTCGAGCAGTCGCGCCTGTTCGGCCTCATGAACGGCCAGGGCCGCGCTGACGATGCCACCACGCACCCCTCCTTCACCGAGGAAGGCTGGGCCAACGTGCTCTCCCTGCCGCGGCACGTCACGCTGCAGGGCGGCAAGCTCTTCCAGACCCCGGCGGTGGGCCTGCCGGACGCGGTCGCCG
The DNA here is from genome assembly GCF_055700935.1 of Corynebacterium sp. 2571A. Classification (NCBI taxonomy): domain Bacteria; kingdom Bacillati; phylum Actinomycetota; class Actinomycetes; order Mycobacteriales; family Corynebacteriaceae; genus Corynebacterium; species Corynebacterium sp. 2571A. The sequence goes on along the minus strand of NZ_JASTTE010000003.1, from coordinate 221,187 downwards.
AGTCCTCCCGGGCGCGCTCCTGGGTCGGCCTGCTCAACGTCCCGGCCGGCTCGCACCTGACGGTGGAGCTACTGGACGCCGACGGGGATCCGGCCGCGGTCGTGACCCACTCCGGCGAGGAGCTCACCCTCAAGCGCTGCTCCAAGTTTCAGGATCTCTACGCCGACGACGCCCCCGCCACCGCCACCCTCGCCGAAGACGACTCGGACTCGCTGACCATCATCATCGACGGCTCTACCGTCGAGGTCTTCGCCGACGGCGGCCAGGTGGCCATGGCCTCGCGCGTCTACTTCACCGGCGGCTGCAGCGGCCTGCGCACCAGCGGCGACGCCGAAATCCTGCGCGAGTGGGAGCGCGCCGGCTCTTAGGAGAAACGGTCCCGGCTTAGACCGCGCGCAGGCGGTCGAGGCGGGCGCGGGCGGTGACCGACAGCGTCGCCGGCAGGGCCGCTAGGCGCTCGTCGAGCTCGGCGGCGCTGATGTGCCGCGCCGAGGGGCTCATCCCGACCTGGTCGCGGATGGACTCCTTGTCCAGGGTGATGGGGAAAGAGATATCGACCGGGTCGGCGGCCTGCTCGAGGTAGCCGCTGGCCTGCTCGTACATGCGGTCAATCTTGCCTTCTTCCACGCCCAGGATGCCAAGCGGCTCGCGCAGCTCGTCCAGGTGTCCCACCTCGGGGGTGAGCACGACGACCTGTCCGCCCGGGGCCAGAATGCGGCGGAATTCGGCGGGGTTGCGCGGCGCGAAAACCACGGAGATGGCGTGCACGCTGTTATCGCGCAGCGGCAAACGCTCCCAGACGTCGGCGACCACGGCGCCGGTCCGCGGGTGGGCCTTGGCCAGGTGCTTGGCCGCGTGCGGGGAAATGTCCAGGCCCACCCCGCGCGAGCCCGCAATCGAGTCGAGCGTGTGCGCCAGGTAGTAGCCGGTGCCGGCGCCGACCTCGAGGATGCTCGGGGCGACATCGTCAGCCACCGGCTCTACGACGTCCTGGATGCTGCCGGTCACGGCCTCGACGAAGGGGGCGAAATGGCCACGGGCCAGGTAGGTCTCGCGGGCGTTGACCATGTCCATGTCGTCACCCTGGTGCTTGAGCCCCGCCCCGGCCGCGAGCGTCACGTAGCCCTGCTTGGCCACGTCGTAGCTGTGACCGGTCTCGGACACGAGGCGAGAAAACTCATCCGCGCCCGAAAGGGCACTTCCGTCGGCGGGATCCGCCAAAAGATCAATGATGTCGGAAAGCATAGACCTACTCTAGCTGGCGACTTCGGTCAGCAACGAACCGAGCTCCGCCGCCTCTTCCTTGGACAGCTCGATGACGATTCGCCCGCCGCCGTCGGAGGGGATCCGCATGACAATCTTGCGCGATTCTTCCACCGCTTCCATCGCTCCGCCCGTGGTACGAGGTTTCATAGCTGCCATGGTTTCCACACTTTCTTTACAAAGGATTACTGCTTCTTCCCAGTCTATCCTTTATTCAGATCCGGGGTGGCGGCCCGGTACCGTTCCAGCTCGGCGGCAAGCGCCGCGATCACGCGGTCAACTTGGTCCTGGCGGTAGCCGTGGCGGGCGACGTCGAACTCCAGGGCGGCGTAGTTGCCGGCGGCGAGGGCGGCATCGTTGTGCTGGTCCGCGGCCTGCGGGTTCGGCACGGCCTCCATGACGGGCCCGGGGCCAATCAGCTTGCCCCACAGCCACGTGCCCACGACGACGAGGGCGCCCAGCACCACAATCAGCACGAGCCAAGAAATCATGGTTTGAGGATACCAGCAAGCGCCGGCCGCTCGGCCACCTCTGGGACGTCTGCGCCGGCGCGCGCCAGGATGGTCTGCGCCACGACCTCCGCCATGGGTGCCAGCTGCTCGAGCGGTTTGTTGCGGTGGCGCCGCGGGGCCAGCGGCACCTGCGCTATTGATGCCCTCCCGAAGGCCCGCCACGCATCAATCAGCAGGCCGGCCTCGACCCCGTAGTCGGAGACGAAGGGCAGCTGGAGCGCGGTTTCGCGGCGCAGGGCGTACTCGCCGCCCAGCGGCTGGTAGATATCGCTAAGCTCCGGGAAGAACAGGCGCAGCAGCGGCTTGGCGGCAAGCTCCGTGACCCTGCCGCCGCCGCGGGCCTGCCCGCCCAAGGTGCGCTCGTAGTGGGCCTTGACCAGGTGGATCCCCGGGTCCTGAAAGGGGCTGGCCAGGGCATTGACCATGCCGGGTTCGGCCGAGTCCAAGTCGGCGTCGACGAAGACCACGACGTCGCCGCTCGCCGCAGCGACCCCGCGCCACAGTGACTCGCCCTTGCCGGGCACCGGCGCAATGCCTCCGAGCACCTCGCGCCAGTTGACCACCGTCGCCCCCGCGCCCGCGGCCTCGGCGGCGGTGGCGTCGGTGGAGTCTGAGTCGATGACTAAGACCTCGTGCGGGCAATCGGCCAGGCAGGCGGTAACGACCCGGGCCACGGTGGCTTCCTCGTTGAGCGCCGGGATGACAACGGAGACCCTCACGCGAGCCCCCGCGTGGTGGCCAGCGGGGCGCACTGCCCGGCGATGGCGCCGGTCATGCGGATGACATCGACGGTCTCGGCGACCTCGTGCACGCGGAAGGCCGCCACCCCGCGGGCCGCGGCCCAGGCCGTGGCCGCCAGCGTCCCGGCGACGCGCTCCCCCACCCCGCGACCGACGGTCTCGCCCACGAAGTCCTTGTTCGACAGCGCCATGAGCACCGGCCAGCCGGTGCCCACGACCTCGTCGATGCGCCGCAGCAGCTCGAGCCCGTGGAAGGTGTTCTTGCCGAAGTCGTGCGTGGGGTCGATAAAAACCAGCTCCTCCGGGCAGCCTAAACCGGCGGCCTTCTCGGCCAAGGCGGTGGTCTCCGCGATGACGTCGGCGACCACGTCGTCGAAGTGCACGCGGTGCGGGCGGGTGCGCGGGGTGATCCCGCCGGTGTGCGAGCAGACATACCCGACGCGGTGCTGGCCGGCGACCTCGATGAGCTGCGGGTCGAAGCCCGCCCAGGTGTCGTTGACGAGTCGGGCGCCGGCGGCGATGGCGGCATCGGCAACCTCTGCGCGCCAGGTGTCTACGGACACGACGACGTCCGGGTAGCGCTCGGCGATGGCCGCGATGGTGGGCACGACGCGGTCGATCTCCTCGGCAGCATCCACCTGCGTGCCGGGCCCGGCTTTGACGCCGCCGACATCGACTATCGATGCCCCCTCCGCAACGACCTGCTCGCAGCGCGCCAGGGCGCGGTCCAGCTCGAAGGTGCTGCCCTTGTCGTAGAAAGAATCCGGGGTGCGGTTAATAATCGCCATGACCTGGGCGATAGCGTGGTGTGGCATGGGTCTAGAGATCGCGGATGCGCCCGTCGGTCATGATGGCGTGCGCGCTGACGATGTGCTCGACGGCCTCGTCCACCGAGTCCGTAACCAGGAAGAGGTCCAGATCGGTCTCGTTGATGTAGCCGTCGGCGACCAGGCGCTTTTTCATCCACTCCACCAGGCCGGACCAGTACTCGGTGTCGAGCAGGACAATCGGGTAGTTGGTCACCTTGCCGGTCTGGACCATGCAGGCGACCTCGAAGAACTCGTCCATGGTGCCCATCCCGCCCGGCAGGCAGACGAAAGCCTGGGAGTACTTCAGGAACATGGTCTTGCGGGCGAAGAAATAGCGGAAGTTCAGGCCCAAGTCGACGTACTGGTTTAGTCCCTGCTCGAAGGGCAGCTCGATGCCTAAGCCGATGGACATGCCGCCGGCCTCGTGCGCGCCCCGGTTGGCGGCCTCCATGATGCCGGGCCCGCCGCCGGTGATGACGGCGTAGTCCGCGCCGACCAGCTTGTTGCCCAGCTCGACGGCCTGCGCGTAGGAGGGGGCGCCCTCCGGCGTGCGCGCCGAGCCGAAGACGGTCACGGCCTTGGGCAGCTTCGACAGGGCGTCGAAGCCGGCCACGAACTCGCCCTGGATGCGCAGCACGCGCCACGGGTCGGCGTGCTGCCACTCGTGATCCGCGCCCGACTGCAGCAGGCGCTGGTCGTAGGTCGACTCCTGCTCGCCTTCGGTGCGCAGCAGCAGCGGCCCGCGCAGGGTGCGGTGGTAGCCCTCAGAAAGGTGCTTCTGATTGTTTTTCTGCGGTGCCATCGGCAACGGCTCCCCTTCTTCGATTTCTTTTAAGAGTTTTCTTTTTGAGAGTTCGTGGTGGTCAGGTACTGGTGCAGGACGCCGGCGACCTCGGTTATCTGGTCGACCGGGCACTGCTCGTCCGGCTTGTGCGCGAAGCCGGGATCCCCGCAGCCGAAGTTCACGGCCGGGGTGCCCATCTCGGAGAAACGGGCCACGTCGGTCCAGCCGTACTTGGCGCGGACCTGGCCGCCGACGGCATCGATAAGCGCGGCGGCCGCGGGCTGGCCCAGGCCAGGCAGCGCGGGCCCGGCGACGTCATCGACCTCGATGTCGATGTTCTCGTGCTCACCGAGGACCTCGCGCAGGTGGGCCATGGCCTCCTCGGAGCTGCGATCGGGCGCGAAGCGGTAGTTGACGAACAGCCACGCCTCGTCCGGGATGGTGTTGGTCGCCACGCCGGCCTCCAAGTGCACGATGTTGATGCCTTCCTTATAGACGCAGCCGTCGATTTCGACGTCGCGGGGCTGGTAGGCGGCGATGTTATTGATGACCGGGGCCAGGGTGTGGGCGGCATTGGAGCCGAGCCAGGCGCGGGCCGAGTGCGCGCGGGTGCCGCGGGCGGTGACCCGCAGGCGGATGCTGCCCTGGCAGCCGGCCTCGATCATCCCGCCGGAGGGCTCGCCCAGCAGCGCCAAGTCCCCGGCCAACCACTCCGGGTTGTCGCGCTGGATGTGGCCCAGTCCGTTGTACTCGGTGGCGACCTCCTCGCCCTCGTAGGCGATGAGGGTGAGATCGTGGGCCAAGGAGGCATCGTTAGCCAGGGTGGCGAAAGCGTTCAGGTAAACGGCCAGGCCGGACTTCATGTCGACCGTGCCGCAGCCGAACATCGTCTCGCCTTCCATGTGGTGCGGCACGTTGTCGGCCAGCGGGACCGTGTCCACGTGCCCGGCCAGCACGACGCGGGAGTCCAGCCCGCGGTGGGTGCGGGCGCAGACGGTGTTGCCGAAGCGGGCTACCTCCACCTCCTCGATTGTCCGGAGGGCGGCCTCAATCGCGTCGGCGATGGCCTCCTCGTGGTGGGAGGGGCTGGGGATGTCCACCAGCTGCTTGGTCAGCTCGATCGGACAGGTCAGCAGATCTAGAGAATTCGGCTTCGGGGTACTCACAACCGGCCATGCTACCGCTTAAGGCGGGGGTGGCGGGCGTGACCTTGGTGACGAACGTGTAAACTCCCAGCAAACACTCGCTGTAGTGCAGCGGGATCGACATATCGCATATCTGGGTTGGAGAATTCAATGGCAACGGAGAAACCTCATCGGCTGAAAACCCGCCACCTGACTATGATGGGCTTGGGCTCTGCCATCGGCGCCGGACTGTTTCTGGGCGTGGGCGTGGGCATCCACATCGCCGGCACGTCCATTCTCATTGCCTATGCCATCGCGGGCGCCTTGGTCGCCCTGATCATGCGAATGTTGGGGGAAATGGCCTCCGCCCGCCCCTCGCTGGGTTCCTTTTCGACCTACGCCGGCCAGGCCTTCGGCAACTGGGCGCGGTTTACCTGCGGCTGGCTGTACTGGTTCATGCTGGTGATGGTCATGGGCGCCGAGATCACCGGCGCGGCGGCTATCATCGGCGGCTGGTTCGGCGTCGAGCCGTGGATCCCGGCGCTCATCGCCGTGCTGATTTTCGCCGTGATTAACTTCGCCTCCGTGCGCGGCTTCGGCGAGTTCGAGTTCTGGTTCGCCGTCATCAAGGTCGCGGTGATCGTCGCCTTCCTCGTGCTGGGTGTCCTGATGGTTACCGGCCTGTGGCCGGGCACCACCTTCGTCGCCACGGAAAACTTCACCGATAACTTCCTGCCCAACGGCATCCCCGGCTTCGCCGCCGGCCTGCTGGCGGTCGCCTTCGCCTTCGGCGGCATCGAGCTGGTGACCATCGCCGCCGCGGAGTCCGAGGATCCCGCGCACAACGTCTCCACCGCCGTGCGCGCCATCATCTTCCGCATCATCGTGTTCTACCTGGGCTCGGTGGCCGTCATCGCGCTACTGCTGCCCTTCGACCTGATCCAGGACGCCGACGACGCCTCCCAGTCCCCCTTCGCCCTCGTGATGGGCACGGCCAACCTGCCGGCCGTGGCCGGCTTCATGGAGCTGGTCATCGTCGTGGCGCTGCTGTCGGCGTTCAACGCCCAGATTTATGCGACCTCCCGCCTGGTCTTCGACATGGCCCGCGACGGCAACGCCCACCACGCCTTCCTGTTCACCAACGTCCAGGGCTCGCCGCGCAACGCCGTCGTGCTGTCCATGGTTTTCGCCTTCGCCTCCGTCGGGCTGCAGTACTGGAACCCGCCGGGGCTGCTGACCTTCCTGTTCAACGCCGTGGGCGGGTGCCTGCTGGTCATCTGGATCCTGGTGGTCTGCTCCTACCTGAAGCTGCACCCCGAGATGAAGGCCAACGGCGAGCTGACCCAGCTGCGCACGCCTGGCTTCCCGTACGTGCCGTGGATCGTGCTGGCCGCCTTGGGCGCACTGATTGTGCTGATGCTCTTCGACCCGGCCGCCCGCGCCCAGATCGGCGCCGTCGTGGCGATGTCCGCCGTCCTCATCGTACTCTCCTTCGCGCTGCCGACCGGCGCGCGCAGCCAGGTGGGGCGCAACAAACGCTAATTAGCTAAACTGGCTCAACGTGCGTCTAAACAACTGAATACGTGGCATATTCCCATCGATTTTTTCACGAGGCATTTTCACACTATGACTTCAGCATCCGCCCGCGGGCTCGCGACCATCACCCACGACGGCACGGTCTTGGACGTCTGGTTCCCGGCCGTCCACACCGACCAGCCGGTCGAGCAGTCCGGCACCACCCAGCTGGATGAGGTCCCCCAGCAGTTCGCTGAGCTGGTAGGCCCCGACGAGGAGCGCGGCGTCGCTCGCGTGGCGGTTGCCACCGGCATCGCCTCGCTTGACGATGCCCCCATCGACACCTACGACGCCTACCTGCGCCTGCACCTGCTGTCCCACCGCGCGGTCCGCCCGCACGAGCTGAACATGGACGGCATCTTCGGCCACCTGGCCAACGTCGTGTGGACCAACTACGGCCCGTGCGCCGTCTCCGACTTCCAGATGGTGCGCGGCCGCCTGGCCTCCCGCGGCCCGGTCACCGTGTACTCCGTGGACAAATTCCCCCGCATGGTGGACTACGTCATCCCGTCTGGCGTGCGCATTGGCGATGCCGACCGCGTCCGGTTGGGTGCCCACCTGGCGGAAGGCACCACCGTCATGCACGAGGGCTTCGTCAACTTCAACGCCGGCACCCTGGGCGCATCCATGGTCGAGGGCCGCATCTCCGCCGGCGTGCTGGTCGGCGACGGCTCCGATATCGGCGGCGGCGCCTCCATCATGGGCACGCTGTCCGGCGGCGGCAAGGAGGTCATCTCCCTGGGCGAGCGCTGCCTGCTCGGCGCCAACTCCGGCGTCGGCATCTCGCTGGGCGACGACTGCGTGGTCGAGGCGGGCCTCTACGTCACCGCGGGCACCCGCGTGACCGTCTACGGCAAGGTGGCCGAGGCCGCCGGCGTCGAGCCGGGCAAGCAGGTCAAGGCCGCTAAGCTGTCGGGCGCTTCCGGCGTGCTGCTTCGCCGCCACTCCGTGACCGGCGCGGTGGAGGCCACCGAGTGGAAGGCCGCGGCCGTGGCCCTCAACTCCGACCTCCACAAGAATTAAAACTAAGCCGCCAGGGACCCCTTCGGGGGTCCTTTCTTATGCGCGCCTTACACTTGAAGAGTGTCTACTGCTGAACCTACTCCCGCCGCTACCCTCGGCCACGGCCTGAAGGTCCGCCACCTGACCATGATGGGGCTGGGCTCCACCATCGGTGCCGGGCTCTTCCTGGGCACCGGCGTGGCCATCGCCGCCGCCGGCCCGGCGGTGCTCGTCGCCTATATCATCGCCGGCACGCTGGCCATCCTCGTGATGCAGATGCTCGGCGAGATGGGCACCGTCATCCCCGCCTCCGGCTCGTTCTCCGAGTACGCCGAGCACGGCATCGGCCGCTGGGCGGGCTTCACGCAGGGCTGGATCTACTGGCTGGCCACGGTGGCCGTCCTGGGCGCCGAAATTACCGGCGCCGCCGCCTTCATTGGCGCGTGGCTGGCCGTGCCGCCGTGGATTCCCGCGGCCGTGTGCGTGGCCATCTTCGGCGTGATTAACCTTCTGCACGTGCGCTCCTTCGGCGAGTTCGAGTACTGGTTCGCCGCCATCAAGGTCGTCGTCATCGTCGCCTTCCTGCTGCTGGGCATGGCGCTCATCTTCGGCCTGCTGCCCGGCCACACCTTCGTCGGCACCGAGATCTTCCTGGGCGACGGCTTCATGCCCAACGGCCTGTCCGGCGTGGCCACCGGCCTGCTGGCGGTCGCCTTCGCCTTCGGCGGCATCGAGGTCGTCGCCATCGCCTCCGCCGAGTCCGAGGACCCGAAGCGCTCGCTGGTCAACGCCGTGCGCTCGACCATCCTGCGCATCTCGGTCTTCTACTTAGGCTCCGTGCTGGTGATTACCTTCCTGCTGCCCTACTCCTCGCTGGGCGATTCCGACACCGCCGCCGCCTCGCCCTTTACCCGCGTGCTCGAACACGCCGGCATCCCGTTTGCGGCCGGCCTCATGGAGGTCATCATCGTGCTGGCGCTGCTGTCGGCCTTCAACGCGCAGATCTACGCCTCCTCCCGCATGATGCACTCCCTGGCCACCCGCCGCGAGGCCCCGCGCATCTTCGCCCGCACCAACACCCACGGCGTGCCGCTGCCAGCCATCGGGCTGTCCGTGGCGCTGGCCGCCGTCATGGTTGTCCTCAACTACGCCGATACCGGCTGGCTGCTGACCTTCATGCTCAACTCCGCGGGCGCGTCCCTGCTCATCGTGTGGACCTTCATCGCGGTCGCACAGCTGCGCCTGCGCCGCCAGCTCGAGGCCCGCTACGAGCTGCCCATCCGCATGTGGGCCTACCCCTACCTGACGTGGCTGACGCTCATTGCGCTGGCCGGAATCGCCGTGCTCATGCTCAGCGATGCCTCCTCGCGCATCCAACTCGCCTCCGCCGCCGCCATGTTCGCGGTGCTGGCCGTCGCCGGCTTCATCAACTCGAAGGTCCGCGGCATCTCCCCGACCTCGACGCTGGACCTGCCGTAGCGGGTCAGCTGGCTGGGCGCTCACCGTGCGGTGGGCGCCTTTTCTTTTGCACCGGTTTCAGTTCCGCCAGATTCAATTGCTCCGGCAAAATGAACCCTTCGCGGTCACCGGCGCGGCTTTTCCGTGCGCGAGACCCACGCCCGTGACCGCGACGGGCGCATTGGGCGGTTTGAGCACTTTCGTCGGAGCTCGCCCCCGCGGCCTACCCGCTGGGTAGCAATGTCACCACCTAGGATGGTCACATTACAGGTCGCGCCCGCCAGAAACCAGCGTGGGCAAACTATTTGCGCCGTTTTCCGGACTTTCCTGCCCTCTCCCCTGGCAATGACTCTGCTCGCTGCCTAGCTTTAGGTACATGGCGATGTGGACGACTGCGCGGCTGCGGGAGGAGGGCATCGGCAAGCGGCGGATTCGAACGCTGCTGGCCGAGGGCCGACTTTTTCGCATCCACCGCGGGGTCTACACGGACCAGCAGCCGAACGCTCGCGAGGTCGCGGCATGCCTGCTGGCGGCGTATCCGCGCGCGGTGCTGGCCGGGCGCAGCGCCATCGAGGTGCATTGCGGGCTGCCGCTGACCTTCCCGTTGACACTGGAGGGACCGCGGACCATCGTGGGCGAGAATTTCCGCGTCGTGCATTCGCGGATGCGCTCGGCGGAGGTGGTTGACGGGGTGCGGGTCGTCGAGCCGCTGTGGGCTGCGCGGCGCTGCCCGGAACGCAGCCACCCGATGCTGGAAGCGCACTACCACGGCAAAAACGGGCGGGCCCAGCTAACTAAGGACAGGCGCCGGATGGGGCGGATACCAAGGGGCCTGCGGGCCTGCCTGCGCGAGTGCGCTATCGGCACGGATTCGCTCCGCGAGCGGGAACTCGCGCGCGAACTGCGCAAACAGGGAATCTACCCGATCCATAATTCGGTCGTGGCCGGCTACCGCTTCGACCTGGAGCTGCGGCGGTGGAAGATTCTCATCGAGGTCGACGGGTATACCTACCATAGCCAGCACCGCAACTTTATCCTCGACCGCATGAAGTCCAACGCCGGCCAGAACCACGGGTACCTGGTGCTGCGGTTTACCGGCGACTGTATTCGCTTCAACCTCCCCAGCGTGATCAACCAGATTCGCGACGCGATTCGGCGCCGCACGCGAGGGCATCCCGGGCACATGACTTATGTGAGCCGCGAACCGGCATGGAAATGGCACTGGAACCTCTAAGCTTTGCCAGGGAGCCCGGGATTCTCTACGCTAAGTCACGAAGATGGGCAAGTCACGCCGCCGGCGGGAGTAGCAAGAGCTGAGAAAGGACTACCCGGCATGTCGATCGCCGATCACATCGCGAATCACACCTTTGAGCAGGTCGAGGCGTGCACCGAGGACGAGTACCAGCGGGAAATGGTCTACAAGTCCTACGCCGTGGGGTATTCCACGATGGTCTTCAGCCTGTACACCGTCGGCGCAATCTTCGCCTGGCTCCTAGACGGGCAGCTCTCCCAAGTCTCCGTAGTGGTGATTTTGCCCTACGTCCTCGCTGAGATGATCAGCACCCAATGGATGACCAAGCACATACCCCGCCCGAAGCCCGCCACCCCTCGTCTTCTTCCCACCGCGTTAGTCGCTCTACCAGCTGCAATCATGATGGCGGGCATGTTTTACAACACCTACCAGGCAGGGAAGCTGGACACGGCGAGCGGCATCATCGTCGGTGGCGTCTTGGGATTTCTCGGCGGGCTGGTTTTCACCCCTCTTATCATCAACCTCCTCCGCGCACGCGACCAGAGGCGTTTGGACGCCTCCTTCGATGACTAGACGGCAGCTGGCTGGCTCGCCGGCGGGATAGGCCGTGCCTGAACCCTTCGCGGTCACCAGGACGGCGAAAATGCGCGCCTAGGCTCTGCCCGTGAGCGCGAAGGGCGCGCGGGGCCGGCGGAGAGCCGAAAACAAGTGCTAGGCGGGCTTCTGCTCGTGGACGACGCGCGGGCCCTCGGGCCGCGATCGGAAGGTCCAGAGCTTGTTGATGATGAAGTTGACCGGCATGGCGAGGATGACGGAAATCATGTTGGCCCAGTAGGACATCGTGCGCAGGCCGGTGGAATCATCGAAGATCTCGCGCGGCAGGCCGATTGGCGTGGTGGGGTTCATCAGCAGCACCATGAAAATCTGCGAGACGATGAGCGCGCCCAGCCCTGTGAGCAGGAAGGGGAAGAAACCGCGCAGCCAGGACACGCTGCTGACTGATTTGAAGGTCCACATGCGGTTGAGCTGGTAGTTCCACGTGTTGGCCACGAGGAAGGCGATCACCATAAACACGTTGTACCAGCGCACGTTGAATTCGGTGCCTAGAATCGGAAACCAGACGTCGGTTTCGTGCACGGAGAAGAAGACCTCAGCGATCTTCTTGCATAGCACGAAGACGGCAAAGTTAACCAGCGCGCCCGAGCCGCCCACCATGCCGAACTTGATGAACTGTCGGAGGTTGGCCGCCATGCGCGCGATGCTCTGCTCACTCATGAACTACCTTTTCAGGCCTGCGGATAACAACAATAACTACTCGAGAATACTCCGCCACTACTGCGGGAGTGAAAACCGGCGCTGCGTGCCTTGCAACGGATCGGTAAAGCTAAGGCTGGTGTGCCAGAGCTTCAGCGGCCGGGAAAAATCGTAAAGGTGCAGGCCACGGTCGGTTGGGTAGGTGTCGTCGCCGGCGATCGGCGCGCCCAAATGATTCAGCAACACCCGCAGCTGGTGCGTGTGCCCGGTCTCCGGCCACAGGTCGGCCACCCGCCCGTGCGCGCGGACTCGGGTGCGGGTGGTGGTGCCGGCGGCGTCGACGGTTACGCGGCGCTGGCCGGGTTCTTTGCGCATGGGCAGGGTGATGAGTGCGTCGACATCCAGCGGGGCGCTAAGCTCCGCGCGGTAGTGTTTGCGCACGCGGCGCCGGGCGAAAAGTTGCTGGTAGGCACCCCGGGTGGCGCGCCTGCGGGAGCAGACCACCAGTCCCGCGGTCAGCCGGTCCAGCCGGTGGATGGGTACGATCTCGTCTTCGCCGAATTCCCGGCGGAGGCGGGTCTGGACGGTGTTGCGGACGATGCGCCCGTTGCTCGTCGTCGGCAGAAAATGCGGCTTGTCCACCACGATGAGGTCCTCGTCGGCAAAGAGGACGCGGTGGTAGAACGGGATCTCCTCTTCCTCAGCCACGACGGGGTGAAACCACGCGGGAACGGGCCGCGGCAGCGGCTGGCCGGGGCGGAGTTTCTCGCCTTCAGCGAAGGGGGAATCGCCGGCGCGGGCGGCCCAGTACTCCCCTTCCGAAGGAACGTGGCCGCGCAGGACGGTCTTTTGCGGGGAGATGCCCTCCCGGCAGCCGATGGGTGGCACTAGCGCCCCAGGCGCTCCACCGCGGCGGCGATCCCCTCGTCGGTGCCGTTAAGCCCCATGCGGATGTACCGCTTGCCGGCCGGGCCGTAGAAGTCGCCGGGCGCGACCAGGATGCCGCGCTCGGCCAGCCAATCGACGGTCGCACGGCAGTCCTCGCCGCGAGTGGCCCACAGGTAGAGGCCGCCGTCGGAGTGGTCGATGCTAAATCCCGCTGCCGTCAGCGCCTTCATCAGCGCCACGCGCCGGCGGGCGTAGAGCTGGCGCTGGAGCTGCTCGGAGGCGTCGTCGTCGAGCGCGGCGACCATCGCGGACTGGATGGGGCCGGGCACGATGAGGCCGGCGTGCTTGCGCACCGCCAGCAGTTCCTGGACGAGAGCCCGGTCGCCGGCGATGAACGCCGCGCGGTAGGACGCGAGATTGGCGGTCTTGGACAGTGAGTGCAGGGCCAGCAAGCCGGTGTGGTCGCCGTCGCACACGCGCGGGTCCAGGATGGACACCGGCGGGTTGTCGTCGTTCCAGCCCAGGCCGAGGTAGCACTCGTCGGAGGCAACGATGGCATCGTTAGCGCGGGCCCAGGCGACGACCTCGCGGAGGTGCTCGACGGGCGCGACTTGCCCGGTCGGGTTGGCGGGATAGTTGAGGTAGACCAGCGAGGCGTCGCCGAAGTCGGCGGTCTCGTCGGCGCGGATGGCCTCGGCACCCGCGAGCCGGGCACCCACCTCGTAGGTCGGGTACGCCAGGCTGGGGATAACGATCCGGTGCCCGCTCAGCCCCAGCAGGGTGGGCAGCCACGCGATGGCCTCCTTGGAACCGATAACCGGCAGCACCGACTTCGTGTCCAGGCCGGTGACGTGGTAGCGCCGCTCCATTGCGCTCACGATGGCCTGCTGCAGCTCCGGCGTGCCGGCGGTGGCGGGGTAGCCCGGCTCCGCGGCCGTCGATGCCAAGCCCAGCTGCACCCCCGGCGAGACCGGGTCCACGGGGGTCCCGACGGACAGGTTGATGATTCCGTCCGGGTGCGCGGCGGCCTTGGCCTTGGCCTCGGCCAGCGAGTCCCAGGGAAAGTCCGGTAGCTTCTCCCCCAGCGGGGTGCGGTTCATGGTGCTTCTACTCCTGATTCTGTGGCGGCAACGCGGCGATCATCGGCGCGTCGAAGTCCTGCGGTCCCAGGGCGGCGGCCCCGCCCGGAGAACCCAGATCGTCGAAGAAGGCGGCGTTGGCGTCGTTGTAGTCGAGCCACTCGTCCGGTACGTCGTCCTCGTAGAAGATGGCTTCCACCGGGCAGGCGGGCTCGCAGGCGCCGCAGTCCACGCACTCGTCGGGGTGGATGTAGAGGGAACGCTTGCCTTCATAGATGCAGTCGACCGGGCATTCCTCGACGCAGGACCGGTCCATCACGTCAACACAAGGTTGGGCGATTGTATAAGTCATGGGTGAAAATTATCTCCTGATCCAGTTTTTAGGCCGTTAAATAGTATGTCACTTCGTCTTGACAAAATGCCAGACACCGCCCGCGATGCCCGCGAAAAGCAGGCACACGGTGCGAATATTATTGGCTAGTAGCTGATCCCCAGTTACTTCAACGCCAAACAAAAATATCGCGAAGAGCAGGATCCACACAACCAAAGGCAGCAGTACCACCAGGGTCCTCGAGCTCCACAGGCGCGCCGTTGTGGTCAGCACGTGGTTGAACAGGAACGCCACCACGATGGTTACCGGGAACGGCACGGGCCCCAGCCACACGTTGAGGTAGACAACCTCCAGCAGGCAGGACAGCGCCGCCCCGACGCAGAGCCAGGTCAGCCCGCCGACGGCCTCGGCGCGCGTGAAGTCGGTGCGGATGACCGCTTGCTCGCCGCTCATGACCCTAGCTCCCCCAGCAGTCCGCGGATGCCCTCGCCGAGCGGCGACGGTCCCTGGGCCAGTTGGTAGGACTCGGTGCGCGGCAGCGGCATCAGCAGTCGGTTGGACAGGGCGTAGCCGGTGGGCACCTCGGCCGGGTTGGCCGCCTGCACCCAGGCGGGTTCCGGGTTGGTCTCGGTGACGGTGCCGTCGCCGAGCCAGATCTGGGTCGCGTGCGCCGCCATCGCGCGCCGCTTGGCCTGGTAGGCGGCCGGGGTGAGCCGGACCTTGAGGTCGGCGCCGGCGTTGGTGAAGTTCTCCAGGTACTCGGCACTGGGCAGCTGCCAGCCCTCCGGCGGGCGCAGGGTCTCCAGGGCGCCCAGCGTCAGCTCGCGCTCGTAGATGGCCCACCACACCCGGGGAACGGCCCAGCCGGCCTGTTTGAGGGCCTGGTGGGTGGCCTGGTGCACCGCGATGTGGTCGGGGTGGCCGTAGCCGCCGTCGGGCCCGTAGGTGAGGACGGCATCGGGGCGTAGCTCGTCGATGAGCTGGGCGATGAGCTGGGCCGCTTCCGGCACGCGGTTGACCAGGGCGCGCGGGTTAGCGTGGGCGGCGGATCCGGCCATCCCGGAGTCGCGGAACTGGCCGGGCCCGCCCAGCAGCACTGAGCGCGCGCCCAAGTGGGCCACGGCGGCGTCTAGCTCCCCGATGCGGAATCCGCCCAGCTGGTCGGCCTCGTCCGCCACCAGGTGCTGGAATTTATCGCCGATGACCTCGCCCTCTTCGCCCAGCGTGGCCGTTGCGACGGTGACCTGGGCCCCGCGTCCACTCAGGCCGGCGATGGTGCCTCCGGTAAAGAGCGTCTCGTCGTCCGGATGCGCGTGCGTGACCAGCACGCGGTAGCCCGCAAGATCCAGGTTATTCTTCGTCACGTTCTCCTTCTTTCCAGGTTGGGGCGGATTCCAGCGACCACTCGGCGGGCCTGACCGCAGGGCCAGCGATGCCCCGGCCCACGGCGTGCACTCGGGTCTCGTCCACAATCGGCACGTAGAGGGTCTGTGCCGCGTTCAGGGCGCGCACCTGCTCGAGGGCCTGTTCGCCGGAGTATTCGCCTCCCAGGATACGCCCCAGCTGTACTGCGGCGTCCTCCGGGCAATAGCCGGACAGGTCGCCGACGACCTTGTCCGCGGGGCCCGGGCAGACGAAATAATCCGCGAAGTCCGCCGGCTGCAGGCTCAGATCGTGCCAGGCCAGGACGGCATCGGCGCGCTCGTTGGGCAGCAGCGTGGAGGCGATAACGGACATCTTCTCCCCGACCACCTCGGCGGGTATCCCCTGGCTGGTCAGCACGTCCACGAGGGCGTTCGCCGCGTTCGTGGCGGGCACGTCGGACGGGTCCGCGGCCAGCCGGATGGGCCGGTTCTCGGCGAGCTCACGCAGCGGGGTGAGATCCGCGCCCGCGCCGACCGGGTTGCGGGCCACGGACAGGTCGGCGCTGCGGCCGGTGGCCAGGCGCGCCAGCTGATCGGTGTCGACGAGGCTGGCTAGGGCGCGGCGGGCTGGGGCATCGGCAAGCGTGCGGGTGGACAGCTGGAGGCGCAGCTGCCGCAGCCCGCCCTGGGTCTGGGCGTCGACGCCGGGAACCAGGGACAGCGACTCCATGGTAGTCTGCTCCGGGCGGATGTCGGTGAAGCTGACCTGCCCGGTGCGCAGCATGTTGACGGCCTGCTGGGACGAGCGCATGTAGTGCAGCTCGACCACGTCCAGCTGGGCCGGCTCCGCGCCCCAGTAGCGGTCGTTGCGGTTCAAGGTGATCATCCCGCGGGCGTTGTCCACGGAGGCGACCAGGAAGCGCCCGGCCGAGGCCGGAATGTCGTTGGCCAGGGCCGCGCTGAAAGATGCGTCGCCCTCCTCCAGCAGATGGGACGGCAGGAGGTGGTGGAACAGCACGTGCCAGTCCGCCACGCGCGTCGACAGGTCGACGGTGACGATCTTGCCGCCGTCGGAGCTGTGGACCGCGCTAATTGCTTGGTAGGCAGCCGGGGACTTGACCCCCGGGGTGCTGCGCATCTTCTCCCACAGGTAGCTGAAGTCGGCCGAGGTCAGTGGGGTGCCGTCGGACCATTGGGCGGCCGAGGAAATCTCGTAGCGCAGGCGCTGGGCCACGCCCTCCGGGGGATCGACTTCCTCGGCGGAGTCCACCACGTCGGTATCGAGTTGATCGCCGTGGAAAACAGACGGCAGCACGAGGTCGGCGATGTCTTCGACGACTTGTTGGTTGTCGGCGAGCAGGTGCGGGTTGAGCCCGGCCTGCAGCGGGTCGACGCCGACGGCCACCCGGGAGCGCTCGGTCGGCTCGGGCGGCGGGGTGGTCGTGGTCGAGGTGGCCGAGGGCTCCGACGGCGCCTCTTCTACCACCGGCGGCGGGCCCGGGTTCGCCGCGCAGGCGCTCAGGGCCCCGCCGCCCAGCAGCGCGGCGCTTAGCAGCGCTATCGCGCCGCGAAACCGCTGTGTCACCGGTGCACCTGCCTTCTGGAAAAGAAATAAATCCCGCCCCACTTTAGTGCAGTGGGGACGGGATGAGGTAGTTAACGCTCGGGCGAACTACTTATTGAGCTGCTTGTTGCGGGAGGCCGCGCGCTTGCGGTCGGTCGCGGACAGGATCACCTTGCGCACGCGCAGGGCGTTCGGGGCGACCTCGACGCATTCGTCGGTACCACAGAACTCGAGGGCCTCCTCCAGGCTCAGGGTGTGGGCCTTGGCGAGGGTGACCGTGGCGTCGGCGGTGGCCGAGCGCATGTTGGTCAGCTTCTTTTCCTTCGTGATGTTGATGTCGATGTCCTCATCGCGGTTGTTGGCGCCGACGACCATGCCCTCATAGGCCTCGTCGCCCGGCTCCACGAAGAAGCTGCCGCGGTCGGCCAGCTGGGTCAGCGCGTACTGGGTGATCTGGCCAGTGCGGTCGGCGACCAGCGAGCCAGTCGGGCGGGACTTGATCTCGCCGGCCCAGACGTCCAGGCCGTCGGAGATGGAGTTGGCGATGCCCGCGCCGCGGGTCTCCGTCATAAACTGGGTGCGGAAACCGATGAGGCCGCGGGCCGGGATGCGGAAGACCATGCGGACCCAGTCGCCTTCGCGCACGTCCATGGACTGCATCTGGCCCTTGCGGGTGGCCATCAGCTGGGTAACCGCGCCCTGGTGCTCGGAGGGCACGTCGATGGTGATCAGCTCGTAGGGCTCGTGCACCTTGCCGTCGATTTCCTGGGTGACGACCTGCGGCTTGCCGATGGTCAGCTCGAAGCCCTCGCGGCGCATGGACTCGATGAGCACCGACAGCGCCATCTCGCCGCGGCCCTGGACCTCCCAGGCGTCCGGGCGCTCGGTCGGCAGAACGCGCAGGGAGACGTTACCGATGAGCTCCTGATCCAGGCGGGCCTTGACCATGCGGGCGGTGAGCTTGTCGCCGCCGCCGCGGCCGGCCATCGGCGAGGTGTTGACGCCGATGGTCATGGAGATGGCCGGCTCATCGACGGTGATGCGCGGCAGGGCCTCCGGGTGCTCCGAATCCGCGATGGTGTCGCCGATCATGATGTCGGAGATGCCGGAGATAGCCACGATGTCGCCGGCGATGGCGTCCTCGGCCGGCTGGCGCTCGAAGCCGACGGTGCGCAGCAGCTCCGCGACCTTGACGGTCTTGGTGTGCTGGTTGCCCTCGTCGTCGTAGTGGATCCAGGCGACCTGCTGGCCCTTCTTGATGGTGCCGGAGTAGATACGCAGCAGCGCGATACGGCCCAGGAAGTCGGAGGAGTCCAGGTTGGTCACGTGCGCCTGCAGCGGGGCGTCGATGGTGGCCGACGGCTCCGGCAGGACGTCGTAGATGACGTCGAAGAGCGGCTGCAGATCCTCACCGGCGGGCACGTTGCCGTCGCCCGGGTTCTCGGTGGAGGCGATGCCGGCGCGGCCGGAGGCGTAGAGCACCGGCAGGTCCAGCAGTTCCTCGGCGGCGGCCGCGGCCTCCGGATCGTCCAGGCCCGCGGCGATTTCCAGCAGGAGGTCTTGGGATTCGGTGACGACCTCGTCGATGCGGGCGTCCGGGCGGTCGGTCTTGTTGACGGCGATGATGACCGGCAGCTTGGCCTCCAGGGCCTTGGTCAGCACGAAGCGGGTCTGCGGCAGCGGGCCCTCGGAGGCATCGACAAGCAGGACCACGCCGTCGACCATGGAGATGCCGCGCTCGACCTCGCCGCCGAAGTCGGCGTGGCCCGGGGTGTCGATGACGTTAATAATAAGGTCGGCGCCATCCTTGCCCTTGCCCTTACGGGTAATGGCGGTGTTCTTGGCCAGGATGGTAATGCCGCGCTCTTTTTCCTGGTCGTTGGAGTCCATGACACGGTCCGTGTGTTCGCCGTGTTCGCCGAAAGCGCCGGACTGCTCCAGCATGCCGTTGACCAGGGTGGTTTTGCCATGGTCAACGTGGGCGACGATGGCGACGTTACGGAACTCAGTATGGGTCACGAATCGATTCTCCTTCAATGGAATCTTGGGTTGCCCGCCTTCCTTGCCGGGAGCAGGCTCTTGCCGCCCAGGCTCCCAGGAACGGGACATTTTTCAACGGGGTACTACGATACCCCGCCTGCTAGTTCGCTGCAGAATTGGCCACCGAAAAATCGACCCGCGCCCAAAACTCGCCGCCCGCCGAGCCCCGCAGCCACGTCCGCATTTACCGCAGCGCTGGGATGTGTAACGAAACCATTACATTCGACGAAAGATGAAGTAATAGTCACGTTCACAGTTGACTGTTGCCAAAAATTGAATATTGTTACTGAAGGTGAAGTTGTTACGGCTGTGACTAATGTGACCCAGGAGACTTGCAGACACAAAACCCGGGGCCAGTTTAGTCACCGCCGGACAACGACTTCTTCTACTAGAACTTATCCCCCACCCAAGGACTGCGTTCATCGTGACCATTTCCTCCGCGGACCACGCCAGTACTCCCGCAACGCACCGCCGGAGCCCGGGCTCCCGGCTCGGCCGCGCGGTAGCCATGTCAGCCGCGACCGCCGGGCTCATCGGCGCTCTCGTCGCCGCGGTCTCCCCCGCCGAGGCCACCGCGCAGGTCCCGGCTCCCGCCTCCTCAGCCGCGTCGTCGGCCGCCGAGCTGAGCGCGCAGCTCGAGGACGCCGTCGGCTCCTCGCTCCCGGTGGATCACCTGGGCCGGCCCACCCCGCAGGCGGCCCAGAAGGTGCGCGACTTCGCCTACCAGCCGTGGATGCCGGAGGACGCCCGCAACGCCATCCTGGCGGCCCTGGCGTATACCACCGGCCAGGGCGGCGGCGAGGCCGGCGTGGACATGCCCGTCGGCGGCCCGAACTTCCGGCAGTTCTACTGGCCGACCGTCTCCGGCCGTTGCATCGGCGGCACGCAGGATTCCGTGGGCTCGGCCATCGCGGTGCCGGGGCCGACCGAGATCCCCGCCCCCGGCGCCGGTGCCGGCGAAACCGCCTTCCTGTTCACCGCCCTTGGAACCAAGCCCGCCACGCCCAACCAGGGCCAGATGAGCGTCCACTGGTTCAACCTGAACAACTTCCGCAGCGGCGTCACCCCGCTGGGCAACCACGGGATCAACCCGGAGGGCCCGGCAACCATCTCGGGCCGCGCCGCCACCGGCCCCGGCACCGTGGTCGCCCTGCTCAGCGGCGCCGTCAACACCGAAGAGGGCAGCTGCCGCTTCGCCCCCACCGCCGCCATCGTGGAGGTTAAGTAAACCCATGAGCGTTGACTTGCACCCCGTCAAGGAAGAAACCTTCGACACCCGCGGGGACTTCAACATCGACCCGAAGGGCTTCAACCGCCCTGTCGACCGCTACGAGCGCACCGACTTCGGCCTCTACATGGGCCGCGGCGCCGACCACCCGCGCTTCGGCTACCTGGAGTCCTGGCTCCTGCCGGAGCTGCGCCTGCGCGCCAACATCTTCCACTTCCGCCCGGGCGTCGAGCACTCCCAAGACTTCTACTTCGACATCGCGGACATCTCCGTCAAGGACGAGGTGTGGTCCACCCGGGATCTCTACGTCGACCTGGTCTCCCTGACCGGCAGCCCGGTCGAGGTCCTGGACATCGACGAGCTCGCCGCCGCCACCTCCGCCGGCTACCTGAGTGCCGAGGAGGCCGAGGGTGCTATCGATGCCACCCTGACCGCCGTCGAGGGCATCACCCGCCACCGCGACGACGCCATGGAATGGCTGCGCCAGCTGGGCTTCCCGCTCACGTGGGCCGACGAGGTCGAGCTCGTCCCGGCCGGCAACGCCTAAGCCTTCCGATAGCCGCACGTGTTGCAGCCTCCGCGGATCCGGGGTAGATTGCAAACGCTTTAGCTGTTGCTTTTCAGCTTCTATTTCCTCATTTTTGCCCTCAAATTCACCTAGCACTGCCCGGAGAGTGGTTTCATGGCCGGTGGCCTTCTTGCCTTGTTCGATGACGTCGCGCTGATCGCGCGTTCGGCGGCCTCGTCGGTGGACGACGTCGCCGCGCTAACTGGCAAGACCTCCGCCAAGGCCGTCGGGGTGGTCGTCGATGACGCCGCCGTGACCCCGCAGTACGTCGCCGGGGTGGACCCCAAGCGGGAGCTGCCGATGATCTGGCGGATCACCAAGGGATCGCTGGTCAACAAGCTCATCATCATCCTGCCGGTGGCCCTCCTGCTGTCCTGGCTGGCCCCCTGGGCGCTGACCCCCATCCTGATGCTGGGCGGGGCTTACCTCTGCTTCGAGGGCGCCCACAAGATCGCGGCGAAGCTGCTGCCGGGCATGGAGGATCAGGAAACGCCGGTGCGCGAGTCCGGCCCGGAGGCGGAGGACTCCCTCGTGTCCTCGGCCATCCGCACCGACCTCATCCTGTCGGCCGAAATCATGGTCATCGCCCTCAACGAGTTAATGAGCGAGTCCTTCGGGCTGCGCGTGATTACGCTGATCACCATCGCCATCGTCTTTACCCTGGGCGTTTACGGCGCGGTGGCCGTGCTGGTCAAGATGGACGACATCGGACTGCGCCTGCTCGAGCGCCGCGAGGGCAACTCCCTGGTCGGCAAGGCCTTGGTCAAGGGCATGCCCTACGTCCTGCACATCATCGGCATCATCGGCACCGCCGCCATGTTGTGGGTCGGCGGCCACATCCTGACCTCCGGCCTGGCGGAGTTCGGCCTGAGCGCGCCCGCCGATGCCGTCCACCACCTGAGCCAGCTGGTTCCTGCCGGCGTGCTGGAGTGGCTGGTGGATACCGCCGGCTCGATGGTCTTCGGTTTCGTGGTCGGCGCCATCATCGTCGCCGTCGTCGAAGGTGTTCAGCATGTCCGGGCGGCCAAGTAGCACCACCCCTTGCCTGGGGATCAAGTCCCGGCTCGTCTACGTGGCCCTGGTGGTCGCCGCCGGGCTGGGCGCCGGCCTGGTGGGCATGGTCATGACGCTATTCGTCGACGCCTTGCTGCTGGTCGGCGCACACGACGATCCAGGCCCGGCCCACTGGGCCACCGTCGTCGGCGTGCCGGCGGCCGGCGGGCTGCTGGCCGGGGCCGGCTGGTGGTGGCTGCGCCGCGGCGGCCCAGTCCGCACCGTCGGCGACGCCCTGCACGACGGCCGCGGCCTGCCGCTGGTGCGCACGCTGGCCGATGCCGCCCTCCAACTGCTCGCCACCGGCACGGGCAGCTCCATCGGGCGCGAGAACGCCCCGCGCCAGGGCGCGGCCGCCGTAGCCGCGGCCCTGCCCCGGGACAAGAACTCCGCTAGCAGCGTCGCCGTCGAGCTGGTGGCCATCGCCGCCGGCGCCGGGTTGGGCGCGGTCTACAACGTCCCGCTGGCCGGTGCCATCTTCGCCTTCTCCGTGCTACGCATCACCCCTACCCTGCGCACGGTGCTCACCGCGCTGGCCGTATCCGGCCTGGCGACCGTGACCGCCTGGCCGGTGGTCGGCCACCAGGCCTTCTACACGCTGCCGGAGTTCTCCCCCAGCCGCGGGCTGGTCCTGGCGGCCGTGGCCTGGATGGTGGTGGTGATGCCGCTGGCCGGCGGCATCGGCGGCGCTTTCGCGGCGGGCGCGGACTGGGCCGGACGCCACCGCACCCCGCCGCGGTGGTACCTGCCGCTGACCGTCGGCGCGGCCGGGGCGGCCGTGGGCGCCTGCGCGCTGGTCCTGCCGCCAGTGCCAGGCAACGGCTTCGACATCATCCAGCTCACCCTCCACCTGGGCGGCAGCGGCGCGCTCTTTGCCTGCCTGCTGGTGGCCAAGCCGGCCCTGACGGTGCTGTGTCTGCGCTGCGGGGCCGTGGGCGGCACGCTCACGCCCGCGCTGGCGACGGGGGCGTCACTGGGCGGGGCCGCCGCGTTCTTCTTCCACTGGGCGGGCCTGCCGGGGATGGACAGCGAATACTCGATCATCAGTTGCGCGCTCATCGGCGCGGCCGCGGTGCTGGCGGTAACCCAGCGGGCTCCCCTGTTCGCCGCCGTCATCACCTGCGAGCTGACCGCCGCCCCGCTGTGGCTTATCGGCCCGATTGTCGTCTCCGCGCTCGGCTCGTTCTACCTCGCGCACAGGTCGCGGTGGGTGGCGCCCGCGCGGAAGGCTGCTACAGGAACAGCAGCAGGGACAGCGCCATGATGGCCATGCCGGCGATGACGCCGTAGATGGCGAAGTGGTGCTTGCCGGTCTCCTCGGCCGTCGGCAGCAGCTCGTCCAGGCTGATGAAGACCATGATGCCGGCGATGGCGGCGAAGCTAATGCCCATCGTCGCCGGGCCCAGCAGCGGCATCAGCAACAGGAAGCCGATGAGCGCGCCGAGCGGCTCCGCCAGGCCGGAGACCAGCGCCCACCAAAAGCCCTTGGCACGCGATCCGGTGGCTTCCCGCAGCGGCACGGCCACGGCGATTCCCTCCGGGATGTTGTGGATGGCGATAGCTACCGCGACCGGCAGCGCGACCTGGACGTCCTCGAGTCCGGCCAGGAAGGTGGCAAAGCCCTCCGGGAAGTTGTGGATGGCCAGCGCGCCGGCGGTGAACACGCCGGTCTTCATGAGCCGGCGCCGGCGTGCGACTTCCTCGGTGGTGCCGGGCTCGTGCGGATTGATTTCCTCCGGCACCAGGCGGTCGATGATCGCGATGACGGCGATGCCCGCGAAGAACGCGCCGACGGCCGCCCAGGTCCCGGCGCGCGCGTCGGCGAAGGCCTCGGTGAGCTGGGCTTTGCCCTCGGGGAGGATCTCGACGAAGGAGACATAAAGCATCACGCCGGCCGACAGGCCCAGGGCCCCGGCCATGAATCCGGGGCCCGGGTTGCGGCGGCTCACGGCGATGGCCCCACCTATCGCGGTGGACAGGCCGGCGAGCAGCGCCAGCCCGAAGGCGAAGGCGATGGTGGGCAAATCGTGCATGCCCCCTACCTTAAGGGGCGGGGCCGCCGGCCGCCGTTATTAGTCCGCCTTAACCCCGCTGTCGTCGTCCGGATCGACGCCGCTGTTGTCCTCGGCGATGTACTCGCCGGTCTCGTAGTCGTAGCCGACGGTGTTGCCTTCCTCGTCGGTGCGGGTGTACCACTCGGTGACCTCGTCCGCGGTGGAGTCGAAGTCGGCGCCGGTGGCGTAGTCGGATTCGCTGGGCGTCGGCTCGATGCTCAGGGCGAAGTCGTCGCCGTAGTCGCGCACGCCGTGGACGACGGCGTTGGAGATCGCCTGGGACTCGTAGTGGGCGCGGATACTCATCGGGTCGTTGCGCAGCTCGCGCACCAGGGCCACGCACATGGCCACGATAATGACAGCGAAAGGCAGCGCGGTAATGGTGATGAGGTTCTGCAGGCCCTGCAGGGCATTGCGGCCGCCGGCCAGCAGGATCACCACGGCGATGCCGGCCATGCACAGGACCCAGAAGATGGTGATCCAGGGCGTGGGCCGCGGGTTGCCCTTCTGCGTCATCTGCGAGTTAACCAGCGAGGCCGAGTCCGCGGTGGTCACGAAGAAGACCGCGAGCATCACCATCACCAGCGGCGCGACGATCTCGGTGCCGGGAAGCTTGTCCAGAACCACGAAGAAGATTTCCTCCGGCGCGGGCATGGACTCCGCGGTGCCGTCCGGGGCCACGGCGCTGGACTGGCGCTGCAGCCAGATGGTAGTCCCGCCCAGGATGGTGTAGGCGCCCACGATGATGGCGGACGGGATGAAAAGCACGCCCAGGATGTACTGGCGGATGGTGCGCCCGCGCGAAATCTTGGCCACGAAGACGCCGACGAACGGCGCCCAGGAGACCCACCAGGCCCAGTAGAACGTGGTCCAGGCCGAGAGGTAGGCCTGCATCTGTTCGCCCTCGCCCATGTTGGCGGCCAGCATGTCCGGCATGGAGCCGACGTACTCGACGACCACGGCCGGCAGCATATTGGCCAGGAACGCCGTCGGCCCGACCACGAAGAAGAAGATCGCCAGGCCGAGCGCCAGGGCCAGGTTGATGTTGGACAGCCAGCGGATGCCGCGGGCCACGCCGGAGACCGCCGAGGCGATCGTGCCGATCGATAAGACCATGATGATGACCAGCGCCAGGGAGTTGCCCTCCGGCGACCAGCCGGTGACCACCTCGACGCCGCGGCTAATCTGCAGCGCGCCGATGCCGAGCGTGGCCGCCGTACCAAACAGCGTGGCGATGATCGCCAGGCCGTCGATGACCCGGGCCTGCCAAGAGTCGTTCTTCTTGGTGCCCAGAAGCGGCAGCAGGATGGAGCTCATCAGCGGCACGCGCCCGCGGCGATAGGACACGTAGGCCACGGCAAGGCCGACGATGGCGTAGATGGCCCAGGCGTTGAGGCCCCAGTGCATGGCCGCCTGCGCCATCGCCCCCATCATGGCTTCCTCGCTGGCGGCTTCGTAGGCCCCGGGCCGCGGCGACAGGTAGTGACTGAGCGGCTCGTAAGGGCCGAAGAAGATGATGCCGATGCCGATACCGGCGCCAAAGAGCATGGCCGCCCAGCTGACCGTGGAGAACTCCGGTTTTTCCCCGTCCACGCCCAGCGGGATGCGCCCGTAGCGGGAAAAGGCCAGGATGAGCAGCAAAAAGACCAGCCCGATGGCCAGCACGGTAAAGATCCAGCCCAGGTTCGTCATGACCCACTCGAGGGCGACCGAGGAGGCATCGAAAACCTGCTGCGGGGCCAGCACACCCCAGATGATAAACGCCACGATGAGGCCGCCGACCACCACCAGGATGGGCTTGTCCACCCCGTACTTGATCTTCTGGTCCTCGATGGACACGCCCGGCACCAGCGCCGGGTGGATGTTGTGCGGGTAGATGATGTCCTTGAGCACCCGCTTGGCCTGCGGTAGGCGCCCCGGCTTGCGGTTGTGCCCGGCGCCGCGCGTGGCCGGAGTGGGGTCCGGCTGCGAGCCGGCCGGCGAGCTAGATGAAGACTCGTGCTGCGAAATGAGGATCCTCCTTGCCCTAGAAACTTGGAACCCGAGTGGATATCCGAGTGGATAACAGAATAGACAGAAAACACATAAGTCGATACTTCTATGGCGTATACCATAACGTACTGTGTGCTGGACTTCTCCACTTTGCGCGAACCTTCACCCTAGTAATCGGGTAAGAACGCCGGAGTGCTCGATAGACTGTCTGGCAGAAAGGGCTTTTCCTCATCTGCTGGCTCTCATCTGCTGGCTCTCACTTGCTAGCCTGCTAACCGAGTCTTGGCCGAGCCCACCCGTTTCCTCTAGCAACCGCAGGAGCGCCGCCTAATGCGTAACTACCATCTGCCCGCCCAGTTCCTCGGCGTGGAGCACCTGGCCCTCCTGGATCACATCACCGCCGCCCCGGTGCTGAGCCTGCCCGGCCTGGCCGGCGAGCCGCAGGTCCTAGAGGTCAGCCTGGAGCCCCTGCCGGCCGGTTGGCGGGTCCGGGCGTCTGTGGGCATCATCGCGACCGTCACGGCGGACGAGGCCGCCGCCTTCCCCGCCCTAGACCGGCTGCGGCGCGCCGGGCTGGTGCCCACCACGTGGGCGCAGTGCGAGATCGCCGACCGAACAGTCGAGGTCGGCATCCACCTGGGCCCTAACGAATGGTTGGTGCCGGTCAACACGGTTCCCGCCCAAGCGGTCCTCGTCGACGGCGGCCAGCCCGCCGCGGTGGATACTTCCCGCGGGGATCTGCCCGACGATTACGCCGCGTACAGCCACGCCTGCCAGCTCATCGTGCGCGTGGACATCCAGGCCGCGGAGCTTATCGTCAGCACCGAGGACCACGTGCTGGGCACCATCGGCGCCCCGGCCGACTACCCCGCCCTGACCGCGGCCCTGGACGCCGCCGGGACCCGGATCGTGTGTGCGCGCGCCTACGTGGCCGACGGCAGCATCGCCGTCGATGTCCCCGCCGACGCAGAATCCCTGCGTCTGCGCCCGGCCCCGCCCGCGCTGCCGGACGCCCGCGCCTGGCCGGCCCGCCCCCAGCCGCTTACCCAAACCTGGGACGTCACCCTCGACTGCGCCGCCTTCCCGCTGCCCACCCCGGGCGGCCGGCCGGTCCTAGGCCCCGACGAGACCACCCAAGACGCGGCCGCCAAACCCTCCTTCGGGCCTTTCCCGAAGCTGCACCACGACCCGCCGGCAACGGATTAGCGGCACCCGCTAGCGCAGCTCGCGGTGCCCGGCGTCGATCCGGCGGGTGATGCGCTGGGCATCGAAATGCTCGAGCACCGGGATGACCACGCGGCGGGTGGTCCCCAGGGCCTGCCGCGCCTGCGAGGTCGTAAACGGCTGCTCCAGCTCGCCCAGGCGGGCCTTGGCCCACTCCAGGCTGGCCGGCACCAGCACGACCCCGCCGCCCAGGCGCACCACCCGCCCGGCGCGCTCGGCGGCGGCCAGCTCGGTCTGCCCCAGGCCCCACGCTTCCAGGTCGCCGGCCTCCGGAGCGGCGCACGGGGCATCGGCCAGCCGCTTTTCCAGCTTGGCGATGCCCTCCTCCGCCGCGCCCAAGTCCGCCTGGCGCCCCGGCAGGCTGAGCAGCCCGCCGGTGGAGCTCACCTTCGCCGCGGCGACGACAACCTCCAAAAGCTCCTCGCCGGGTAGGACCAACAGGTGGACCGCGGCCACGCGCGGCATGCCGGCGGCTAGCGGGTTGTCGGCGAAGTAGGCCTCGAGCGCACCGAGCAGCTCGGTCTTCCACTCCGCGACCGCGCGGGCGCTCATCCACCACCCGCGAAAGGCGACCACGCCGGCCGGCCGGTTTTCCGTATCCAGACCCTGACGGGCCAGGTCCTCGACGCGCACGGCCTTGCGGCGGCGCACCTGTTCCCCGGCATCGCTGGCGTCGGTAATACCCGCCAGCACCTGGCCGCGCCGGGTCCCGTCCCCGCGGCGGTTGAGCTCCGGCGGGGCGACGTCGATGACCTCGACCCCGGCCAACACGTGGCGCGCGCCCGAGCCGCGCAGGATGAGGCGGTCCCCGACCACGACCGGCAGCGGCTCCGGCAGCTGCAGGCGAGCGTGCTGGGCGTCGAAGGGGCGTACGTGTACGCCCACCCCGGCGCTGCCTAGATGCGCGACGACCTCCTGTGGAACCTCGTCCAGGTTCCGGCCCGTCGTGCGCCGCACGTCGATGACGCGGGTGGCCTCCCACTGGCCCGGGGTGGCCAGCACGTCGCCGCGGTGGATGGTGCCGGCGTCAATGCCGCGCAGGTTCACCGCCACCCGGCTGACCGGCCGGGCGCAGTCGATGGCGGAGTTCTCACTGTGCAGCCCGCGCACCTCGACCTCGCGCACGCCGGTGGCCTGGAACAGGCTCAGCGTGTCCCCCGGGCGCAGCGTGCCGGCCACCAGGGTGCCGGTAACCACGGTGCCCGCGCCGGTGATGCTAAACGACCGGTCGATCCACAAGCGCACGGCGGCTGCCGGATCCGGTTCCGGGCCGACCAAGCCGTCGAGGGCCTCGAGCAGCTTATCGATGCCCTCTCCCGTCACCGCCGAGACCTCCACCACCGGCGCCTGCGCCAACGGCGTGCCGGCCAACTCCCGCTGGACCTGGGCGGCGGCGTTTGCCCGCTGCTGCGCGTCCGCCTTGTCCGCGCGGCTTAGTACCACCACCGCGCGCTCGATGCCCAGGGTCACCGCGGCATCTCGGTGATCGCTGCTCTGGGCCTGCCAGCCCTCGTCCGCGGCGACGACGAAGAGCAGGATGGGCGCCGGGCCCAGGCCGATGGGCCCCAGCCCGGCCAGCATATTGCCTAGGAAACGCTCGTGCCCGGGCACGTCGACGAAGGCGACGTCCTCGCCGCTGGGCAGCGTGGTCCACGCGAAGCCCAGATCAATAGTTAGGCCCCGGCGCTTTTCTTCCTCCCACCGGTCCGGCTCCATGGTGGTCAGCGCCTTGACCAAGGTCGACTTGCCGTGGTCGACGTGGCCGGCAGTAGCGATGACCTGCATTTAGATAGCCTCCTTCAAGGCTGCGAGCAAGGTTTCGTCCGCGGCGGGTGGCACGCAGCGCAGATCCACCAGGCAGCGGCCGTCATGGACGCGCGCGAGCACCGCCGGTCTCCCCAGGCGCAGCCGTCGTGCGACCTTGTCCTCCAAGGCGATGGCGTAGCCGGGCAGCGGGTATTCCGGCGCCCCGCCGCCGCCCACGCGGCCGGCGTGCTCGACTATGTCAGCCCCCAGCTGCGCGGCCATCGCCTCGGTGCGCTCTTTCAGCGACTCCGCACTCACGTGCAGCGCGTCCGCGACGGCATTTCGCGGCGTGTTCAGCGCGGCCTCCAGGGCGTTTAGCCGCAGCTTATCCACCCGCAGCGCGCGGGCCAGCGGGTGCTTCTTCATGCGGGCGATGGCCTCCCGGGTGCCGAGGAGGATCCCGGCCTGCGGGCCGCCCAGCAGCTTGTCCCCGGAGGCGATAACCACGTCCGCGCCGGCCGCCAATTGGGCGTGCAGGTCGGGCTCATCCGGCAGCGTCGCGTCTGGGGTCAGCAGGCCCGAGCCCAAATCCACGATGAGGCGCACATCGTTTTCCTGCGCGACCGGGCGCAGCTGCTCCACCGAGACCGCGCTGGTAAAACCGGTGATCCGGAAGTTGGAGGGGTGCACCTTCAAGATGGCGCCGGTCTCCGGACCAATAGCTCCGACGTAGTCGTGGAGGTGGGTCCGGTTCGTCGCCCCGATCTCGCGCAGGCGCACGTGCGAGGACTCGATGAGCTCCGGCAGGCGGAAGCCCGCGCCGATTTCGATGAGCTCTCCCCGGGAGATAATGACTTCCTGGTGCGGCGCCAGCGCCGCGGTAGCCAGCAGCAGGGCGGCCGCGCCGTTGTTAACAATGAGCGCGTCCTCGGCCGCCGGGCAGGCCGCGAGCAGCGCGTTAACCGTCCCGAGTCCGCGGTGCTTGGAGCGCAAACCCGTCTTCAGGTCCAGCTCCACGTCGGTGTAGCCGGCGGCGGCGACCAGGGCATCGACGGCCGCGGGCGGCAAGGGGGCGCGCCCCAAGTTCGTGTGCACGATAACGCCCGTGGCGTTGATGACCGGTCGCAGCGAATACGGCTGGGCGCTGCCGACGCGCCGGGCGACCTCGGCCACCACGTCCTCCGGCGGCACCTGCCCGCGGCGGGCCTGGTTGAGGACGCCGTCGATGATGGTGCGAATCAATGGCTCAGACACGTGGGACCGGGCTTGGTCGACCTCGGGCAGTTTCAGCAGCTCATCGGTGCGCGGGATGTTGCGGCGCGGGTCAGTCACGGCACTCCTGGAAAATTTAAGCTTATTGGCGGAGACGGACAGGAATCGAACCTGCCAGACCGAGATACTCGGCCTCACCGGTTTTGAAGACCGGGGCGCCCACCAGGACGCAGACGCCTCCACCGGAAACTCTACCAAGCGCCCCCTCCGCCAACGCCAGCAGCACCCTCGAGGCATTCGCGCACCCTTCGCGGTCACCAGCGCGACCAAAATGCACTCATTCCCCCTCCCGGTGAGCGCGAAGGGCGCACCAAGCAGTGACAGCCGTGCCGGCCCGGGCATTCTGACGAGTAGGCTCGGGGCATGGACGATATCAAGCTGACCTCATTCGCGGCAGGCGGCGGTTGCGCCTGCAAGATCCCCGCCGGCGAGCTCGAATCCGCCGTCGAAGGCCTGGTAGGCCACGCGGACCCGAATGTCATCGTCGGGCTGGACGACGGCGACGACGCCGCCGCGGTCAAGATCCAGGACGGGCTGGCCGTCATCTCCACGGCCGACTTTTTCACCCCTATGCTCAATGACCCTTATGACTGGGGTCGGGTCGCCGCGGCGAACGCGCTCAGCGACGTCTACGCGATGGGCGGCACGCCCGTTACCGCTATTAACCTCGTGGGCTGGCCGCGCGAGGTGCTGAGCTTGGACATCCTGCGCGAGGTGCTGCGCGGCGGCATGGACGTGGCCGAGCAGGCCGGCATCTCGATTACCGGCGGGCACTCCATTACCGCGCCGGAGCCGCTCTACGGGCTCTCGGCCACGGGCATCGTGGCCCCGGACAAGCTCATGCGCAACGATGCCGCCGAGGCGGGCCTGCCCATCACCCTCACCAAGCCCATCGGCGTCGGCATCCTGAACAACAAGCACAAGGCGACCGGCGAGGCCATCCCGTCGGCGGTCGAATCCATGACCACGCTGAACCGGGAGGCCGCCCAAGCCGCCACCCAGGCCGGGATCACGGCCGCGACCGATATCACCGGCTTCGGCCTGCTGGGTCACCTGTACAAGATGTGCCGGGCCTCCGGCATCGCGGCGGAGATCGATCTCGCTGCCGTGCCGGCCATCGACGGCGCCCGCGAGGCGCTCGCCGACGGCTTCATCCCGGGCGGCTCTCGCCGCAACCTGGACTGGGTTCGCCCGCACTTGGACGGCGGCGAGGCCAGCGAGGAAGACCTCATCTTCTTGGCCGACGCGCAGACCTCCGGCGGCCTGCTGCTCATCGGCGAGGTGCCGGGCTACCCGGTCGTCGGCCGCACCGTCCCGGCCAACGGCGAGACGCTGATTAGCGTGCGCTAGCGGCCCAACTTGTTTCTCAGCTTGCCCAGCAGACCCGGCTTGGTCTGCTGGGTTTTGTTTTCCATCCGCGGCCCCGTGACGCGCTCACCGCGCTCGAAGACGAAAGTCATGCGCGCGCCGGTGCGCTCCGGCTCGCCGACTAGGCGGTGTCCGGCGGCGGTGGCATCGTCCGGCACGTTGCGGAAGGCCTGCGGGCAGTCGGTGGTGATCTGCAGCTTCTGGCCCGGGTCCATGTCCTGCAGGGCGCTGAGCGTCTGGATGACCGGGTAGGGGCAGGATTCGCCGCAGAGATCCAGCTCGAAATCGGGTAGCTCGTTCACTAGTTGTCCTTTCCGTACTGGGCATCGAGGCGGCCGCGGCGGTCGGTGCGCAGCGGGGCCTGCGCCCACCCCCACAGGCCGAGGGCGGCCAGGGAGGCGATGAGTGCCAGCCACGGGCCCCAGGATTCGTAAAAGTTGAATTTGGTGGCGTTGGCCACCAGGGCATCGTAGACGCCCCAGTGATCCCAGCCGTAGGCCAGGATGGTGGCGCCGACGATGTTGCCGGCGAAGGCAACCCAAGTCACCAGCTGGCCCTCCATTGCGCGGTACATCATGCCGGTCTCGCAGGCGCCGGCGAAGATGATGCCGATGCCGAAGAGGAAGCCGCCGAGGATGGTGCCCCAGCCGGCCGGCTTGGTCAGCGGGGTGGCATCGGTAAGCAGCAGGACCGCGAAGGTGACGACGACCGCGGCGGCCAGGCCGATAATTAGCGAGTCCGCCAGCTTGGTCTTCTTGGTCACCCACAGGTCGCGGAACGCGGCGGTAAAACAGATCTGGCCGCGCTGGATGAGCACGCCGAAGGCCAGGCCGAAAAGCACGGCCACGCCCAGCAGCGGCTGGCCGGTAGCGAAGTAGACGGCGGCGATGACAAGCGTCACGATGGTCACGGCGATGCCCAGCCAGCGCTTGCGCTGCAGCTGCCGGCGCACGTCCGCCGGTCCCACCTTCGGGGTGTTGACCGGCTTGGGCTTAGACGGGCCGCGCCACCACGGCATCTTGATGATCTTGACGCCCGCGGTCGTGCCGACCGCGGTCATGAAGGTAAACAGCCAGGCGTGCAGGGAAAACTGCGGGATGCCGGTGAACATAGCTGCCAGGTTGCAGCCGAATGCCAAACGCGCGCCAAAGCCGGCGATGATGCCGCCGCACAGGGCTTGGACCCAGCGGCGCTTCAGCGGCGGGATGCGCCAGCGGAAATCGCCGGCGATGAGGGCGGCCACCAACGAGCCCATGAGCATGGCGACGACGATCCAGCCGTCGGTGCGCTGGAGGGGGTTGCCCTCCATGGTGGTGACCTCCTGGTAGTACTTCCAGGACTGGATGTCCGCGCCGAGCGCTTCGACCAAGTGGCCGCCCAGGCGGGAGAATTCGCCGGTCACTGCCCAGACAGGGCCGGTCAACAGGAAATAGAGGCCACTGAGCACGCCCAGGATGGCGAACACGGGCCCCGGGGCAAGGCCTACGCGGCTGCGGTAGAAGGCGTCGTACGAGCGCTTGTCATAGGACGACTTCGTGCGGGGAATAGTCACGACTATGCAATCTTTCATTCGGTTATAGCTCGTGCCGAAGGCTGAGTCCCGCCTTGGACACACGAGCCAGTATTATGCCGCCCAATCCACAGGGCTCACAAACCGAAAACTAAGACTGCACCGCCCGGCCTAGTCCGGGGTGACGACCGAGGTATCCAGGCCCTGCTCGGCGCGGCGCGCGGCGGCGCGGCGCTTCTGCGGGCCGATAGTGGTCATCGGGTCCTTGACCGCCTCCAGGCCCGCGTTGAGCACGCCGAAACGCGTGCACGCCGAGCCAGCCAAAAGGCTCAGGCCCGAGGCGACCGCGCCCCACCGCGACTTGGTCAGCGCGGAGATGGCGGTGCCCACTCCCCCGGCGGCGATGAAGTACTCGGAGGCCTTCATCAGCTTGCCGGGCGTGCCCTTGTGCAGGGTCTCCCGCGGTTCCGGCTCCATGTTTTCCTCCATGACGCGGGTGGCGACCAAGTCGCTGACCGCGGCCATCATGCCGAGCGCCCGGGCCGGGCCGGCGAACTGCTGCGGGGTGGTCACCATCGCCAGGCCGGAGGCCGCCGCCGAGGCGGAGGAGACGAAAACGAAGGCCAGGTGCCGCTTCGTGTCGTTCCAGGTCGGGTTCGAGGTATTGCCCAGCAGCACGGCGGTGTAGCCCGCCAGCGGGCCGCCCAGCACGCCGGCGACGACGCCGGCCGGGCCGGCGGCGCCGTGCACGGCCTTACGCGCGAACTTCGGTAGGGGGACGCGGCGTCCGGTGGCATCGTCGAGCTCGGACAGCGCCGGCAGCGAGGCCGCCGTGGCGAAGGTAGCCAGGATCCAGGAACCGATGCTCATGGGCGAGGTCACCTTGAATACACGGAACATGTTCAGCAGCCGCTCCGGGCGGCCCAGGTCGAGCACCAGGCAGACCGAACCGGCCGCGGCCGCGCCGAAGGCGGAGATGGATGTCGAACGGCGCAGGGCGCGGTTGCCGGTGGCCTGCGCGCCCAGCGACAGCAGCGCCGAACCGCCGGAAACGCCGCCCAGGAACAGGTAGACGCCAATCGGCCACTCCCACGGCGGGGCCTTGACCACGGGCTTGCCGTAGTAGGAGGAGAACTCGAAGTCCTCCGCCATCCGCTGCTCCTTGGAGCCGTCCTGCGCGCCGGCGCCTACCTTGCCGCGCTTCTTGCGCTTCGGTTTGGTGCCGTCGAATTTCTTGTAGCGGTTGGACCGCTCCGGCTGCGGGGGCCGGTACTCGTCGTATGCGCTCACTTCTTGCCTCCCAACACGAAGGATCCGGCCACCGCCAGCGCCATCGCGCCGATGGCCTTCGCCGCGGTCTTGTACATCTGCGGCAGGTCCGCGGTGGGCACGCGCGGATCCGGCGGCAGGCCGTAGATCTCCGGCGAATCCAGCAGCAAAAACAGCGAACCGGTACCGCCGACGCCGTCCTCCGAGTTCGCGCCGTAGAGGCGCGCCTCGTGCAGGCCCTGCTCGTGCAGCTCGCGCACGCGCTCCTGGGCGGCGGCGAGCATGTCGTCGTAGGTGCCGAACTGGATGGAATTGGTCGGGCAGGTCTTGGCGCACGCCGGCTCCTGCCCCATCTTCAGGCGGTCGTAGCACATGGTGCACTTCTGGGCCACGCCCAGGTTCTTGACCGGCATGGGCTTACCCGCGGTGTGGTCGTCGCCCTGCGGCTTAAGCTGCTTGAGCTTAGCCAGTACGTTGATGCCCGAATGAGTGTGGTCCTCGTAATCCACGGTCGCGGTCTTGTCCGTCTTCAGGGTCACGCCGCCGTCGTCACGGCGCTCAATCACCCCGAACGGGCAACCCGCCACGCAGGTGCCGCAGCCGTTGCAGACGTCGTCCTGGACGACCACGGTGCCGAACTCGGTGCGGAAGAGCGCGCCCGTCGGGCACACGTCCAGGCAGCCGGCGTGGGTGCAGTGCTTGCACACGTCCGAGGACATCAGCCAGCGGAAATCCGAGGTATCCGGCGGGGTGGTGTCAATCTCCTTCTCCGCGCCGCCGATGGTGGGCATGCCCAGCGAAATGAGCTTGCGGCCCTCCTCGCGGGCTTCCTGAATGCGGTCGTCGCCCTGCTCCACGAACGCAACGTGGCGCCAGGTGTTCGCGCCCAGCGCGCCGGTGTTGTCGTAGGAGTTGCCGGTGAGCTCGTAACCCTCGACTGGGTTACGGTTCCACTCCTTGCAGGCGACCTCGCAGGCCTTGCAGCCGATGCACACGGAGGTGTCGGTGAAAAACGCCATGCGCGTATACGAGTCGTACCCGTGGGAGTGCTCGGTCAGCGCGTTGGAATTAGCGCCCAAAACGTTAGTCACCTAGAACTCCTTTCCTTCGTCATCCGCCACGTTGCCAGCGGTCCGGTCCGTGCCGTTACCGCCGTCCTCGTCGGCGTTTTTGGACTCGATGGTGAACTCATCGAGCACGTCGACCAACTGGTTGCCCGAATCCAGGTCCAGGTTGGCGCGGCGCTGGTACTCGTGGAGCAGCTCCAGCTTGGCCTGGCCGCGCGGGCGGCGACCCGGTTGGATATCGCAGGCGCCGATCTTCGAGTTCTGGATGAACACGTTCGGCTCCAGCGTCAGCCCCAGCAGATCGTTCGGGCCGTCGCCGGCCACGACCGCGTTGTCCGAATCACCGTAGTGGAACGGCAGACCCAACTGGTGGAACTCCTGGCCGTTGATGACCATCGGCTCCATGCGGTCGGTGACCAGCACCTGCGCTTCGATCACGCCACGCGGCGAGACAATCGTGGCCCAGCCGCCGTTTTCCAGGCCGCGCTTTTCCGCCAGGGCCTTGGAGACCTCGCAGAACAAGCCCGGCTGGAGCTCCGCCAGGTACGGCAGGCGCCGCGACATCGCACCCGAGGTGTACATCTCCGTCAGTCGGTACGTGGAAAAGACGAACGGGAAGACCTCGGAGCCCGGCGTGCCGGCCTCCGGCTTCGACAGGTTGTCCGGGCGCTTGATGGTCAGGCGCGTCGGCGACTGCTGCTGCTTGTACAGGATGTTGCGCACCGGAGACTCATGCGGCTCGTAGTGCGTCGGCAGCGGCCCGTCCGACAGACCCGACGGCGCGAACAGCCAGCCGCGACCGTCGGTCTGCATGATGAAGGCATCCGTGCCATCCAAGGCAGCCGGCCCCACCGCGTCGATGGGCGCCTTGTAGTCCGGCGGCAGCGTGGCCGGGAAGTCCGGCACGTCGTCGCCGACCCACTTGCCGGCCTCAGCGTCCCACCAGATGTACTTCTTGCGCTCCGACCACGGGGTGCCATCCGGCGCCGCCGATGCCCGGTTGTACAGGATCCGGCGGTTCGCCGGCCACGCCCAGCCCCATTCCAGAGCGACCTCGTTCTGCTCCGAGCCCGGGACCTTCTTGGCAGAATGGTTAATGCCGTCCTTGTAGACGCCGGTGTAGATCCAGCAACCACCCGAGGTGGTGCCGTCCGCCTTCATCTCAGTGAACGCAGGCAGCAGCTGGCCCTTCTTCGGGCCGTCCAGGTAGTAGCCGTTGATCTCCTTGAGGACGTCCTCCGAGTGCGGCTCGCCTTCCTCGTTTTCCTCGTAGTCCCACGCCAGCGCCTGGATGGCGCGGTCGCGCGGGTCGGTGGAGTCAGCCAAGCGCTCCTTGATCTTCTTACCCAGCTGGTAGAAGAACCACAGCTCGCTGGTGGCCTCCCCCGGGGCATCGACAGCCTTGAAACGCCACTGCAGCATGCGCTGCGTCTGCGTGAAGGTGCCTGCCTTTTCCACGTGGGTGGCCGCCGGCATGAGGAAGACCTCCGTGCCGATCTCTTCCGTCTTAAGCTCACCGGTCTTAATCTCCGGGGAGTCGTGCCAGAAGGAGGCGGTCTCGATCTCCTGGAAGTCGCGGACCACCAGCCACTTCAGCGCGGCCAGGCCGCGGCGCTGCATACCGCCGTTGGACTGCGCGACCGCCGGGTTCTGGCCGAAGACCAGGTAGCCCTCGACCTGCCCGTCCAGCATGCCCATGAGCGTCTCGTAGGTCGAGTGCGCCCCGGAGATGCGCGGCATCATGTCGAAGCCCCAGTTGTTGTCCTTCGTGGCGGCGTCGCCGAAGTAAGACTTCATCAGGGACACGGCGTAGTTTTCACCAATCTGCCAGAAGCCCTTCGAGCCCCGCTTGGCGAAGTTGGCCACGTAGCTCTCCCAGCCGTCGTCCTGGACGTGCGGCATGGGCAGGTAGCCCGGCAGGTTGTTAAACAGCGTCGGGATATCCGTCGAGCCCTGGATGGAGGCGTGCCCACGCAGCGCCATGATGCCCGAGCCCGGGCGGCCGACGTTGCCCATCAGCAGCTGCAAGATAGCCGCCGTGCGGATGAACTGTGCGCCCAGCGTGTGCTGGGTAAAGCCCAGAGCGTAGGCGAAGCACGTCGTGCGATCCGGCTTGGAGTTCTCCGCGATCGACTGCGCCAGGTAGTAGAAGTCCTCCTGCGAGATACCGCAGGTCTCCTCCACGATCTCCGGCGTGTAGCGGGCGTAGTGACGCTTGAGAATCTGGAACACCGAGTTCGGGTGCTGCAGGGTCTCGTCGCGCTCCACGTTCCACGCCTGGCCCTCATCCTTCTTGACGTACTGCCACGAGTCGTTGACGTACTTGCCGGTCTCCGGGTCGAAGCCGGAGAACAGCCCGTCCAAGTCCTCAGTGTCCAGGTAGTCCTCACTGATGATGGTCGGCGCGTTGGTGTAGTTGACCACGTAGTCGTGGAAGTACAGATCGTTGTCGATCATGTACTTGATCAACGCACCAAGCAGCACCACGTCCGTGCCGCCGCGGATACCGATGTGCCGGTTCGCAAACGCAGAGGTACGCGTGTACCGCGGGTCCACGTGGATGATGCGGGCACCACGCTTCTTGGCCTCAACCACCCACTGGAAGCCCACCGGGTGGCACTCGGCCATGTTCGAACCCTCAATGACGATGCAGTCCGCATTCGCCATATCCTGCAGCGGCTGGGTTGCGCCGCCGCGGCCAAACGAAGTTCCCAAACTGGGAACGGTGGCGGAGTGTCATATGCGGGCCTGATTTTCGACCTGCACCGCGCCCGTGGCGGTAAACAGCTTCTTAATCAGGTAGTTTTCCTCATTATCGAGCGTTGCACCGCCCAGGCCAGCCACACCCATGGTGCGGTTGAGCGGACGGCCGTAATCGTCCGTGTCCTGCCAGCCGTTGCGGCGGGACTCCAGGTAGCGGTCCGCGATCATTTCCATCGCGGTATCCGTGTCCAGGTCCTGCCACTCGGTGGCGTACGGCGCGCGGTACTTGATGGTGGTCAGGCGGGACTCGGAGTTAATCAGCTGCTCCGAGGCCGAGCCCTTCGGGCACAGGCGCCCGCGCGAGACCGGCGAATCCGGATCGCCCTCGATCTGGATAACCTTGTCGTCTTTGACGTAGACGCGCTGGGAACAACCCACCGCGCAGTAGGGGCACACGGACTGGACAACCTTGTCCGCCTCCGCGGTCCGGCCGTGCAGGTGCTGGCTCTTAGCGGACTGGGTATTCACGTCCCGTCCGAAGGCGTCACCCGAGCGGAACTGGCGCACGACAGGCCAGTTGAGAGGGCTAAATTTAGACATGCCCTCAATCTACGGCGCAGGCCCTCCAATTTCCAGAAAGGCTATCCTAATTAAGCCCTGTTAGAGCCACTGCCACGACTTTTAGTTGCCGCGTCAACTTCCCGCGGCCTAGACCGGATCATAGACGCGGACCCGCAACCCGTAGCCGCCGCCGTCCAACGCCACCATCTGCGGGATGAAATCCTCCGGCCGCGGGTGGTCGGGCAGCTCTTCTAGGTAGCGCTTGTGCTCGCTCAACGATGCCACCCCACCAGCCACCGCGTCCTCACTCAGCGTCTGCACGTGGGTGCTGTCCGGGTCGTTAGCCACCAGCAGCCGCTGCGCCTTGTGGGCCGGCAGGCCCAAGTCCTGGAAGATCCAGGGGTTATCAGCATCCCGGATAGCGTCAATCGTGGACACGCCCACCGCACGGTGGTCGACGTGGTTCAGCCCCCACCGCGCCTGCAGTCCGTACATCATGATGGCGACGGTGTCCGGCTGAAACTTCCGGATCTTGGCGGCAATGGCCCGGCGCACCTGCGGCGAGGCCTCCACCAGGCCGTCCGGGAAGTCCAGGATTTCCAAGTCCTCGACCCCGACTGCCGCGCAGGCGCGCCGCTGCTCCTCGGCGCGCAGCGGGCCACATTCTTCCGGCGGTAGGCTCCTAATCCCGGCCTCGCCGGCAGTAACCAGCAGGTAGGCCACCTCCTTGCCGGCGTCGGTCCATTGCTTTGCCGCGCAGGAAATCCCGTATTCGGCATCATCCGGGTGCGCCACCACCACGAGAATGCGTTCCAGCCGCGAATCATCCAGTGTCTCGAGTGCCATGGCCCCATTCTGCCAGGAGTTTCGACAGCCTGCTAGGGCTGCCAGGATTGTGCGATTGACCTGCCAGGGTCTAAGGTAGAACAGGCAATTAAAAGAACTACCCTGTCTATTTTTCCTAACCTAGTCGGTTCATTTTAAAGAAGGTTTCTCATGTCCTCTTCCACGCCGTCGTCCGCAGCCACGCCTGCCGACGACAAGAACTCCCGCACCTCCTCCGGCCTACCCAAGTGGGCCACCGGCTTCGGCGCCCAAGTTATCGCCGGCCTGATTGTCGGCCTTATCCTCGGCTTTATCGCCGCCGGCATGGGCGGCACCTCTGAGGATCCCAACTGGCTGACCTCCCTGCTTAGTGGCGTCGGCTCCGCCTACGTCCAGCTCCTCAAGGTCATGGTGCCACCGCTCATCTTCGCCGCGGTCATCACCTCGGTCGCCAATCTGCGCAAGGTCGCCAACGCCGCCTCCCTGGCGATTTCCACCCTCATCTGGTTCGCCATCACCGCATTAATCTCCGTGGTCATCGGCATTCTCGTCGCCGTCGTCATGAAGCCGGGCGTGGACACCACCGTGGACGCGACCACCGCCGCGGAGCCCAGCAACGTCGGCTCCTGGCTGGGCTTTATCCAATCCATCGTTCCGGAAAACTTCATCGGCCTGGGCGCCTCCTTCAGCGACAACGAGGTCTCGCTGAGCTTCGGCGCCCTGCAAATCCTCGTCGTCTCCCTGGCGCTCGGCATCGCCGCCGTCAAGGCTGGCAAGGCCGCCGATCCCTTCCTGAACTTCACCGAGTCCTTCCTTAAGGTCATCCAGGTCGTGCTGTGGTGGATCATCCGCCTGGCGCCTATCGGTACCGCTGCACTCATCGGTAAGGCCGTCTCCTCCTACGGCTGGGACGCCCTCGCCTCCCTGGGCAAGTTCGTGCTCGCCATGTACGTCGGCCTGGCCCTAGTCATTTTGGTTGTCTACCCCGCCGTTCTGGCTTACAACCGCATCCCGGTCATGGGCTTCTACAAGCGCGTCTGGCCAGTGTTCTCCCTGGGTTTTGTCACCCGTTCCTCCATGGGCGTTATGCCAGTGACCCAGCGCTTCACCGAAAAGGCCATGGGCGTGCCGCGCGAATACGCCTCCTTCGCCATCCCGCTGGGCGCGACCACCAAGATGGACGGCTGCGCCTCCATCTACCCGGCCATTGCGGCCATCTTCGTCGCCCAGTTCTACGACATCCCGCTGAGCCCGACCCAGTACCTGCTCATCATCTTCGTCTCGGTCATCGGCTCCGCCGCCACCGCCGGCACCACCGGCGCGACCGTCATGCTGACCCTGACGCTGTCCACCCTGGGCCTGCCCCTGGCCGGCGTCGGCCTCCTACTGGCCATCGAGCCCATCATCGACATGGGCCGCACCGCCGTCAACGTCACCGGCCAGTCCGTATGCGCCACTATCGTCGCCAAGCGCGCCGGCATCCAGGACAAGCAAGTCTGGGACGCCGCCGAGCACGGCGTCGGCGACATCATCGAGCCGTCCAAGCAACCCGCCGCCTAAGTCGGCACCTAATGAACTAGCCCCTTCGGGGGCTTTTTTCATGCCCTTTCCCCCTTTATGAACCCTTCGCGGTCACCAGCAGGGTCCGGCCGCGCAAAAACTTGCTCCCCGTGAGCGCGAAGGGCGCACCCGACCAACCGCCAGGCACCAATCCCCCTTCACGAACCCTTCGCGGTCACCAGCAGGGTCCGGCCGTGCAAGAACTTGCTCCTCGTGAGCGCGAAGGGCGCACCCGACCAACCGCCAGACACAAATCCCCCTGAATGAACCCTTCGCGGTCACCGGCGCGGCTCGGCTGCACCAGAATCCGCTCCCGGTGAGCGCGAAGGGCACACCCCTAAATGTCCTCGGTGTGCAAATTGCTCCCCTTGGCGGCTTCGGTGCGGCCGTGCACGAGGTAATAGACGCAGCCCGCCACCACGATAAGGCCGGCGAGCAACCAGTACATGGCCGAGTAGCCGGTCGAAGTAATGAGCATGCCCAGGAAGATCGGACCGAGGCCCACACCTAAGTCGAGGAAGAGGAACATGGTCGAGATACCCGCCCCCATCTCTTCGCGCTTGACAAGCCGCACGGAAATCGCCTGCACCGCCGGCATGATGGAGCCGTAGCCCAAGCCGACGAGCGCACCCGCGATGACCACGTGCCAGTCAGCGGTCGCGGTGGCCAGAAGGGCAAGGCCGGCGATGAAGCCCGCCAGCGTGATGTAGATGACGCTGTTGTCACCGCGACGGTCCTGGAGGCGCCCCAGAAAGAAGCGCATGGCGAAGGTCATGGCGGCATAGGCGATGAAAAACAGCCCCGCGCCGGCGGTCAGACCGGTCGCGTGCGCATAAGAGTTAAGGAAGGTCACGACGCCGGCGTAGCCGATGCCGACCAAAAACATGAACATGCCGATGGGCGCAACCCGCGGGTGGACAACCGCGACCAAGGTGAACTTCGGCCGGTAGTCGCGGTTGTTCTCCGGAACCTTGAGGAACCAGGCGACAACGAGATCGATGATGGTCAGGGCGGAGACGACCACGAACATCGTGGTATACCCCGGCCCGTTGGCCAAGAAGAGGCCAATGGCCGGGCCCACTGCCGTCGCCAGCGTGGTGCCGAGTGCGAAGTAGCCGGTACCTTCGGCGCGCTTGCGATTCGGGATGACTGCCTGGGCCACGGCCATGATCGCCGTGGAGGTCACCGCGTAGCCCACGCCGTGGATGAAGCGAACGGGGATCAGCACCGCCAGCGACTGCGCCGGGAAGTACAAAGCGCAGCTGACCACAACCAGCACCAGCGACACCAGGAGCGAGGATCGGCGCCCCACCGTGTCGACCACGTAGCCGGAGAACAGCCGGGCCACGGTGGCACCGACAACGAAGGAGCTAGCGGCGAAGCCGCCGGCGGTATCGGAGGCACCGAATTGGGTGACGGCATAGACCGCCATCGTGGTAATCAGGATGTAGAAAACCAGAAACTGCGCGAAATTGACTATCCACGCGAGGATGAAAGTTGGATTGAAGAGCTTGTCGTTGTCGGCATGCGTTACGGACGTATGGGTCACCTTCTTGAGTTTTTGAAAGCTGCGCGCGGCAGCGGGAACTATTGGAACCGAAATATCTTATCAGTATCGCACGGCCGCCGGCGCACCGGCCCACCGACCACAAAAGGCGGGCATCCGCCGGCAGGCAGCACAAAACCGGCAGGTAAAAGGCTGCAGTCGGAACAAAACCGGCGGGCAAAATACTGCAGGCAGCACAAAACCCCGGCAGGCGCGGGCCTGCCGGGGCGTGCTAGTTAGACGAGGAAGTGTTTACTTCTTGTCGTTCTGGGTACCGATACCGTCGGTGTCTATCTGCTCCTTGCGCAGCTCCTCGGAGTGGCGCTGAGTCTCAGTGACCTGCTCCTTGTTGAGGTTGATCTTCTCGACCGGGACGGTCTCCTTGTTCACGTCAACACGCTCTTCGTGCAGGGTGACGGAAGCCTCGTCGGTGTCGCCGTCCTTGATCTCGCCGCTGAAGTTAGCGGCTTCTTCCTCGGAGATCGGGGTGCGCTCGACGCGAACCTCTTCGTGGGTCACCGGGACCTCAACGGTCTCAGTGTCGGTGACCACGTACTTGCGCAGGCGAGCCTCGCCGGTGGCGACCTTTTCCTTGTTGACGTTGAGCTGCTCCTCAGAACGGATCATGGAGCCGTCGTTGGCGGCAGCGGTGCGGTCGTTAGCCGCAGCCTGGCGGTCAGCGGTTGCAGCTTCGCGGTCAGCCACGTTCTTGTCAGCAGCGTGCTCGCCGGCCACCTTCTTCTCGTCAGCTGCGGTGCGCTCACCGGCAACGCCAGCACCTGCAACACCCGCGCCGGCGCCAGCGCCAGCAACGCCAGCTTCGGTGCGGCCCTGCTCGCGGTTGACCTCACGGTTAGCGTCGCGGTACTCGGTGCGGTCCTCGGCCTGCTCCAGGCCGTAGTGGCGGAAGATGTCGTTCTGCTGTTCCGGGGTCAGTGCGGAGTCGGAATCGAAGTCCGGGGCGTCCTTGATGCGATCCTTGGAGAACGCCAGACGCAGCTCTTCGCCGTTGAAGTCGTGGCCGCGCAGCGGGACCAGGCTGCTGTTCATGCCGAACAGACCGTGCTTGACGTCCACGAAGGTGGGCTTACCGGTGTTGTCGTCCACGAAGATCTCGTTGACGTCGCCGAGCTTCTCGCCGTCCTTGTCGTAGGCAGTGGCGTTGAGCAGGTCCTTAATGTCCTTAGACATAGTCACACTTTCCTCTCGGTTAGTTATTGGTAATTTCGTCTGTCGGAAACACACGGCCTACACCCGTGATTTGCTTTCTTCTCACCGGTGTAGTTAACTTATTCGCTTTTCCGTGCTGTCACCCAAGGTACGCGCCCAGCTCAATATCGCCATGAAAAAGTCTGTATTTTCCATGAATGCCCGCGAAATGGGACCGTAATCGCAGGCCAGGCA
Organism: Corynebacterium sp. 2571A; assembly: GCF_055700935.1. Lineage (NCBI taxonomy): Bacteria > Bacillati > Actinomycetota > Actinomycetes > Mycobacteriales > Corynebacteriaceae > Corynebacterium > Corynebacterium sp. 2571A. Next base: position 177,198 of record NZ_JASTTE010000003.1, on the reverse strand, counting down.
TTTGATAACAAATCGGCTACATTTGATTCACGCCGGATGTTTACGGTGTCTCGCGTCGCATAAGTGTCGTTTATAGGGCTCCGGACACACTACCCCCGCGGCCCGGCCACCAAATATTTCCGACACCGAACCAACACCGAAACAATACCGAAACAACTCACGCCACCTGGCACGCGCCGACTAAACTAGAAGAAACTGAACCCGCCGGCCCCGAGCTAGAAAGCCAGTCCCTCCATGTTCAATCACTCCGGCGCCGCCGCCCATGCGGTTACCGGCATTATCAACTACATCCGCTCCCGGCGGCTGACCACCGGCGATATGCTCCCTTCAGAGGCAGCACTGTGCGAAGAGCTGGGCTGTTCCCGCTCCAGCGTGCGCGAGGCGGTCCGCACCCTGTCGAGCCTGGACATCGTCGAAGTGCGCCACGGCCACGGAACCTACGTGGCCGATATGTCCTTGTCCCCGATGGTCACGAGTATGGTCTTCCGCATCGTCTTGGATACGGACCACTTCCTCGAACGCCTCTTGGACGTGGTCAACACCCGCCAGGCCCTCGATCTGTGGATGACCGACGACCTAGTCAGCCATTATCGCGGCGAGGACATGTCCCAGCTGCAGACCATCGTAGAGGGGATGCGCGCCCGGCGCGCCAAGGGCGAGTTGTTCACCCGCGAGGACCGTGCCTTCCACGCCCAGCTGGTCTCGGTAACATCCAACCCACTCATCAAAGAGCTTTCCGATGCCTTCTGGCAGGTCCACATGGCCGTCCTCCCGCACGTGCGCATCGCCCTCTCGGAAAACCTCGATCTGACCGTCGAGGCCCACCAGGACATCATCAACGCCCTCTACGCCGGCGATGCCGACGCCTACCGCCGCGTCGTCGTCGAGCACTACTCCCCGCTCAAGCGCGCCATCGACCGCCACACCATGGGGCATCGCTCTAGCGCCCGCTCGAGCTAGAGAACTAGACACTCAAAAACCCGGCCGCGGAAGCAAGGTTCCGGCGACCGGGCATCGTCACGCAGGGTTTAGTGCTGGCCCTCTGCGATCTCCTCAACCAGCTTGTCGTTGAAGGCCGGCAGATCGTCCGGCGTGCGGGAGCTAACCAGGCCCTGGTCGCAGACGACCTCGTCGTCGACCCAGGTAGCGCCCGCGTTGCGCAGGTCCGTCTGCAGGGACGGGAAGGAGGTCAGGGTGCGGCCCTTGAGCACGTCCGCATCCGTAAGGATCCAGGCGCCGTGGCAGATGACGCCAAGCGGCAGGTACGCGTCGACGTGCTTGCCCACCAGCTCAACCGCGTCCTTGTCCATGCGCAGCGCATCCGCGTTGCCGGTGCCACCGGGCAGGATGATGCCGTCGAAAGACTCACCCTTGGCCAGGGCCGTGGTGGTATCGACGTCCACCTTCGTGCCATTCTTGCCCTCGATGACGCCGCCCTTCGGGGCGATAATCTTCACGGTCGCGCCCGCGTTCTTCACGGCCTCGACCGGGGAGGTCAGCTCCGAATCCTCGAAGCCGTCGGTAGCGATAACCGCAACGGTCTTGTTGGACAGATCAGCCACAACAATCACTCCTTGAAATTCGAAAGTAACTTACGGTCCCCGATCGTAGGCGCCCTTTTTCGTTCTTGCAGAAGCCCTCCGCACGCGGTGAATCTGGGCCCAAAAGGCTTACACTTCGATGCCCGCGGCCTTAGCCACCTTCCGGTACCCGGCCGCGTGGTCCGCGACGCTGGCGTGGGCGTTTAGCCCGCTTGGGTTGTCGAGTACAAACAGGCGGGTGCCCTCCCACGGCGAGTCCTGCTCCCCGATGAGCGCCTTAGGCTGACTGAAAGCCTTGCGGTAGGCGGTAATCCCCAGCACCACCACGACCTTCGGGTGGTGCTTGCCGACGATGTCCTCCAGGCGCGCCGGCGCCTGGCGCAGCTCGTCGGTGGTTAGCTCATCGGCGCGGGCGGTGGCGCGCGGAACGAGGTTAGACACGCCGATGCCGCGTTCTTGCAGCTCGGCAAAGTCGGCGTCCGCGTAGCCGCCCGCGGCATCGAATTGGTGCGTGGTCAACCCGGCTCGGAAAAGGCCCGGATAGAAGCGATTACCCGGGCGGGCGAAGTGCGCGCCGGTAGCGGCGGTCCATAAGCTCGGGTTGATGCCGACGAACAACAAACGCAACGGCTCCGGCAACAGATCCGGCACGGTGGCGCCGCGGTAGCCGGCCAGTTCTTCTTGGCTAAAACGCATGGGCCCCAGGCTAGTCCCCGGAAGCGGCTAGACTCTAGCACCATGCCTTCCCTGTTGGTCACCGCCTTCGGCCCATTCGGCCCCAGCACGTACAATCCGACGCGCGCGGTACTGCCCGGCATCGAAAGCGCGCTTGCCGATGCCGCCGCCATCGCCACCGCCGTACTTCCCGTGGAATTCGCCGCGGCCCGGAAACAATTGGACGAGCTCATCGCCAGCCACAGCCCGGATTTCGTCGTGAGCTTGGGGCTGGCGGAGTCGCGCCGGGCGCTATCCATAGAAAAGGTGGCGGTTAATGTCATGGCGGCGCGCATCCCCGACAACTCCGGTGCCCAGCCGGTGGACGAGCCGGTCTGTGCCGGTGCGCCCGCGGCGTATTTTTCTACCCTGCCAGTCGCCGGCATGGCCGCGGCGGTGCGCCGAGCGGGCCTGCCCGCGGAGGTCTCCTACAGCGCGGGCACCTACGTGTGCAACACCGCCATGTTCACGGCCCTGCACGCCACGGCCGGAACACCCGCCCGCGCCGGGTTTATTCACGTGCCCCAGGCCCTCGGCGCGGAATCCCCTGCCACCGGAGCCCTCGCCCAGGAGGGCCTCACGCAGGATGAGATCACGGCCGGCATCGTTGCTGCCTTGCGGGCGCTCACTAGCGAAAAAATAAACTAAAGCTTGCGGTTTTAGGACTATATAATAGTGTCCTCTACTTTGGGCGATAGCTTTTAAGCGCTGGGCGCAGGGACAACAATTCTGGAAAAGCTAGTTTTAGTCTTTCCTTAGGGTGCTTTACAGTAGGCGTTCTATCCCACAGAATCGAAACTTGACTGACTTTTGTCCTTTTTCGTGGCACCTAGATCTATAGCCTGGCCTGTTTCTAGACGTTGAACTTAAAGTCCACGACGTCGCCGTCCTGCATGATGTAGTCCTTGCCTTCCTGGCGGACCTTGCCGTGGTTGCGGGCTTCGGCCATGGAGCCGGCGGCATCGAGGTCCTCGAAGGAGACGATCTCGGCCTTGATGAAGCCCTTCTCGAAGTCGGAGTGGATAACGCCGGCGGCCTGCGGGGCGGTATCGCCCTGGTGGATGGTCCAGGCGCGGGACTCCTTCGGGCCGGCCGTCAGGTAGGTCTGCAGGCCGAGGGTGTTGAAACCGGCCTTGGCCAGGGTCTGCAGGCCCGGCTCGGTCTGGCCGACGGACTCGAGCAGCTCGAGGGCTTCGTCGTCGTCCAGCTCCAGCAGCTCGGTCTCGGTCTTGGCATCCAGGAAGACGCAGTCGGCCGGGGCGACCAGCTGGCGCAGCTTATCCTTCTTAGCCTCGTCAGTAAGCACCTCTTCGTCCGAGTTGAACACGTAGAGGAACGGCTTCGCCGTCATCAAGTGCAGTTCCTTGAGCAGATCGAGTTCGACCTTGCCGTCCTTGGCGGCGGCGAACAAGGTGGTGTCATCCTCCAGGATTTCCTGGGCCTTCTTGGTCTCCTCGACGGTCTCGGCCAGGTCCTTGTTCTTCTTTGCCTCCTTCTCCAGCCGCGGCAGGGCCTTTTCGATGGTCTGAAGGTCGGCCAGGATGAGTTCGGTGTTGATGACCGAGATATCGCTGGTCGGGTTGACTTGGCCGTCGACGTGAATGACGTTGTCGTCGGAGAAGGCGCGCACAACCTGGCAGATGGCGTCCGCCTCGCGGATATTGGACAGGAAGGCGTTACCCATGCCCTCGCCCTCGGAAGCACCCTTGACGATGCCGGCGATGTCTACGAAGGAAACCGTCGCCGGCAGAATGCGCTCGGAGGAGTAGATTTCCGCCAGGCGGTTCAGGCGCGCATCGGGAAGCTCCACCAAGCCCACGTTGGGCTCGATGGTGGCGAACGGGTAATTCGCCGCCAAGATGTCGCTGCGGGTCAGGGCGTTAAACAGCGTGGACTTGCCAACGTTGGGCAATCCGACAATTCCTAATGTAAGACTCACGTGCCCAATCCTAACGCACCGGGGGCCGGTAGCCGACAGCCGGTCGCAGGTATTTCCCATTCTTACGCCCTTTTGAGGCAAAATAGTGAACGTGAGTTCTCAAGAAGATGAAGGCGCCAACCCGGCCATAACCTCCGCGGAGGGCCAACAGAAGTTACTGAAGTCGGTCTCTCCCCACCCACCGGGCGACCAGGTCGACCGCTTGGTCGTGCTCGGCCATTACATCCGCAGCACCGCCCTGTGGTCGGTGCGCATCTTCGTCATTGGGCTGCTCGTGTACGCCCTCGGCTGGCTCATCGGCAGTTTCTGGCAGGGGATCCTGCCGGTCATCCTGGCGCTGATCGTCTGTACGGTGTTGGCACCGTTCGCCGGTTGGCTCCGGCGCCACCGCTTCCCCGCCTCCCTGGCCGCGGCGATCACCATGCTGACCTTCGTGGCGCTGGTCGGTGGCCTCATCGCGTTCATCGCGCCGGATTTCGCGCGCCAGTCGCAGTCGCTGTACCTGCAGACCGTCGAGGGCATCCAGCGCCTGCAGCTGTGGGCGCAGGGACCGCCGCTGAACCTGGACAGCGACGACATGGGCCAGTACATCGACGACATCGCCTCCTGGCTCCAGGCCCAGGCCGGCGACATCGCCGGGTCCGTGTTCACCGGCATCGGCACGGCGACCTCCCTGCTGATTACCCTCGTGGTCGTCACCGTGTTGACGTTCTTCTTCCTCAAGGACGGGCACAAATTCCTACCCTGGCTGCGCGAGAGCGTCGGCCGCCGCGCCGGCTGGCACCTGACCGAGCTGTTCACGCGCGGCTGGAACACGCTGGGCGGGTTCATCCGGGCCCAGGCGCTGGTCTCCGGCATCGACGCCATCTTCATCGGCGGCGGCCTCGCCATTATCGGCGTGCCCCTGGCGATGGCCCTGGCGATCATCACCTTCATCGCCGGGTTCATCCCCTTCATCGGCGCCATCGTGGCGGGCGCGCTGTCCGTGACCATCGCCCTGGTCTCCCTGGGCTTTACCGAGGCCCTCATGGTGCTCGGTCTGGTCCTGCTGGTCCAGCAGCTGGAGGGCAACGTGCTCTCGCCGTGGCTGCAGGCCCGCGCGATGAGCCTGCACCCGGTTATCGTCCTGGTCTCCGTGACCCTGGGTTCGGCGCTCTTCGATCTGGTCGGTGCCTTCCTCGCCGTGCCCGCCGCGGCGATGATCGCGGTGGCCTACCGCTACGTCCAGGACATCCTCATGCTGCAGTCCGGCGAGAAGACCACCGACGACGTCGAGTTCTCCACCATGGCCGGCTACCTCGTTGGCCGCGTCAAGCAGGAGCAGGGCCTGCGCCAGCGCCAGGATTGGCGCGAAGAAGCCCCCGAGCCCGACGGCGCGGACGTGAGCGAACTGGTCGATCTGAGCTCCCCGCCACCGGAGTACGAGCGTCCGGCGGCCCGCACCGGAATCCGCAAGCTGAAGGATAAAATCGCGCGGATGTTCGAAACGCGGGAGGAATCTTAGGTCTCCCGTCCGGCGGGTGTGCGAAGTTAGAAGGTATGAGTACTTCCACGCTCGCCACGGTTGCCTTCCTTCTCATCAGTGTGGCCCTCGGAGCCGTCCTGGGCTGGCTCGGGCATGCCCACTGGCAGCGCCGGCAGCCCACCGCCCCCACGGCCGGACCCAGCGCCGCCGAGCAACAGCAGGCCGCCCTGCAGGCCTCCCAGCAGCGGCGCGCCGACGTCGCCGAATCACTAGCTCCCTTGGAAAAGGCCATGGACCGGCTGGGCCTGCACCTGCGGGAGCTGGAAGCCGACCGCGCCAGCGAGTTTTCCTCCCTGCGCGGCCAGGTCCAGGCAATGATGCGCACTTCTACCCGCCTGTCCGACAGGACCGACCAGCTGGTCACCGCCCTGCGCTCGCCCAATGTGCGCGGCCGGTGGGGCGAGATGCAGCTCGAGCGCGTCGTCGAACTGGGCGGCATGGTCAAGCACGTGGACTTTAATCCGCAGGTTTCCGCCCACTTCGGCAGCCACCAGGTCCGCCCGGACCTGCTGGTCCACTTGAGCGGCGGGCGCCATATCGTCGTCGACGCGAAGGTACCGTTTAGCTCCTACCTCGACGCGTTGGAGGCCCAGGACCCGGAGGAACACGCGGCCTTCCTGCGCCACCACGTCCACCAGATGCGCAACCACATCACCACGCTGTCGGGCAAGGACTACATCGAGGCCTTCCAACCCACCCCGGAATTCGTGGTCCTCTTCGTGCCCGCGGATCCCTTCTTGGACGCCGCTCTCAGCGTAGACCCCGAGCTTTTGGAATTCGCCTTCTCCCGCAACATCGTGATCGCAACTCCCACCACGCTGTTCGCCCTGCTGCGTACCGTGGCGCTGGGCTGGCGGCAGGAGGATCTCTCCGACAAGGCCCGCGAGGTCCAGCGCCTAGGGCGCGAGCTCTACAGCCGGGTCAACACCGTGGGCGAGCACTTCAACAAGGTGGGCCGCAACTTAGAAAAGGCGGTCGATGCCTTCAACTCCACTCTGGGTTCCTTCGACAGCCGCGTCATGGTCACCTCAAGGCGGCTCGCGGAGATGGATATCCCAGCCCGCACGGATAAGCACCCGCCGCAGATCTCCCCGGTAGAGTCCTCTCCGCGCCACGCCGCCGAGTCCGACTAGCCTTTTGCTCCCGCCTGCTCCCGGCCCCGCCCGAAACTTACGCCCCTGCCTGGGAGACTTAGGGCACGCGGCTAAATGATTCCCAGGACACGATGGGCGGCAGGTAGAATAACGCCCCGTGTCACATGCGAACGCTTTTCATAAAACCCAGGCTCGAACGGCCCGCGGTGGGCTGCCGCTCGGCATGGCAATTGCTATCGTCGCTGCGGCTTTGACCACCGGGCTTCTCCTGTCCCTTCTCTTCGGGGACCTGGGGTGGCCGTACCTGCTCTGCTACATCCTTAGCGTTCTGGCTGTCACCTGCACAGTGGCCCCGCGGGGGTTGTACCTGACCGTGGCCACTTCCCCGCTCCTTTTCACCGTCTTCACGCTGCTCTGCGGCTGGCTGGTGACCCAGGCCCGTGCCAGCGAGGGGGCCTCGGCGTTTTCTACTACCGCCCTGGTCACCGGCGCTTTCCCGTTCCTGGAGCACTTCATTCCGTTCTTCCTGGCCACGCTGGCCTCCATCGCCATCATGGCCTTCCGCCTGTGGCGGCTGCGGTCTAACGCCCGCACGGAAAACGAAAAGGCCCAGGTCGCCCGCCGGGCCGAAGCCGCCGCAGACAAGCGCAACCGCGACACCAGCGCCCGGGCCCGCGAGCGCAGCAGCCGGCTCACCGTGGCCGAGCTCATCGCCCGCAACGAGGAGCAAAAGCGCCGCGCCCAGGCCGGCAATATCCCGCTCGGCCGCACGTCCGGGCAGGGCTCCGAGCAGCCCGCCCAGGGTGCCCGCGTCCGCGAGCGCGACCGCGAACAGCGCCGGCAGGAGCAGGCCAACCAGCAGGCCTACCGCCCGGATCCCAACCGCCGCGCGGGTGGCCCGGGCTCCTCCCTCCCCCGCTACGGCGAGGCCGCCGGCCGGCCGGCTGGGACGTCGCGCCAGTACCCGCCGAAGTCTCCAGCCCAGTCCCAGGCGCGCCGCGTGCGGCAAAATCCCTCCCGCGACGACAACCTCTACGAGGACTAGGCGAAGGGCTAGACGCGGCACGATACGCACCAGCGGCGAGGCGATCACTGCTTTTTCACGTGACCGCCTCGCCGCTTTAATTGTGCCCCGGTACTGGGGCGGTGGGCCTAAGACTGGTTTGCTGTGGTTTCCTCGGCTGCCTTGGTACGAGCCGGACGCAGTTCGCGCGGGAGGGCGAACTGGATGGTCTCGGTGGTGGTGGTTACCTGCTCGACGTCGCTGTAGCCGCGCTCGTCTAGGTACTCGAGCACCTCGCGGACCAGCAGCTCCGGAACGGAGGCGCCGCAGGTCACGCCGACGGTCTGCACGCCGTCCAGCCAGGATTCGTCAATCTCCTTAGCGAAGTCGATCAGGTGCGAGTCTTTCGCGCCCGCGTCTAGGGCCACCTCAACCAGGCGGACCGAGTTCGAGGAGTTGCGGGAGCCGACCACGATCATCAGATCGCACTTCGGGGCGATGGCCTTCACCGACTCCTGGCGGTTCTGCGTGGCGTAGCAAATATCGTCTGACGGCGGGTTCTCCAGGTGCGGGAAGCGCTCGCGCAGCTTGTTGACGATGGTGATGGTCTCATCGACCGACAGGGTGGTCTGGGACAGCCACACGAGCTTTTCGTCGTGGAGGAACTCCGGCAGCTCCTCCACGCCTTCCACGCCGTCGACCAGGTGGGTAATCTCCGGGGCCTCGCCGGCGGTGCCTTCGACCTCCTCGTGGCCCTTATGCCCCACCAGGAGGATGTGGTAGCCGTCGCGCTCGAAACGCTGGACTTCCTTGTGCACCTTGGTCACCAACGGGCAGGTCGCATCCAGTGTCAGCTGGCGGCGCTGCTGGGATTCCTGGCGGACGGCCGGGGAAATGCCGTGCGCAGAGAAGACCAAGTGCGCGCCCTCGGGGGCCTCGGATGCCTCGTCGACGAAGACCACCCCGCGCTCGGCCAGGGATTCCACCACGTAGCGGTTATGCACAATCTGCTTGCGCACGTAAATCGGGGCGCCGTATTTCTCCAGCGCCTTTTCTACCGTCTCCACCGCGCGGTCCACACCGGCGCAGTACCCGCGCGGGGCCGCGAGAAGCACATTCTTTCCAGCATCAGTCATGCCCCCAGAATAACGAAATCCACTGCAAAACAATAGACTGGGTGCAAACGCCTATAATCACGGCAGAACGGGAGGAAGCTCACACATGAACGCACCGGCGAATACCCCGGATACTCCGTGGCCGGTGGGCAAGGTCAATGACCAAGTCAAAGGGTGGATCGAGCGGCTAGGCTTCCTCTGGGTCGAGGGCCAGCTGACCCAGATCAACGTCAAGAACACCTGGAAGCTGTCCTACCTGACCCTGCGCGACGTCGAGCAGGAAAAGTCCGTACAGCTAACCTGCCCCACCAACCTGATCCGCTCCCTGCCGACCCCACTCAAGGACGGCGACCGCGTCATCATCCGCGGCAAGCCGGCCTTCTACGCCGGCCGCGGCAGCTTTTCCCTGTGGACGACGGAGATCCGCCACGTCGGCTTGGGCGAGCTACTCGCCCGCATCGAGATGCTACGCAAGCAGTTGGCCGCCGAGGGCCTTTTTGATCCGGCCCGCAAGAAGCGCCTGCCCTACCTGCCGGGCAAGGTCGGCCTGATTACCGGCCGCGGCTCGGCGGCCGAACGCGACGTCATCTCCGTGGCCCAGGACCGTTGGCCCGCCGTGCAGTTCCGGGTCATCAACACGGCCGTGCAGGGCCGCTCCACGGTCCCGGAGGTCATCGACGCCCTGCAGCAGCTGGACCGGGACCCGGAAGTAGACGTCATCATCATTGCCCGCGGCGGCGGCTCGGTCGAGGACCTGCTGCCGTTTTCCGAGGAGGCCCTACAACGCGCCGTGGCGGCCGCGGCCACCCCGGTGGTCTCCGCCATCGGCCACGAGCCAGACAGCCCGGTGCTCGACAACGTGGCCGACCTGCGGGCGGCCACCCCGACGGACGCGGCCAAGCGCGTCGTGCCCGATGTCATCGAAGAAAAGGCGCTCATCAACGAGACCCGCCAGCGCATGGCCGGCGCGCTACGCGGCTGGGTGGACAACCAGCGCCGCGGCCTGGCCAATATCCGTTCCCGCCCGGTGCTAGCCGATCCCCTCTCCCCCATCACCGCGCGCCGCGAGGAGATCGACCGTGCGAAGGCCACCATGCGCCGCGACGTTAAGTACCTGCTCGACCGCGAAAACAACCGGGTCAGCGCCCTGCGCGCCCAGGTCTCGGCGCTCGGGCCGGCAGCGACCCTGCAGCGCGGGTACTCCGTGGTCCAGGTCCTGCCCCGCGACGGCAGCGGGCCCGAGGTGGTCACCTCCTACCAGCAGTCCCCGCCCGGCTCGCAGCTGCGCATCCGCGTCGCTGACGGTTCCGTCACCGCCGCGGCGATGGCCGCCAAGCCGGCCGACTAGCCAGAGCCTAAATACCGCAACTTACACCCCACAAAGAAAGGCAGACCAGCATGAACGAAGACACCATCGGCACCGGCCAGGCCGGCGACGACGCTTTCCCGCCCGTGGAGAACCTCACCTACGAGCAGGCCCGCGACGAGCTCATCGAGGCCGTCAAGATTTTGGAGCTCGGCCAGATGAGCCTGGACGAGTCGCTGAAGTACTGGGAGCGCGGCGAGGCCCTGGCCAAGGCCTGCGAGTCCCACCTCGACGGCGCCGCCCGCCGCGTGGAGAAGGCGCTGGGCAACGACCCGGACGCCGACGGCGAAGAGCCGTCTGACCCGGCGGACTAGGCCCGCATTAATACTTGAGCCTGTAAAACTAGCTAGTTAGAGAAGATAGAAAGGCACCACGTTGCAGATTTATGGTTACCCGGGCGAACGCGTCGACTTCGTCTCCGCCTCCGGATCGGCCGGGGCGATCTTTTTTGGTGATTCCCGCGCGCTGGTTGAGGAATTCTTCGGCCCGGCCCACCAGGCCGCCGGCGACATCATCAGCTATTTCAACGGCGCGATCGCGCTGACCTTCGAGGACGGCGGAGTCGCAGACGTCATCGTCAAGCCGCAGCTAAGCCGGGAAAAGATCGATGTTTTCCAGGCCAAGGAAAAGCTGACCGGGCTAACCCAGAACGAGCTAGCACAGCTGGCCCAGGGCCCGGGCGTGAGCGTGGAATTTACCGACCGGCTGGAGACCGTTACTTTTGCTCGCCGCTAGGCGCGGACACCTCGGCGACGGGCTCGGCGCCGACGATGGCGGAGATGAGGGTGCGGTAGTCGGCATCGTTAGCCGAGCCGGAGACCATAAGCCGCACGTCTCCTAGGTCGGCGGCCCACAGGTCGCGGACGTCGTTGTCGTCGCTGGTGTAAATCTCCACGGTCTGGCCGTCAATCTCCGTGGTGTCGGTCAACTCGCGGTAGTTGCCGTCGTAGCCGCGGCGGGCTTCCTCGTATCCGACGGTGGTCTGGGTGGCCTGGAGGTAGCCCTTCTCGGCGGAGACGAAGCCGACGATGGGGGCCGGCTCGCCGGCGACCTGGCCGCGGCGGGCGGAGTTGGCGTACCACCCCTCGGGCAGCTGCGGCAGGCGAGCCGGCACGCCGGTGGCCTGGGTCTCCATGCGCAGGAAGTTCTCCGCGTCCACCTCGGTGACCTCGGCCTGCGGCGAGTCCTCCGGGTTGACCGTGCACAGGCCGGTCGCGCCGACGACCGCCAACATCGCGATGACGGTTACGCCCAGCGACAGGATCATGTCCTTGCCGCCCTCGAAAAGTTTGGGTTTATTCTCTGCAGCCACGCCCTCCAGTATGGCAGTTGGCAACGCGATAAGAAAAACCCTCTGCCCGGCCCCCTACATCCGCCGCCTGGCGCGGGTCTTCCCACTTTCGGGGGCGTTTGCCCACAGGTAGGGCGTACCGCGGGTGGAAATGGCTATCGGCGTGGATAATAGAGGATGGATAATTTTCACATCCTCACAGCATTAAAAGGAAGGTAATCTCCTCGATGTCGAATTCTCACGCTGGAACCCCGGAGGCACCCGATCGCAACCTAGCCATGGAGCTGGTGCGGGTGACCGAAGCCGCCGCCCTGGCTTCGGGCCGGTGGGTTGGCCGCGGACAGAAGAACGAAGGCGACGGCGCCGCCGTGGACGCGATGCGCAAGCTCATCAACTCCGTGTCCATGCAAGGCGTCGTTGTCATCGGCGAGGGCGAAAAGGACGAGGCACCGATGCTCTTCAACGGCGAGGAGGTCGGCACCGGCGAGGGCCCGGCGATGGACATCGCGGTGGATCCGGTCGACGGCACCCGCCTGATGGCCGAGGGCCGCCCGAACGCTATTTCCGTCATCGCCGCTGCCGAGCGGGGCACCATGTACGACCCGTCGGCCGTGTTCTACATGAAGAAGATCGCCGTTGGCCCGGAGGCCAAGGGGCACATCGACATCAGCGCTTCCGTCGAAGACAACATCAACGCCGTGGCCAAGGCCAAGAACCTGCGCCCGTCGGATATCACCGTCGTGGTCCTAGACCGCCCGCGCCACGAGGATCTGATCTCTCAGATCCGCGCCGCCGGCGCGAAGGTGCGCCTCATCATGGACGGCGACGTCGCCGGCGCCATCGCCGCTGCCCAGGATGGCAACTCCATCGACATCATGATGGGCATCGGCGGCACCCCGGAGGGCATCATCACCGCCTGCGCCATGAAGTGTATGGGCGGCGAGATCCAGGGCCAGCTGTGGCCGAAGGACGAGCAGGAGGCGGAGAAGGCCAAGGCCGCGGGCCACGACCTGGACCGCGTGCTGACCAACGATGATCTGGTCTCCTCCGAGAACTGCTACTTCGCCGCCACCGGCGTGACCAACGGCGACATGCTGCGCGGCGTGTCCTACCGCGCCCACTCGGCCACCACCCGCTCGCTGGTGATGCGCTCGAAGTCCGGCACCATCCGCTACATCGACTCGATCCACCAAATGTCCAAGCTGCGGGAATACTCCGTGGTCGACTACTCGGATCCGAACGAGTAAACCGGACATACTCATCACAGCCACCCTCCGGCGTGCTTTTTGTCATACTGGAAGGTGGCTGTAACGCAGTTTTCAACAGCTCAATTAATCCAACTTAAGGAAGACGAGGTTCACATGACTGAGTACCGCATCGAACACGACACGATGGGCGAAGTTCAGGTCCCGAAGGACGCCCTCTGGCGCGCCCAGACCCAGCGCGCGGTGGATAACTTCCCGATCTCCGGCCGCGGCCTCGAGTCCGCTCAGATCCGCGCCCTGGGTCTTCTGAAGGCAGCCTGCGCCCAGGTCAACAAGGACTCCGGCGCCCTGGACGCGGACAAGGCCGACGCCATCATCGCCGCCGCCAAGGAGATTGCTGACAACCAGCACGACGACGCCTTCCCGATCGACGTTTTCCAGACCGGCTCCGGCACGTCGTCCAACATGAACACCAACGAGGTCATCGCCTCCCTGGCCGCGAAGGCCGGCGTCGAGGTCCACCCGAACGACCACGTCAACATGGGCCAGTCCTCCAACGACACCTTCCCGACCGCCACCCACGTGGCGGCCACCTACGAGGCCGTCAACGACCTCATCCCGGGCCTGGAGGTCCTGCGCGAGTCCCTGACCAAGAAGGCGCAGGAGTGGAAGGGCGTCGTTAAGTCCGGTCGTACCCACCTGATGGACGCCACCCCGGTCACCCTGGGCCAGGAGTTCGGTGGCTACGCCCGCCAGATCGAGCTCGGTATCGAGCGCATCAAGGCCACCCTGCCGCGCCTGGGCGAGCTGGCCATCGGCGGCACCGCCACCGGCACCGGCCTGAACACCTCCGCCGACTTCGGCGCGAAGGTCACCGAGGAGCTTAAGAAGCTCACCGGCCTGGAAGAACTGCAGGAGGCCCACAACCACTTCGAGGCGCAGGCTGCCCGCGATTCCCTGGTGGAGTTCTCCGGGGCCATGCGCACCGTGGCCGTGAGCCTGTACAAGATCGCCAATGACATCCGCCTGATGGGCTCCGGCCCGCTGACCGGCCTGTCCGAGATCCACCTGAAGGACTTGCAGCCGGGTTCGTCGATTATGCCGGGTAAGGTCAACCCGGTCCTGTGCGAGACCGCCACCCAGGTCTCCGCGCAGGTTATCGGCAACGACGCCGCCGTTGCCTTCGGCGGTTCCCAGGGCCAGTTCGAGCTCAACGTCTTCATCCCGATGATGGCTCGCAACGTGCTGGAATCCGCCCGCCTGCTGGCCAACACCGGCCGCGTCTTCGCCGAGAAGTGCGTCGACGGCATCACCGCCAATGAAGAGCGCATGAAGACCTTCGCTGAGTCTTCTACCTCGATTGTCACCCCGTTGAACTCCGCCATCGGCTACGAGAACGCCGCGAAGGCCGCCAAGCACGCTCTGCACGAGAAGATCACCGTCCGCGAGGCCGTCATTGATCTGGGCTTCGTCGACGGCGAGAACCTCACGGAGGAGGAGCTGGACCGTCGCCTGAACGTGTTGGACATGGCCAACACCGATCGCGACAACTTCTAAGGCTCCGCCGGAGCTTAATCGGCTAGAGCTTAATCGCTCACCCACGCCTCCTGCCGGTCCCCGTCGGGCCGGTGGGAGGCGTTATGCTTTTGTCATGCCTGCCGATACCTTCACGCTCTACCGCGAGTCCCGCCGCACCCGCCGCCGCCTCATCCTCACCGGGGTGGCCGTGATAGTGCTCGCGCTGCTGGCCGCCGTCGCCGCCTACCTGTTCAGGCCGGCCCCCAGCGAGCCGGAGCCGTTTTCCCTCCCCGCTGCCCGCGACGGCGCGGCCGGCGACTTCGACCTCAACACCGAGCCGGGCGCCGCTTCTGCCCGCGGCATGTTTTACGGCGAGCTGAGCGAGGAAGGCTCCCCCGAGGGGGCCTGGACCGCGGTGGCCGCGCTGACCGGGAAGACCGGGATCGTGACCTACCCGGACCAGAACTGCCAGGTCTACCTCTTCGATCCGGTGGCCGACGGCACCCGCGTCTCCTTCGACGCCGACACCCTCGCCGGGCGGTGCGAAGCGGAGGGCACCTGGGCTTTTGAGCCCGCCGGCAACGGCGTGCGCGCGACCTATACCCCGCTTGAGCCGGCTGCCGATGCCGCCCTGGTCCTAGGCACGCTGACCGCCGAATAGGCCGATGCGTAATGCCGGCCACACTCGGCCAAGAATTTTCCAGAAATCATAGTCCTTGCACTTGGTGCAAACTTGCACCACGTGTAAAGTTACACCCCGTGCAAGACGATGACTGTGTAGGACTGCGTGAACAAAAGCGTCGCAAGACCCGGCGCCGGATCGAAGGCTCCGCCACCAAGCTCGTGGACGAACACGGCTTCGGGGCGGTCACGGTAGAAGAGATCTGTGCGGATGCCGGCATTTCCCGGCGCACCTTCTTTAACTACTTCGACTCCAAAGCCTCGGCGGTCATGGGGAGCCCATCCCGGGAATTCGCGCCTGAGCTAATCGAGTGGTTCCTTAACACCCCCACCGGCAACGTGCTGGAGCTTAGCCTCACCCTCATCGCCAAGCACGTCGACGATCACTACGACGACCCGGAGATCCACGCGCGCCGGCAAAGGATTGCCCAGGACAGCGAGGCAGCCGCCGAGTCCTTCGCCCGCAAGAGGGCCAAGGCCGAGGAGCTGCGCGAGCTGATCGAGGAGCGCTTGGAGAACAACCCGGGCGATAAACAAGACCCGAGTATGTCCCCGCGGTGCGAAGCCGCGCTCATCGCCTCCCTGCTGCGGGAGTCGCTGTGGCTGGTAGCCACCGGGGGCTTCTACTCCACTGATAAATCTTTGACGGACAATCTCCGTCACTCCGCACAAATTATTACTTCGTATGCGAAAGGCCTGGCATGGTAGTTGCAAACCCCCACGCGGGTAAAAAGAGCGCCGACAACCTCGGCCTCATCTTCAGCGCGCTCGTGCTGACAATGTTGATGTCTTCGCTCGGCCAGATGATCTTCTCCGCCGCCCTGCCCACCATCGTGGGCGAGCTCGGCGGCGTCGACCACATGAGCTGGGTTATTTCTGCCTTCCTGGTCACCATGACCATCGCTATGCCGATTTCCGGCAAGCTGGGTGACCAGATGGGCCGCAAGTGGATCTATATCGCCGGTACCTTCACCTTCGTCATCGGCTCCACCATCGGCGGCTTCGCCAATTCCATGACGCTGCTTATCATCGGTCGCGCCGTCCAGGGCTTCGGCGCCGGCTTCATGATGATTTCCTCCCAGGCTATCGTGGCCGAGGTGACTTCCGCCCGGGAACGCGGCAAGTTCATGGGCATCATGGGCGGCGTTTTCGGCCTGTCTTCCGTGCTCGGCCCGGTGCTGGGCGGCTGGTTCACCGACGGCCCCGGCTGGCGCTGGGGCATGTGGATGAATATCCCGTTGGGCCTGCTGGCCATGGGCGTGAGCACCGCCGTGCTGCACCTGCGCGTCGGCGAGAAGAACCTGCAGAAGTTCGACGCCCTGGGCGCGACGTTCATCGCCATCACCACCGCCAGCCTGATCCTCATGACCACCTGGGGCGGCACCGAGTACGAGTGGTCCGATCCGATCATCCTGGGGCTCGCCGCCACCACGGTCATCGGCGCCATCCTGGTCGTACTGGTTGAGCTGCGGGCCACTGAGCCGCTCATCCCGATGCACCTGTTTAAGAACCGCAACATGGTGCTGACCACCGCCTCCGGCATGGTCCTGGGCCTGGCGATGTTCGGCGTGCTGGGTTATATGCCCACCTACCTGCAGATGGTCCACACCCTCACCCCGACCGAAGCGGGCCTAATGATGATTCCGATGATGGTCGGCCTTATCGGCACCTCCACCGCGGTGGGCTTTGTCATCTCCCGGACCGGCCGCTACAAAATCTTCCCGATCGTCGGCCTGGCGATCACCGCCGGCGCCCTCTACTGGCTCTCCCAGCTGACCGTGGATACCTCCCTGACCCAGCTGGGCGTGCGCTTCCTGGTCTTCGGCGTTGGCCTCGGCCTGGTCATGCAGGTGCTGGTCCTCATCGTCCAGAACTCCTTCCCGCTGTCCCAGGTCGGCACCGCGACCGCGGCGAATAACTTCTTCCGCCAGATCGGTTCCGCCCTGGGCGCTTCCCTGGTCGGATCCATGTTCATCCACAACATGCAGAACGAGATGGCCACCCGACTGCCCAAGGCCTTCGCCCAGATGGGTGAACAGGGCGCGGCCATGGCCCAGAAGTTCAGCGAGAATGGCGGCGGCGCCAACTCCCTGACCCCGAGCATGGTCGCCAACCTTCCCGGCCCGGTCAAGGACGCCATCCTGCATTCCTACAACGACGGCCTGACGCCCGTCATCCAGCTGATGGTCCCGATGGCTATCATCGCCCTGCTGCTCCTGCTGCCGCTGCGCGAGGAGCACCTCAAGGAGACCATCTCCTAAACCCCCTTACCTACTCCCATGCCAACGATGGCCACCCACCGCCGCACCTTCTTCCAGCCGCGGCGAGGGTGGCCATTGTGTTTTTCGCTTGCCTTCCAGCAAGTACTAAAAACAAAACGCGCCCCTACCCCAAGGTAGGGACGCGTTGCGTGCAGTTGCGGTTGAGAGGAGCTAGTCCTCAGCGGGCGCGGTGCCCGGGGCATCCGGCTTAGGCAGCAGCTTTTCGTAGACGACGGTGTCGCGCCACTGGCCGGCGAGCTCGCCGTAGGTCATCTTCGCCAGGTGGGAGTAGGTGCCCACCTTGTCAAAGCCGCGGGACTCGTGCAGCTTGGCCGAGCCGGTGTTTTCCGGGAAGATCCACGCGTGGATGGCCCACTTGTGTAGCTCCTGGCAGACCTCAATGAGCTTGTCCAGCAACGCCCCGGCCACGCCGCGGCCCTGCGCCGAGGGATCGACGTAGATGGAGTCTTCCACCACCCCATGGAAGACGGAACGGGAGGAAATCGGGGCGGCCGAAACCCAGCCGACCACCTTGTTGTCATCGTCTTCCTCGACGGCGACGAAAACAGTGGACAAGATCTTGGCGTTGGTGAATTGCTCGAGTGACAATGCCGTCGTTTCATACGTGGCGTGGCCCGTGTTCAGGCCTTCCTCGTAAATGTGCATCATCTGCGGGTAATCGTTTGTCCGGAACGGACGAATATTGAACGACTTTTTAGACATGCTGCCCATTATTCCTTGGTGTTGTTTTTTCGCGCCAGTCGGTTTCTAATAAACCCGCTAATAAAGCGCTTACCAGCTTCTTTAATGGTCGCCTTCCAACAAGTCCGTGACCAGTTCCGCGATGGCAGAACGCTCAGAACGCTGCAAGGTCACGTGTGCGAAGAGCTGATGCCCCTTGAGCTTCTCGATAACGGCCTGCACGCCGTCGTGACGCCCGACGCGCAGGTTGTCGCGCTGGGCGACGTCGTGGGTGAGCACGACGCGCGACCCGCGCCCCAGGCGAGAAAGCACGGTCAGCAACACGTTACGCTCCAGCGACTGCGCCTCATCTACGATGACGAAGGAGTCGTGCAGGGAGCGGCCGCGGATATGGGTCAGCGGGAGGACCTCGATGAGCTCGCGGTCAAGGACTTCGTCCATGACGTTTTCGGAGACCAGCCCGTCCAGGGTGTCGTAGACGGCCTGCGCCCACGGGTTCATTTTCTCCGATTCAGAGCCCGGCAGGTAGCCCAGCGACTGGCCGCCGACCGCGTACATCGGGCGGAAGACCACGATCCGGCGGTGCTCGCCGCGCTCCAGCACGGCCTCCAGCCCGGCGCACAGCGCCAGGGCCGACTTACCGGTGCCGGCGCGGCCGCCGACGGAGACGATCCCGACGGAGTTGTCCAGCAGCAGGTCCAGGGCGATGCGCTGCTCCGCCGAGCGGCCCTGCAGGCCGAAGGCGTTGGCGTCCCCTCGCACGACCTGGACGGAACCGTCCGCGGCCACGCGCCCCAGTGCCGCCTGCTGGCCGGCCCACAGCTTCACACCGCAGTGCACTGGCAGCTCGGCCACCGGCGTGCCCTCGCGAGTGCGGACGTCATCAATCACGACTTCCCCATCGCGATAGAGTTCGTCAATCACCTCGCCCGGCACGGCGGCGTCCGCCATCCCGGTGTACCCGGTCAGTACGACGTCCTGCGCGTGGTACTCGTCCGCGGGAAGTCCCACGGCGCCGGCCTTCACGCGCAGCGGCACGTCTTTCGTCACCAGCACGGTCTCCTTGCCCTCGTGCGCCAGGTTGAGCGCGCAGGCCAGAATCCGGTGGTCCCCCTCCGGGCCGCGGAAGGCGGCCGGCAGCAGGGATTGGTCTTGGTGGTTCAGCTCCACCCGCAGGGTGCCGCCCTCGTCGTTAGCCGGGACTGGCTGGTCCAGGTGGTCATAGGTGACGCGCAGCTGCTCCAAATGACGAAGAGCTTGGCGGGCGAACCAGCCAAGCTCTGGGTGATGACGTTTTCCTTCCAGCTCCGAAATGACAACAACCGGCAGGACGATGTCGTGTTCGGCGAATTTCTTCAGCGCCCAAGGGTCAGACAACAGCACGGAAGTATCCAGCACGTAAGTCTTGGTCTTGACGGAGGCGTCAAGGTGGGCGTCGGCAAGCGGAAGGGTGGAGGTCGTGGTCGGATAGGTCATGGCTTTAAGGTGCTCCCTTAAAAATTGGCGGTCAATCACGAACCAGTGGTGCCCGGCCCGTGCGGACACCACCCAATGTAGGCCGGCTAGGTTGAAATTACATGGGTGAAAGATGAACTTTAGTCAAACTAGCCGCGACATCGCGGCCACGCCTGCCTGAGCGATCACGAAACCCGCGGGGCCGCGGCCACAATTGCCGCCGCTTCCCGCGGGTGGTGCATCAGCGCGCCAGATAGAGGCGCTGCTAGCTATTAGTCGTTGACGTCGATGTCAGCCTCGTACTGGCCGTGGTCATCGTCGTAGTCCCACTCGATGGTGCCGTTGGTGAAGCTCTGCTTCCAGCCCTCGAAGCCGTCATCGTCATCATCGTCGCGCTGCTCCGGAGCGGTCGGCAGGCCGACCTTGCTGTCGACGCCGCCCTCGGCGGTCCAGGTCTCAGCGATCTTGCCGATGACCGGCTGGGCGCCGGTCTCCTCGGAGTAAGCCAGCAGCTTGTCATCGTCGAAGGTGGCAACGGAGCCGTTCTCGCCCTCGGTGATGTCCTTCGGCTCGCCCCACTCGGAGGTCTTGTCCTCGATGGCAGAAGCGAAATCAGCCGGAACTTCCTTCTCACCGGCGCCGGTCGTCACGGCCTTCTTGTCGCCGTTGGAACCGGAGTCGTCGCCATTGCCCTCGCCCTTGTCGTCGGCGTCGTCATCGTTGGAACCGGTGGCCTCGTTAGCGGCAGAACCGGCGGCGTCGGTGGCCTCGTTAGCGGCGGAGCCGGCGGTATCCTTGGCGTCGTTCGCAGCGTCCTCTGCGTCGGAGCAGGCAACTACGCCGAAGGACAGGGTAGCAGCTGCCAGGCCGGCAACCACCCGGCGAGAAATCTTGTTCATTGTCAATCCTCACTTTCGTCGGTAAATGCGCTTTAACAGCAACTTCCACCGTAAGAACCCATTCAGAGTTTTTCAACAATTATCCCAAGCTTTAGTCAGACATTATGGGATTAAGTCAAACTATTTGCGCCGTTTATGCCGGTCAGGGGATTTCTTACTTTTTGGTAACGAACGCCCGGACCGCCGGGCCTGCTTGGCCTTGGCCTTCTCCCGGGCGCTGCGCTTCGGCTTTTCCTGGCGGGAGGAGTTCTTCGTCCGTCCCTTCGCCACGCCCACGAAGTCCTGGATATCGTCGGCGTCGCGGTCCTTCTTCCACACCAGGCAGATCTCCGTGCGCGGCACCTCGGCGTCCACGAGCCCCAGCGGCACCACCTGCTTTTTGGCCAGCACCTTCAGCAGCGGGCGCGGAGCGATGACGATGCCCACGTTGGCGCCGACCACCTGCAGCCCGGTGCGCACCGCGTCGACGTCCACGAGCCCGGAGTCGGGGATGCGATAGTTGAGGTATTCGTCCGCCACGTCCTCCGCGCGGACGTCCTCGCCGACCTCGGCGTAGACCGAGTCCTTCGGGACAGCCACGCCGGGGGCTTCGGCGTAGAGGCGTACCACGTGGAAGGAGCTGTCGATGCGCTCGTCCCCGGCCGCCGGCACCCGCGCTAAGGCGAGGTCGGCTTCCCCAGACAATAAGGTAGCGAGCGCGTCGTCAGCATCCAGCGTTTCCAGGCCCCCGTGGGCGGTGTTTTCCCGGAACCGACGAAACCACTTTCCCGGCTCCGTGCCGGTAGCAAATGCTAGGCGCAACATGGTCCTTATCCTAGCGAAAGTGCTACCGTTATCTTTGTGACTGATTACCAAAAAGATTCCCCGCAGCAGCCCTCCGGCACCGCCATGCGCCCGCAGACCGCGGCCAAGAAGCTTGGTATCTACCTGCCGGCCACCCCGGAGTCCTTCCAAACTGGCGCGATAACCCACGCCGAGCTCCGCGAGCTCCAGCACAATCCCCCGGAATGGCTGGCCACCCTGCGCCGCGAGGGCCCGCACCCGCGCCCCGTCGTCGCCCAGAAGCTAGGCATTTCGGTGACCTCGCTGAAAAAGAACGACATGGACGCCCCGCTGACCACCGCTCAGATCAAGGAGCTGCTGGAAAACCAGCCCGAGTGGCTACGCGCCGCGCGCACCCAGCACGCCCAGGAACGCGACGATCACTCAGACGCCGACGAGGCGTCCGAATAGAAGCTGCAGCTAGGCCCTTGCTGGGCCTAGCTGAAGGGCTTAGATCCTTAGAGCAGCTTCCAGTCCTCGAGTCCCTCGTAGAGCGGGAACTGCTTGGTAATCTCCTCCACGCGGGCGCGCAGCGCCTGCTTGTCAGCCTTATCGCCGTCCACCAGGGTGGTGGCGATGATGTCGGCGACCTCGGTGAAGGCCTCGGCGTCCAGGCCGCGGGTGGCCAGCGCCGGCGTGCCGATACGCAGGCCCGAGGTCACCATCGGCGGGCGCGGGTCGTTCGGCACGGCGTTGCGGTTGACGGTAATGCCGACCTCGTGCAGCAGGTCCTCGGCCTGCTGACCATCGACCTCCGAGTTGCGCAGGTCGACCAGCACCAGGTGCACGTCGGTGCCGCCGGTGAGCACGTCGATGCCCGCGCCCTTGGCGTCGTCCTGCATCAGGCGCTCAGCGATGATCTTCGCGCCCTCCAGGGTGCGCTCCTGGCGCTCCTTGAACTCCGGGGTGCCGGCGATCTTCATGGCGATGGCCTTGGCCGCGATGACGTGCATCAGCGGGCCGCCCTGCTGGCCCGGGAAGACGTTGGAGTTCAGCTTCTTGGCGAACTCCTGCTTGGCCAGGATCATGCCGGAGCGCGGCCCGCCCAGGGTCTTGTGGACGGTGGTGGTGACTACGTCCGCGTACGGCACCGGCGACGGGTGCAGGCCGGCGGCGACTAGGCCAGCGAAGTGGGCCATGTCCACCCACAGGTAGGCGCCGACCTCATCGGCGATTTCGCGGAAACGCTGGAAATCCTGGGTGCGCGGGTAGGCGGACCAGCCGGCGATGATGACCTTCGGCTTGACCTCCAGGGCCTGCTCGCGCAGCTTGTCCATGTCGATGCGCATGGTCTCCGGGTCCACCTCGTAGGCGGCAACGTCGTAGAGCTTGCCGGAGAAGTTCAGCTTCATGCCGTGGGTTAGGTGGCCGCCGTGGGCCAGGGACAGGCCGAGGATCTTGTCGCCCGGCTCCGCCAGCGCGGCCAGCACCGCAGCGTTGGCCTGGGCGCCGGAGTGGGGCTGCACGTTGGCGAACTCCGCGCCGAAGATTTCCTTCGCACGATCGCGGGCCAAGTCCTCGACCACGTCGACGTGCTCGCAGCCGCCGTAGTAGCGGCGGCCCGGGTAGCCCTCCGCGTACTTGTTGGTCAGCACCGAGCCCTGGGCCTGCAGGACCGCGCGCGGGACGAAGTTCTCCGAGGCAATCATCTCGAGGGTGTCGCGCTGCCGGGCGAGCTCACCAGTAATCGCCGCATGCGTGTCCGGATCCAGCTCACGCAGCTCCTGGTAGCGAACGTCCGCGTTATTCGAAGCAGTCATAGAAATTCTTCCGTACCTTCCTTATGGGGCTAAACTCACCCGCCACTCCCCGGCCCGCTCGATGACCGAGAGACCCGGGGTTGTATTAGGCGTGCCACTTATCTTAACGAAAGTGAGTACTTTCCCGTTTAGTTCGGCCTTTCCCGCCACCCGTTTACACCCGGTTGGAGGGAGCTTTGGAACAATGGGTGTCATGGCGCGCACGCATGACCCCAGCCCCTACCTAAACTTCGACCGTGATTCCTGGCGCGAGCTGCGCAAATCCATGCCCCAGGTGCTAACCGAAGAAGAGGTAGCCAAGCTCTCCGGCTTGGGCGAGAACATCGACCTCAACGAGGTCGCAGAGGTCTACCTGCCGCTGTCGCGTCTCATCCATATGCAGGTCGAGGCCCGGCAGAAGCTCACCGCCGCCACCGAACAGTTTTTGGGCAATCCCCCAGCCAACGTGCCGTTCGTGATCGGGGTGGCCGGCTCCGTGGCCGTCGGCAAGTCCACCACCGCGCGCCTGCTCCAGGTGCTACTGCAGCGCTGGGCGCACCACCCGAAGGTCAGCCTGGTGACCACCGATGGCTTCCTCTACCCCACCAAGGTGCTCAAAGAGCGCGGCCTGATGCAGCGCAAGGGCTTTCCCGAGTCTTACAACCGGCGGGCGCTGCTGCGCTTTGTCACCGAGGTCAAGTCCGGCGCCGCCCAGGTCAAGGCCCCGGTCTATTCCCACGTGGTCTACGACATCCTGCCGGACGAGCAGCAGGTCATCGAGCAGCCCGACATCCTTATTCTGGAGGGGCTCAACGTGCTGCAGACCGGCCCGACGCTGATGGTCTCCGATCTGATTGATTTCTCGGTCTACGTCGACGCCCGCACCAGCGTCATCGAACAGTGGTACATCAACCGCTTCTTACGACTGCGCCACACCGCTTTCCGCAAGCCGGGCGCGCACTTCGCCCACTACGCTGGGCTCGAAGACCCCGAGGCCGCGGCCCAAGCCCGCGAGATTTGGCAGTCGATTAACCTGCCCAACCTGGTAGAAAACATCCTGCCCACCCGCGTGCGGGCTTCCCTAGTGCTCACCAAGGGCCCAAACCACCTGGTCGAGCAGGTGCGAATGCGCAAGCTATAAAACGCCGCGCGCTAAAAACCCTGACGGGCTATTTACCGAAGCGGCGGGAGCGCTGCGAGTAGTCGCGCAGCGCGCGGAGGAAGTCGAGCTTGCGGAAGGCTGGCCAGTAGGTATCCGTGAACCAGATTTCGGAATACGCCGCCTGCCACAGCAGGAAGCCGGACAGGCGCTGCTCCCCGGAGGTGCGGATGACCAGGTCCGGGTCGGGCAGCCCCTTGGTGTAGAGGTGGTGCGAGATGGACTCGGCGGTAACCCGCTCGGCCATCTCCTCCGCCGTGGTGCCCTGCGCGGCCTCCGCGCGCACTAGGTCCTGGACGGCGTCCACGATCTCTTGGCGCCCGCCGTAACCAACGGCCACGTTGACGATGACCCCGGAGTTATCCTGCGTCTTCTCCGCCGCCTGCCGCATACGCTCGACGACGCGGTCCGGCAGCAGGTCCAGGTGGCCGACTAGGCGGACCTGGCAGCCCAGGTCCCCGGTCGACAAGGTCTCTACGACGTCCGAGATGATGTCGAAGAGGAGTTTGACCTCGGCTTCCTGGCGCTTAAGGTTTTCCGTCGACAGCAGATAAATAGTGACAACTTCCACCTCGGTGTCGGCGCACCAGGAGATCATCTCGCCGATCTTCTTGGCGCCCTGCCGGTGCCCGTGGCTGATGTCGGTAAAACCAGCTTCCCGGGCCCACCGGCGGTTGCCGTCCGCCATGATCGCGACGTGCTTAGGCTGGGGTTTGCCCTTGAGCCCCCGCAGGAGCCGGGCTTCGTAGAGCGGGTAGAGCAAAGCTGGCACGAAATTCACGCCCTTAGTGTAGCTGGCTAATCACTCTCTCGAGCCAAATGCAGTTGAATGTCTAGAATTTCGAGGACTTGCGGTGGTCCAGCACCCCGGCCTCTTCCATGGCGGCGTCCAGCTTTTCCTTGTCGAAGGGATCGATGCCGTGCGCCTCGGCAAAGAGGGTGCGGCGGCGGAAGCGCGAGTAGCGGCGATGGAAAAACCACCCGGCCATGATGACGAAGACGCCCATGACGGCGAGGATCAGCAGGCCGATGGGCGAGGCCTTGCCGAACTCCGGGCCCACCGGGCCGTCGGAGCCACCCTGGGCCAGCAGCATGAGGCTGGGGTCGCTGGCGGCGTAAATCACGTGATCGCTGATACTCATCTAGGCGTCGTCCTCCTGGTTAGAAATGCCCGATAGGTTAAATATTACCGTCCGCGGAAATCCCGGCGAACAAGTCGTTTTCCGGCAGCGACGTGGACACCCGCGTGCGCGCCAGCTCGAATTCCTCGGTCGGCCAGTATTTCTGCTGCACTGCAACCGGGGTGGCAAGAAAAGCGCCGGCCGGGTCAATCTGCGTCGCGTGCGCCCGCAGGGCGGCCTCGCGGTTGGCAAAGTACTCACTACATTCTACCTGCGTGGTAACCCTGGCCATAATATCGCCGAAGCCCTCGTCCCAGCGCGCCATCATGGGCGCGTAAGGGCTGGTCTTGCCTTCCTTCAGCAGCATCTCGTGGAAGATCTTCATGCGCTGGTAGATAAACCCGTGAGAATAGTACAGCTTCAGCGGCTCCCAGGCCTCGCCGCGCTCCGGACGGTAGTCCGGATCCCCGGCCTTTTCCCACGCGATCATCGATGCCCGGTGCACCATCAGGTGGTCCGGGTGCGGGTAGCCGCCGTTCTCGTCGTAGGTGACGATGACGTGCGGGCGGAAGGATCGGATGACGCGGACGAATTCCGCTGCCACGACGGCATCGTCCAGCGCGGCGAAGCAGCCTTCCGGCAGCAGCGCCTGGATGTCCTCGGTCCACGGGTCCCCGGGCAGCCCGGAGTCGACGTGCCCGAGCCAGTGGTGCTTGACCCCCAGCGCCTGGGCGGCGGCGGCCATTTCCTCGCGGCGGACCTGCTTCATCCGCTCCTTGATACCCGGCTTGTCCATAGCCGGGTTGATGATGTCGCCGCGCTCGCCACCCGTACAGGTGAGCACCAGCACCTCGTCGCCTTCGGCGGCGTACTTGGCGGTGGTGGCCGCGCCCTTGGATGATTCGTCATCCGGGTGGGCGTGAATAGCTAACAGACGCAATCCAGTCACGTGCTAAAACATCCTCAATCGTAGTTTTACCGTCGGGCTCGGCGCCAAAGAGTAGTCCCCGCCCGCGCGGGGCGGTGCTGCGGTCCGGCTGAGCCTATGCGGATCCATCCTAAGCGATGGCGGCGAATTCCCGAACGCCGACCAGTCTGACTAGACTGTGCCTCATGAGTTCCGGAGGAGACCAGCGCGCCCCGCGTGGGGCATCGGCAGCACGGCCCACGAGCACGGACCTGTCGGCCCGCTACGGCGGCACCCGCACCCGCACCGCCCCGAAGGATTTCACAGGCAAGGCAATCGCCCTGGTCATTGCGGCTATCGTGCTTGCTATGATCTTCTACGGCGTGCAGTATTTCATGCAGCAGGAAAAGGTCAACGCGGAAATCTCCTACGTCACCCACGAGATTCGGGACGATCACACCCTGCGCGTGTGGGCCGATGTGACCCGCAATTCGCCGGATGAGGCCGCCTACTGCATCGTCCAAGCCTACGACTACTCCAAGGCCGAGGTCGGCCGACGCGAGATCCCCATCCCCGCCAACGGCGAGGAAAGCATGCGCATCGCAGTCGATATCCCGACCAACGACCGCGCCGTCGCCGGCGGCGTCTACGGCTGCTCGAGCCAAATCCCGGCCTACCTCGACGTCGACAATCCCGAATACGCCGAATAACCTCGGCATCCCCGCCGCCGTCCCACCGCCACCCCACCATCGCCGCGGCACGGTTCCGGCATGTACCCAGCTTCGCTCGGCCCGGGGCCGACCTTGGCCCCAGTCTTGGGGGACGCGCGCTTAAGCGCGCTGGCCGCTGTGCTAAAATTCGGGACGCTACGTGGGTCGACCGCGCCTTATTCTTTGTCACCGGCCGGCCCCACCATTATTCCACCGGCCAGGCAATGGCGCGGTGAACAATCTGAGATGAATTTAGGGAAGGTGCACCATGGCTGAACAGCAAAAGCAGTACATCACGCCGGAAACCAAGGCCAAGCTGGAGGCAGAGCTCCAGGAGCTTATCGATCACCGCCCCGTCGTTGCTGCCGAGATCAACGAGCGCCGCGAAGAGGGCGACCTCAAGGAAAACGCCGGCTACGACGCCGCGCGTGAGATGCAGGACCAGGAAGAGGCCCGCATCAAGCAGATCTCCGAGGTCCTGGCCAACTCCACCACGGAGCGCTCCGGCGTCGAGGAGGGCGTGGCCCACATTGGTTCCGTGGTGCACGTGTACTACAACGGCGACGAGGACGACAAGGAAACCTTCCTGATCGGTACCCGCGCTGCCGCCTCTGACAACAAGGACCTGGAGACCTACTCTGAGCAGTCCCCGCTGGGCGCTGCCATCCTGGGAGCCCACGAGGGTGAGACCCGCGAGTACACCGCTCCGAGCGGCAAGACCAATTCGGTCACCATCCTGTCGGCCAAGCCGTATGATTCTGCTAAGGCCGCTACCCCGCGCCAGCAGTCTTAATCCACGCTTCTGCGATTCCCCTAATTCAGAAAAGAGCACTCCCCATGAAGAAGTTTTCCCGCCTCGCCACTGCCGGCCTCGCCGTAGTCTCCGCCCTGGGCTTGGCCGCCTGCCACCCGCCGCACGAGAACCCCTCCGAGGAGAAGATCGACAACGCCTCGACCTTCACCGACCGGGCTGAGCCGTCCAGCTCCGCCGCCGAGTCCGGCGCGGGCTCTGCCGCGAGCACCACCGCTGAGCCGACCTCGGCTCAGCCCTCCTTGGCCGCGGCCGGTGCGCCTCGCCACCTGACTTGCGAGTCCATCGCCGTCGCTGAGCCGAATTCCATCACCCTGGATTGTGAGGATGCCACCGACTCCGTGACCGACATCGAGTGGACCGAGTGGGACAACGACTCCGCCCGCGGCACCGGCACCCGCGCCGGCGGCGCCAACACCGAAGAGGTCGAGGTCGTCCTCTCCAAGCCCGCCGAGTCCCCGCAGGGCCTGACCTTCACTGAGATCACCGTTGACGGTGAAGTAGTCGGCGAGAACTAATCGCCCGAAACAGATATCACCGCCCCGCCGGAGCATCCAAGCACTCCGGCGGGGCGGTTTTTCGTGCCCAAATAGGGCCCCCAATAGGGCCCCCAAATAGGCCCTAGTCCTCGCGGACCCACGCCCCGATGACCCCGGGGACGACCGCCGGCCGCTGCCCCAGCAGTGCCCGCCGGTTCGGGTCCTTTTCGACCTCGGTGATGACCGCGCGCACCGCCCGGGACGAGTCCTTGGTGCCGTTTCCGCCGCGGTGCATGCCCATCATCGGCGCCATCCCGCGGCCGATGCCACCGGAGCGAGCATTCTGCGACGCCCCCGCCGCGGCCTTGTTGGCCTGCTGCGCCGGGCTCTGCCCATAAGAGCTACCGGCGCCCGCACCGGCCCCGGCACCCGCGCCCAAGCCACTACCTGCCGGACCCGGCACTGCCCCTCCCGGGACACCGGGCAGACCGGCCGCTCCCGGCAGCCCACCGCGCAAGGCACCGCGCGCGCCCGCTGCCCCATTGCCGGCCGCGCCCGGCGCCGCCGACGTCATCCCGCCGAAAGCGCTGCCCGGCAGGAACGCCGCCCCGCGGTTGCCTCCCGCCAGGCCTTGGCCCGCGCCGGCACCAGTCCGACCGGCCCCGGGCGCACCGGCCCACGCCCCGGCCGGGGTGACAGTCCCCGGCGCGCCTGACAGGCCACCGGCCGGCATCGCCGCGCCACCTGCTGCCGATGCACCCGGCGTCACCGCACCCGACGCAATCGGCGCGGCCACGTTCGCCGCCTGCGTCATCATCTGATCCCCGCGCAGCGCCGATTCCCCGGCCGGAATGAGCCCCTGGTCGGCCAGCCACTGACCGCCCCGCTGGACGGCGTCGCGCATCTCCTGCCGCGTCGCCGGATCCAAGCCCACGCCGTCGACCGCACTAATCTGCCCGTCGGCGACCTCGAAGGACCCCGGGCCCACGCCTGGGCGGTTCATCAGCTCCTGGATCTGCCGTGGCAGGGTCACTCCCTCCGTGGAATAGCGCTGCCCGTTGCCGTCCACGGCGCCCATGCCCAGCTGCAAATCCCCGCCACCGCTGGCCGGCGCCTGGTCCATTAGGCTGCGCTGGATCGGCATGGACTGCAGCACAATATTCTGCAAAATGCCCTGATGCTTCATCAGCAGCGCCTGTTCCACCGCCTTCCGCGCCGCCGGATCCGGGATGGCCAGAAGCTTGCCCCAATCCGCTGACGCCACCACCTGGTCGGCTTGCAGCCCTCCCAGCATGTTGGAGTTTTTCCCCGCCATCACCGTCGCATTAGCCGCGAACTGGCGACCCGTGGCCGCGACCTCCCGAATCTTGGCCGCCGCCCGGTCCGTGGTCTCCGATTGGTTTCGCGATTGCAACTGCCCGGCCAGCGCTTCCATCTCAGTCGAAATACCATTGACCCGCGACGCGAACTGCTGCCAGCGGTGAATCGTGTTGCTAATGCGCCCCATATTCGTAAACAGGAAGCCTTGCACCAGCCCGAACAACGACGAGCCCGTATTCACCACCGGCGGCACAAAACTAAACGGGCTGTATCCCGGCTCCGGCTGGTTCACAATTGGCATCACCGACTGACTCACCGCCCCGCCGGCATCCGCAATATCCAGCCCATGCGCATTCGCATCTTCCTGCTGCTCGAAGCCCTGAGCCTCATCCCCCAGCACTGAGGCCATCCAGCCCAACTGGCCAGCAAACTTCTCCAACGTACTAAACGCCGACGCCGGGTCCATATGCACCGCCCGGCCGTGAATATCCCCCGTGCGGTCAACACCAGTAATTGGCGAGAAGCCGAAGTCTAAGACGTCGAAACCGAATCCGGCTAGTTTTCGCGCTTCAATTTCCAGGCTGGAGAGGTTTTCAGATGCTGACGTTAAATCTGCAATTTCTAATCTAAGCATCGTCACCAGCCAACTTCTTAATGTCTGAAACTGCACCTTCGCAACTGTTGGAAGGTTCCCCTTCGACCAGAAAGGCTTTCCCTAACATAACTACTCCCCCGGTGGTTTCTAAATAGGCTTTACATGTACTCACGGCTTTATGGTCTTCTGCGTACGTAAGAATTCCTTCAACCTCACCGTTGACCCTGGAAATCTCAACGAGGTCCTCGGCCGTCATCTGGAAAGACGTGATGGTAATCAATGCATCCGGACCGTCCCCCTGTGCAAACTGGCAGATGGTGTGTCCGGAAAGGTCGTAGGGCCGGCCAAGGCCAGCGGCTTCGAATTCTTCTACCGTTATTTCTGAACAAGGCTGAAAAAGCTCAAACCCAAAGTCCATGACATCCGGCTTCCCTAACGGGGGAAGCAAGGACTTCGTGGACTCAGGGTTTGAGCTGTGGGGTTCTGCTTCAGATGCAACATCCGCGGGCTCGGACGCCGCCCCCTCGGCACCAACGGTGTTGTGCTTATCGTCAGCAGTAAGCTCCGAACCAGTTTCAGAGAAACCGATCCCGGAGCAACCCCCGGCGAGAAAGGCCGCGGCTACTGCCACGCTGCTCAGTACCTTTCTAACCACGTGTTCCCCCGATCTATCTGCGTGCCCCACCTCAACGAGTGAGACCGCCACCCCAGCAACAAAAGCTACCCCGAGCTTGGCTTTCATTACCGGGGCGAAGCACTTGGAAGCCCCTTTTCGGTTCTCCCTCGTGCCCCTTAGCGGCGGCCTCGGTACCTAGTGTGCATGAACATCAAAGTTTTGTCTTCCCGAGCCGTCAAACTATTTCTTCCAACCGTCGCTCCCGGATTCGGCCAAATAACCCAATTAACAGAAAGTTGACAGCGTAGGTGCAGGCCATTCGCGGTTTAAAAGCTGCATGAAAGTGACCCACTTCATTTTTGCCCCAACTGAAACTTGAAGGAATGGGTGTACCCGGAATTACATATTTGCGATAAGCCTACCGGCAATTCTGGCCTTCTCTCGCAGCTCACGACGTCGTGCCAACCGGCCCGGCGTTAGCAACCTGTCTACTCTCTGTAGGTTTAGCGAATCCGCTTGACGGAACGCCGCCAACGTGGCCACCACCAGATCCATCTCCCCAGCCCCGCATTCGCCCGATGAACCCTTCGCGCTCACCGGAACAGACGATCTGCACGCTTTCCCTCTCCCGGTGACCGCAAAGGGCGCACACGGCTGCCTAGAAGCCCGACGGTCCCTGCGCGATCACCGGGAGCACTGCGGGATGCAGATTGGCCCCGCCCGTGACCGCAAAGGGCACACGTAGCTGCCCAGCGCCCGATGAACCCTTCGCGCTCACCGGAACAGACGATCTGTGTAATTTCCCTCTCCCCGTGACCGCGAAGGGAGCGGGTGAGCCGCAGACCGGTAAAAACGGTCAAGTCACGGGGTGGCGTGCGCTAGATATGCAAAACCGCCCCTCCCCTGAAGGGGAAAGGCGGTAGGCAGAAAGCTTGGTGCGAGCTAGCGGTTCTGGAAGTAGCTCAGCAGGCGCAGGATCTCGGTGTAGAGCCAGACCAGGGTGACGGCCAGGCCGAGGGCCACGCCCCAGGCGTGGGATGCCGGAGCGTTGGCGCGGATGAGGCGGTCGGCCAGGTCGAAATCATTCATGAAGGACAGGGCAGCCAGCACGATGCAGACGATGGAGAAGATGATCGCCAGGGTGCCGCCGTCGCGCAGCGGGTTGTTGCCGGTGAACAGGGCCAGCAGCAGGTTACCGATGACCAACACGAAGACGCCGATAATGGCGCCGGAGACGATCTTGCGGAAACGCGGGGTCACCTTGACGGCGCCGGTCTTGTAGACGAAGAGCATGCCCAGGAAGACACCGACGGTGCCCAGGATGGCCTGGCCGATCAGGGCGCCGGCATCGGAACCGCCCACGGTGAAGTAGCCGGAGATCAGCAGGGAGAACCCGCCGATGAACAGGCCCTCAAATGCCGCGTAGATAAGGGTGACGACTGCGGAGTCCCACTTCTTACCGAAGGTGGCGACCAGGACGGTCACGAATCCACCGATGCCGCCGACCAGCGTCAGGATCATCGACAGCGAAGCGTCACCGGTAACCACGGCGATCCCGAAGTTGACTACCGCGAGGGCGATGATGACGCCGAGCGTAATACCCGTCTTGGTGACGACGTCATCGACGGTCATCGGGCGCTCAGGAGCCTGGCCGTAAGCCTGCGGATCGTTGTAGCCGTTCGAAGATTGCTGCTCCGAGGTGGCAAGCGTGTTCATGACCGGGTTGCTACTGCGCAAGGGAATCCCGCTTCCTTTCCTTTTTCTTGGGAATATGACTAGGGGTCTAGGGTCTGGTCACTAGTGTCAACGCGTCGCGTTTCCAGAAAGTTCCCACTCTGTTGACTTATACCCAAAATTCTAGTTTGCCGGTGGCTCCGGGGGCGTACCGCCGCCTTCACCCGGACCGCCTTCACCCGCGCCACCTCCGCCGGGTCCACCCTGGCCCGGGCCATTGCCGCCGGCAGGAGCTTGTCCGCCGGTCGCCTTGTCGGTGATGTCGACGGGAACGTCGATCTCCAACTGATAGCCAGCGGTTTGTGATCCGGATACCGCAGGGGTCTGCGCGTCCCAGCCGTCGGAGAAGACGTTGTCGGTCTCCAGGGTGATGTTGTTGAGGTTGTCGGCCGAGCCAGCGTAAACGCTGTCGCTGTAGCAGGCACGGGCGACCTCTTCCGGCACGACAATCTGCGAGGTCAGCACGGAATTGGAGGCATCGGTGATTTCGTCAATGCTGGTGAATACCTCGAAATGGATGTGCGGCCAACGCCCGCTGTAACAGCCGGGGACGATGGAATCGAAAGTCACGCTGCCGTTGTCGTCAGTGACCTGGACACCGCGCAGCCAGGTTTGGTCCGTCACGCCGTCGGAGTACATGGAGTACTCCCCCTCACCGTTGCAATGCCAGACGTAGACTGCGGCACCGGCCAGCGGCTGGTTGTCGTTGGCGATGTCGATGAGGTTCATCGTCAGCGTCATCGGCACGCCGTCCACCGAGCCGTTGCCATCGACGGAAGTGGTCAGGTCACGGCGTTCGACGCCGCTTTCGTCCAGGATGTCGGGGCCATTGGAGCCGTCGCCGGGGTACGGCCCCGCGGTTTCGTTGTTCAACTCGGACAGTTCTTGGCCGGCGTACTTCGCGGCGGCGTTGGCGTTCGTAGTCGTTGAGGCTGACGATGCCGCACTGCTCGAGGCCGTGCTCGTCCCGCCGGGGCTGCAGGCGGCCAGGGCGGCCGCGCCGGCACCGATGCCGAAAAGTCCCAAGACCCGGCGTCGGCTCACCATCGTGCGCATGTCGAATGCGAGTCCCTGATCTTCGATGTCGTCACCCGGGCGATCAAGCCGGCGACCTTCAAAATAGCGATCTTGTGTGCTCATGACTTCAACCCTAAAGCGCAATCTTGTGCGCTCCCCGGACAATAACGGATAGGTTCCCGTGCGGTTGCGGGGAAGTTCCCGGACAGTTACTGGATAATACCTACATACATTTCTGAGTCTGCAGCCTCAGGGTTTGCCTAGCGTTTACCTCGTTGTCGAGCTCCGGCTACCGCGGGCATTTAAAGTATTGTCTGCTCTTTTCTCTCTGTCCCAATAAGAAAGGAACCCTACCCATGTCCGCAGTTTCCCGCCGTCGTTGGCTCCCGGCTACCGTCGCCGCCACGATGACCTTCAGTGCCTTGTCCGTGCCCACCGCCCTGGCGCAGGAGACGCCTCAGTCCCCTGTCGTTATCAATGAGGTGGAGTCCAACGGCGACCCGGTCGGTGACTGGGTTGAGCTGGCTAATACCGACGAAGTGAATTCGGTAGACATCAGCGGCTGGTCCATCCTCGATGATGATGACGACCACACCCCGATCGTCTTCCCGGAGGGCACCGAGATTGAATCCGGTGGTTACTTCAGCTTCTACACCGACCTGGAGGACGACGGCTTCGGCCTGGGCGGCAACGACTCGGTCCGGCTCTACGATGCCGACGGCCAGCTCGTCGAGGAGACCACCTGGGAAGGCCACGCTGCCACCACCTGGGGCCGCGTTCCGGACATGACCGGCGAGTTCTCCGTCACCGGTGAGCCGACCCGCGATGCCGCGAATATCGCCGAGGGCGAGACCGAACCGGTCGCCGACGCGGAGTGGCCCTTCGATCCGCAGACCATCAAGGATGTTGACCTGGGCGAGGAGTTTTCCGTCGAGGACTTCTCCGGCATCGACTTCGACGCCGATGGCCGCGCCTGGGTGGTCAACAACGACGAGGGCGGCCTGCTGGCCCTCGACTACGACGTTGAGAGCGGTAATTACACCGTCGCCGGTCAATGGAAACTGAAGTACCCGGACGGCAGCGGCCTGCCGGACGCCGAAGGTATTACCGTGGCCGAGGATGGCACCCTTTACGTCGCGACCGAGCGCGACAACGCCTCCAAGAATGTCTCCCGCCCGTCCGTGCTGCACTTCGCTGCCCCGACCAGCGAGGGCGGCGACCTGGCCGCCGAGCAAGAATGGAACCTCGCCGAGTTCACCGGCGACATCGGCGCTAATTCCGGCCTAGAGGCTGTCTCCGCTCTGGGCGGCGGCGAGTTTGCCGTCGGCGTTGAGGCTAACGGCGAGGTCCTCTTCGTCGACCTGTCCGGCGAGGCCCCGGTCCTGAAACAGCGCCACCGCTCCCCGTTCGAGGGCGTCATGGCACTGGACTACGACGCGGAATCCGGCGTCCTGCGCGCCCTGTGCGACGAGGTCTGCGAAGGCGCGTCCATCGAACTGACCAAGGCCGATGGCGAGTGGAAGGCCACCTCCGAAATCCAGGCCCGCCCGGCCGAAATGGACAACGTGGCCAACGAGGGTTTCGCCACGCACACCTTTGCCGGCGAGTGCACCGACGGCAAGCAGGAAGAAACCACCGTCTTCCTCTGGGCCGATGACGGCGTGACCGAAGGCATTCCTTTCCGCGCTGCGGAAAACACCCGCACCGCCGACTGCGACACCAACAACGGCCAGGACGACGAGCAGCCGTCCCAGTCCTCCGGTTCCTCGGCCTCCTCCGCGTCTTCAGCCTCTTCCCTTTC
This sequence comes from Corynebacterium sp. 2571A, assembly GCF_055700935.1. NCBI lineage: Bacteria > Bacillati > Actinomycetota > Actinomycetes > Mycobacteriales > Corynebacteriaceae > Corynebacterium > Corynebacterium sp. 2571A. The sequence continues at coordinate 142,058 of NZ_JASTTE010000003.1, read as the reverse complement.
CTCCCTGGGTGGCTCTAGCGTCGGCGGAATCCTGGCGGCCGTGGTCGGCATCATCACCGTCGTGGGCGGCACGCTGGCTTTCTCCAAGGCGCTGCCGCAGCAGCTGCTCGAACTGGTGCCCGCCGAGGTTCGCCAGTTCCTGGGCTAAGCCACTCCGGCCCGCCTCGACCGCGCATCCAGCCGGGCGCTGGAGGGCATTAGACAGACAAAAAGACCAGCCATCAGGCTGGTCTTTTTCGTATTCTATGGCTCCCGCAGACCCTGTTTCTAAGGTCTCTCGGTTGCTTTCCTAGGTCTTGCTAGCCGCGGACTTGTGGGCCTTGGGCTTTAAGCCGGTTCGGCGCTCTCCACGGTCTTGACTTCGCCGTGGTCTTCCGGCTTGCGCAGGAACAGCGCGGCGATGACCGCTACCACAAGCAGGCCGCCGCAGACCATGAAGGCGGTGGCGGCGCCGTCGCCCTGGGCTGCACGCGTTCCCCCTCCGGCGCCGGCAACGTGGCCGAAGATGGCAATCATCACGGCGATGCCCGCCGCGCCGGCAAGCTGAAGCAGCGTGTTGAGGATAGCCGAGCCGTGCGAGTAGATCTCGGAGGGCAGCGAAGACAGCGCGGTGGTAATCAGCGGGGTCAGAGACAGCGCCATGGCGACGCCGAAGATGGTGTACTGCACCACCAGGAGCCAGACCGGGGATTCCTCATTGACCGTGCCCATCCAGAGCAGCGCGGCCGCGCCGATCATGGTGCCGGGTACGACCAGCGGGCGGGGGCCGACGCGGTCGTAGAAGGCGCCGGCGATGGGAGAAAGAACCGTCTCCACGAGACCGCCCGGCAGGGAGGCCAGGCCGGCGACCAACGCGGTGGTCAGCAGCGCGCCCTGGAGGTAGATCGGCAGGGTGTTGGCCATACCCAGCATCGCGGCCTGGAAGAGCACGATGACGATGATGGCGACGACGAAGTTCTTGACCGTCAGCGGGGTCAGATCCAGCAGCGCGCGGCCGCTCGGGGCCAGGGCGAGCTGGCGCCAGATGAACAGGGCGAGGCCGACAACGCCGGCGATGGACACGCCGATGACCACGCCGGCACCGTCGCCGCCATCAATGAGCACGCCCACTGAGGACAGGCCGTAGACCAAGCCGCCGAAGGCGACGGCGGACAGCACCACGGAGAGGACATCGAGCGGGGCGCGCTTGAGTTCGCTGACGTTCCGCAGCTTCCAGGCGGCGAAGGCGGCGGCCACGGCGACGAGGGCAGCCATGATCCAGAAGGTGGTGTGCCAGGTCGACACCGACATGACCGCGCCGGCAAACGTCGGGCCCAGGGCCGGGCCGACGGCCATGACGATAGCAATAACGCCCATGACGGTGCCGCGCACCTTCGGCGGCACGACGGTCATGACGACGGTCATCTGCAGCGGCAGGAGGATGGCGGTGCCGACAGCCTGGAGGACACGCCCGCCGAGCAGGATCGCGAACGTCGGGGAAAAGGCCGCCACGGCGGAGCCGATGAGGAAGGAGCCCACCGCGCAGAAGTACACGGAGCGCGTGGTGAAGCGATCCAGGATCCAGCCGGTCATCGGCATCATGATGGCCATGGTCAGCAGCACGCCGGTCAGCAGCCACTGCGCGACCGCGGAGGTGACCTCAAATTCGGTCATGATGGCCGGCAGCGCCACCGACAGCGCCGTCTCATTGAGCAGCATCACAAACGTGGTCAGTGCGAGCACCGAAATGATGAGCGTGGTCTCCCCCGACAGGGAGCGCGAACGCGAATCGGGCGTGGCCATCCGGCAACCTCCTGGAAAAACAAATTAAAAAGGGCCGCACGCCCCTGACAAGGGACGGGCGGCATAAACGTGATAAGTCAACAATGCTGGACATGTGCGGCGCTGTCAACTTGAAAGAGCAGTCAGCGGGTCCAGCGGCTTCCCGACCTGCAAAACTTCGACGCGCAGGGGCACCCACCACGGTTCGAGCCCCGGCTCTGGCGACGGGCTCAGCTAGGCGCTATTGGCTCGCCTGGACGGATGCTAGGGCCGTTGCCCCATCGAGAATCGACACTTTTTTTGGCACATTTTGGACACTAAACGGGCTTTTCGTGGTGTCGGCAAAGTGTTTTCGCTGGTAGTGGTGCCCCCAGTGGGACTCGAACCCACACTGAATTGATTTTAAGTCAACTGCCTCTGCCGATTGGGCTATAGGGGCTTGTGCAACTCTATTGAGTCTAATTCACAACCGGCCCGGGGTGAAAACTGGGTAGTCAGTCTCCCCGGGCCGGTTGCTCTGAACCACAGCCCTAGCTTTCCATGCCGTCGACGAGGCCGGCGATGATGCCGTCCAGGATGTCTTTTTCGGAGACGACGAAGGAGCGGGCATCGTTGTGCTCTTCGATGAGATTCATGATGCCTTCGACCGCCACCGAGCCGCCGCCGATGACGTCGGCGCGTCCCGGGTGGATGACGGGGTTGAGGGCGCGTTCATCGGCCGGGGTGTGCATGAGCTGGTCTAGGAGTACGCGCAGGGCATCGAAACGCAGCTCGGTGCCGTGGATGGCGTCCGCGTCGTACCGCTCCAGCCCCTGGGCCAGCGCCGACAGGGTAGTGAACGTGCCGGCGCAGCCAACGAAGGTCCGGGCCTTGTCCACGTTGACCAGTTGGGAGACTTCCTTCATCTTCTCAGCGACGAAGTCCTTGGCGATTTCGATCTCCGTGTCCGATGGCGGGTCGGAGGGCATGATGCGCTCGGTGATGCGCACGCAGCCCATCTGCGCGGAGTGGGAGCTGTCGATGGTGCCGTCTTCCTCGCCCACGATGAATTCCGTCGAGCCGCCGCCCAGGTCGATGACGCAGAACGGGGCGCGCTCCGGGGCCAGGTCGCTCACCGCGCCGTTGAAGGACAGCCGCGCCTCCTCTTCCCCGGTGATGACCTCCGCGCAGGCCCCGGGTTCGATCTCCCCGAGGAGCTCCGCGGTCAGATCGAAAAACTCCTGCTGGTTCTTCGCGTCCCGCGTTGCCGAGGTGGCGACCATACGGACTTTCTTGACCTGTTCGAATTTCATCTGTTGGACGAATTGCTCGAGCGCATCGCGGGCGCGGCCCAGCGCCTCCTGCGAGATTTCCCCGGTCGCGTCCACGCCCTTGCCCAGGCGGATGATTTCCATGGTCCGGGTGACGTCCTTGACCTTGCCGCCAGGCTGCACGTCGGAGATGAGCAGGCGGATGGAGTTGGTGCCACAGTCGATTGCTGCTACGCGAGTCATGCTGGTGTCTAGTCCTTAGTCGAGTTGCTCGAGCGGAGAAATGAGGAGGTAATAAGCCTGGTTTAGGTATTCGAGAAGTCGAACTGATCCATGTCGATGCCAAGTTCGGCCACGCTCGGCCAGTCGGCGGGAATGGCGCTGCCGCGCAGCTGGCCGTGCTCGGCGGCGAGCGCCACGGCCTCGGCTCCTAGGCGGAAGTGCTGCGGGCCTTCGGCCAGCGCGTAGGCGATCAAAACGTGCAGGCACTTGACGCGGTCGGGCATCCCGCCGCCGGAAAAATTCGTGCCCAGGTCGGCAATCTTGTTGCGCTCGGCCAGGTAGTGCTCGTGGGCGGCGCGGTAGTCGCGGGCCAAGTCAGCATCGTCAGCCAGGCGCGCTTCCATCCACTTCATGACGTGGGCGACCTCGAGACGAGAAGCCTCTGCGGTCAGGCGGGGATCCGTCAGGTAGTACAGCGTGGGAAACGGGGTGCCATCCTCCAGTTTGGGGGCGGTCTTGATGACGGCGGGTTGGCCGTCCGGGGTGTAGTAGGAAACTTCCAGCACACCCCGCGGAGTCCGGCCCAGTTGCTGGCCGACGGTGGCGAGGTCCTTATCTGTCACGGTCATAGACGCTATTGTCTCACGAACACCCCACCGGCGTGAGCGCGGGGCGCTACTGCGGCGCGTAATCCGCGCCCTGGTCCACCGGATCCGGCTGCTCCGGAGAGTTGTGGGACTCCTCAATGGCCTCCTCCACGGCCGAAGAGACCGGGCCCTCGGAAGTCTCGTCCCGGTTCTCCCCCGTGTCCTTCGGCCCGCCGGAGACCACCGAACGCGGCTCGTCGCCTTCGGAGAGCGAGTCCCAGAGAACGGCGTACCACGGCTGGCTCTCCTCGACGGCGTCCTTGCCGGTGGTCACCGAGTGATCCGGGCTCATGTGCGGGTCCAGGATGCGGTAGGCGGTCTCCCCCGGCTCAATAACACCCAGGCGCCGGCGGGCTTCCTGCTTGACGAAGTCCTCGTCCCGGTAGTGGTCAATTTCTTCCTGCAGCTGCGCCTTCTCGGCTTCCTTCGCGGCAATCGACTCGTTGAGCCGCGCGATCTCGGAGCGCCCCTGGTAGAAGTTGCGCAGCGGCACGGCGATGGCAGCTAGGACCACCACCAGCACGGCGACGATGACGGTAAAGCCGGCGACATCCAGGCGGTCCGGCTTCCGCTTAGCCTTCGGGCGCGGGCGCGCAGACCGGCCGGAGCGCCCCGCAGAGCGCGACGCGACCGGTACGGTGGTGCGCCGCTTGCTGGGGGTTTTCTTCTCGCGTGCCATATAGGCCACTATCCTAGCGTGGCCGCCCCGTCACGCAGCGGCGGCGCGGCGGGGCGGATGTTAAAAAAGAGGCGCCACCGCACACACCTGGCGGTGACGCCGCAGCAAGTTTCGGCCCCGGGAAAACCCGGGGCCGAAATTCTAGTTGCAGGTGCGCTTAGCCGTTGAAGCGCGGGAAGGCGGAGCGGCCGGCGTAGACGGCGGCGTCGCCGAGCTCCTGCTCAATGCGCAGCAGCTGGTTGTACTTCGCCACGCGCTCGGAGCGGGCCGGGGCGCCGGTCTTGATCTGGCCGCAGCCCAGGGCGACGGCCAGGTCGGCGATGGTGGTGTCCTCGGTCTCGCCGGAGCGGTGGGACATCATGGTGCGGTAGCCGTTGCGGTGGGCCAGGTCCACGGCGTCGAAGGTCTCGGTCAGGGTACCGATCTGGTTGACCTTGACCAGCAGGGCGTTGGCGGCCTTCTTGTCGATGCCCTCCTGTAGGCGGGCCGGGTTGGTGACGAAGAAGTCGTCGCCCACGATCTGGACCTTGTCGCCGATGGCGGCGGTCAGGGCGGTGTAGCCCTCCCAGTCGTCTTCCTGCAGCGGATCCTCGATGGAGACGATCGGGTATGCGTCGATGAGCTCCTCGTAGACCTTGGACATCTCCTCCGCGGTGTGCTCGCCGCCCTCGAAGTGGTACTTGCCGTCCTGGTAGAACTCAGAGGAGGCAACGTCGAGGGCCAGGGCGATGTCCTTGCCCGGGGTGAAGCCGGCCTTCTCGATGGCCTCCACGATGACGTCGAGGGCCTCCTTGGTGGAGCCGACGGACGGGGCGAAACCGCCCTCGTCGCCCAGGCCGGTGGAAAGGCCCTTGTCCTTCAGGACGGCCTTGAGGGCGTGGTAGACCTCAGCGCCGCCGCGCAGGGCCTCGGCGAAGGAGTCGAAGCCCAGCGGGGCGATCATAAATTCCTGGACGTCCACGCCGGAATCCGCGTGGGCGCCGCCGTTGAGGATGTTCATCATCGGCACCGGCAGGACGTGCGCGTTCGGGCCGCCAACGTAGCGGTACAGCGGCAGCGCAGCGGACTCGGCGGCAGCCTTGGCGGCAGCGATGGACACGCCCAGGATAGCGTTCGCACCCAGGCGGGACTTGTTCTCCGTGCCGTCCAAGTCAATCATGGCCTGGTCGATCAGGCGCTGGTCGTCAGCCACGAAGCCGGCCAGCTCATCAGCGATCTCCTCGTTGACATTCTCGACCGCCTTGGTCACGCCCTTGCCCAGGTAACGGTCGTCGCCGTCGCGCAGCTCGTGGGCCTCGTGGACACCGGTGGAAGCACCGGACGGAACACCGGCAAGCCCGTGGGCACCGTCATCCAGGAAAACTTCCGCCTCCACGGTCGGGTTGCCGCGGGAATCCAGGATTTCGCGTGCGAATACGTGCAGGATATCGGCCATGCTAGAAATTCACTCCTCTAGAGGTTAGATGTGGGCGCGCCCCCAAAACACGGGACGCCTACCTAGCTTCCATTTTTACCGAAAACTTGCCCGCGGCGTGGTTATATTCGCCAAGCCGGGCGCCCGCCCTAGCTGGTGGCCGGCTGGCCGACGGCGTAAGAATTGGCCGCAGCGGCGACTTTCCGCACGTATTCCCCGGATTGGTTGTAGGCGAGCACGCCGTCAACCCACCCCTGTTCGTGCGAAAGGTCACGTCCGTCCAAGCACAACAGTTTCGCCGCCCCGGCCGCGGCGTCGTCGATCTGGTTCGGGTCCGGGTGCCCGTCCCCGTTGGCGTCCACCCCGACGCGTTTCCAGGACTCGGGGATGAACTGCATGGGCCCGACTGCCCGGTCGTACTCGGTATCCCCGTCGAATTCGCCGTTGTCCGTGTCCGGGATCTCCGCCGTGTTGTTGGTCCCGTCCAGGCTGATGCCGACGATGGGTGGCTGCGGGTAGCCGTTGTCATCCAGCGAGGAGGGCTTGAACCAGTTTCCCGAGTAGGTCCCGTGCCGGGTCTCCACGTAGCCGATGCCGGCCAGGGTGTTCCAGCGCAGGTTGCAGCCCGGCCAGGAGTCCCGGGCGATAAGCTCCGCGTTGCCGTAGGCGCGCAGCGCTTGGGCCGGGATCCCGGTCTGCTCGGATAGGTCTTGGGCCCAGTAGGTCAGCTTGTCCGCGGTGCGGCCCGGCGCGTGGACGTTGATCTCGGCAACCTCTGCCGGGGCTTCCGGCGGGACGTTCTCCGGCACCGGGTCGAGTTTCCGCACGGGCGACGGCGCACCCAGGAAGGACAGCGACCAGCCCACCAGCGCGACGACCAGCACGATTGCGAGGACCGCGGCGCAGCCGCATCCCCGTCCTACCATCTTGCCCGTCCGTTGAGTCACGGGGTCATATCCTACCGGCCCGGTATTGCCCGGGGCGAACCGCGACATGAGGAGGTTTCCCGCGGCGGAAACGGTCACAAGTTTGCAACATTTGTCACTCTTTTAACTTCTGTCACACGTTTTCGGCTATGTTCTATCTGGGCTTCTATCAGGCCTCTCTACGAGATTTAACCGGCCAACAACCGGAAGCCGGCCCCGCCCCACCCCGATCTCTCCCTCTTAGACACAAGGACTTAACCATCATGCGTTCTCGCCTGACCGCCGCCGCAGCCGCGGCCGCCACCGCTTTGACCCTAGCCCTGGCCCCTGCCGCCCAGGCCGCCCCGTCGATCCTGGATCTGGGCTCCCAGCTCATCAAGGGCGCCGACTGCAACACCCTGCGCACCACCCTGCGCGCTATCGATGCCACCACCTCCGGCGAGCTGCTGACGCCGGCAACCACCCGCAACCAGCTCTCGCGCAACCTGCGCGAGCTCAACCCCAACGGCCAGACGCTGTCGCCCATCCAGCTGGCTGCCACCAAATTCGCCGGCGAAACCGCGGACCGCGCCCTGGAGTGCGGCATCGTCAAGCAGGACACCCTGCTCACCGGCGGCACCGGCCTGTCCTCCCAGCTGGGCGACTACCTCCCGATGCTGTCTTCCACCCTGCGCCAGGGCGCCTAAGCAGAACCGCCGGAGTAGCTAGGAACGGCGGCTGCGGGCCTTGCCCTCCTGCCAAAGGCGCTCCTGCTCTTCGCTGGGTACGACCGCGCGCGTGCCGTCGAAGAGGTAGGGGCTGCGCTGGCGCATCTTGTTCACAAAGCTGGCCGCCACGTCCGCGAACTCGAAAGCACCCCGGCGGCTGGCGATTTCGGCGTGGAAGAGCACTTGCAGGAAGACGTCGCCTAGCTCGGCGCAGAGCTCGGACTCGCTCGATCCGGAGCGCACCGCCTCGGCGAACTCGGCGGATTCTTCCTCCAGGTACGGCAGGAGGCTGGTGTGCGTCTGCGCGCTCTCCCACTCCCCGATGTGCAAGGCCCGGGTCATCACGCGCTGCGCCTGGCCGACTGGGTCCTGGCGCGACTCGGCCTCGATGAGCGCTTCGCCCGCCGCGAGCCGGCGCTGGACCTCCGGATCATCCTCATCGGTGGTCACGAGCACGCCCTCGGGCGATTCCCCGGCGATCAGATCGGAGAAATTCCACCGCACCTTCACGGGAACTTCGCTGGTGAAAGACACCGGGCCGGAAAGCCGGCCATGCGCCTGCATGGGGATCAGGGTGGGCCAACGTTCATCGAGCAGCAGGACAGTCATAGACCCCGAGTATAGGGGGTCGCCTTCGCTGAATTCCCTTGCGGGCGGTATACACGATAGTTTTAACGGGTGACTAATCAAGATTCCCCGGTGGTGGCAGCGACGGGCCGCTCCCACTCCGTGACGCTATGGACGCTGGTAGCGCTCATTATTGGCTCCACGGTGGGCGCGGGCATCTTCTCCCTGCCGCAAAACATCGCCTCCGTGGCCGGCCCGGGCGCCATGCTCATCGGCTGGCTCATCGCCGGCGTCGGCATGCTGTCCGTCGCCTTCGTCTTCCAGATCCTGGCGCACCGCAAGCCCAACCTCGACTCCGGCGTGTATTCCTACGTGCGCGCCGGCCTGGGTGATTTCATCGGTTTTACCTCCGGCTGGGGCTACTGGCTGGGTTCGGTCATGGCGCAGGTCGGCTACGCCACCCTCTTCTTCAACACCGTCGGCCACTACATCCCGTTCTTCAACGCGGATCACCAGTGGACCTCCGCCCTGGCCGTCTCGGCCATGACGTGGCTCATCTTCGCCGTTCTGGCCCGCGGCATCCAGCAGGCCGCCTTCATGAACCTGGTGACCACCGTGGCCAAGCTGGTCCCCATCCTGGCCTTCATCGTCTTGGTCGCCTTCCTCGGGTTCAGCTGGGACAAGTTCACCTTCGATTTCTGGGGCCGGGCCTCTGAGGCCAGCCTGTTCGAGCAGGTCCAGGGCATCATGCTCTTTACCGTCTGGGTCTTCATCGGCGTGGAGGGCGCGTCCGTCTACTCCAAGCAGGCCCGCACGCGCGGCGACGTCGGCCGTGCGACTGTGGTGGGCTTCTTCTCCGTCCTCGCGCTGCTGGTCTCCGTGTCCACGCTGTCCTTCGGCGTGCTGAGCCAGGAAGAGCTCGCCGCGCTGCCGGATAACTCCATGGCCTCGGTGCTTAGCGCCGTGGTCGGCCCGTGGGGCGGCGCGCTCATCTCCTTAGGCCTGTGCCTGTCGGTGCTGGGCGCCTACGTCTCCTGGCAGATGCTGTGCGCTGAGCCCATCGTGATGATGGCTATCGATGGGCTTATCCCCCGCCGGATCGGCACCGTCAACGTGGCCGGCGCCCCGTGGGTCGCGCAGCTGATTTCCACCTCGGTCATCCAGGTCTTCATCATCATCTTCTACCTGAATGAGACCTCCTACAACGCCATGGTGCAGCTGGCCACCATCATGTACCTCTTGCCCTATATCTTCTCCGCGTTCTACCTGCTCCTGCTCACGGTGCGCGGCAAGGGCTTGAACCACCCGCACGCCGGCGTGCGCTTTGATATTTCCGGGCCTAAGGTCAGCCGCCGGGACAACCGCCGCCACTTCGCCATAGCGTTGGTCGCCTTCATCTACTCGGTCTGGCTCATCTACGCCGCCGATCCCGTCTACGTGCTCCTAGGCGCCTTGGCCGTCATCCCGGGAATGATTCCTTACGTCGGCACCCGCCTGTACAAGCGCGAGCGCGTCTTCAACGCCTTCGAGTGGGGTGTGGTCGCCATCGTGACCCTCGGCGCCGTCATCGCCATCTGGGGACTTTCCACCGGCTCCCTCAGCCTCAGCTAGCAGCGCCACTTTAAAGACCACACGGCCCAGGCACGCGGACAAGCCCGGTTGCTCTCAATGCAGCAACCGGGCTTGCTCTTTAAAAGCTCTCACCTGCCAGCTAGCAGCTACCGATCAGGGGCGGTGGCCAGCGCTGGCGCGGCTAGTAGCGGATGACGCGTCGACCGTCCACGCCGCCGTTGATGAGGCCGTCGAAGACGTCGTTGACGTCGTCCAGCTTGACCTCGGTGACGGTCGGCTGGATCTTGCCGCGGGCGTAGAAGTCCAGCGCCTCTTCCAGATCCTGACGGGTACCGACCAAGGAGCCGCGGATGGTCAGGCCCTTGAAGACGATGTCGAAGATCGGCGCCGGGAAGTCTCCCGGGGGCAGACCGTTGAAGACGATGGTGCCGCCCTTGCGCGCCATGCCGATGGCCTGGCCGAAGGCCTGCGGGTGGACCGCGGTCACCAGCACACCGTGGGCGCCGCCCTTGGTGTATTCCTCCACGGCCTGGGCCGGGTCCTGGTCCTTGGCATTGACGGCGAACTCCGCGCCGTGCTGCTTGGCGAGCTCCAGCTTGTCGTCGGCGATATCCACGGCGATAACGCGCATGCCCATAGCCACGGCGTACTGGACGGCCACGTGGCCCAAGCCGCCGATGCCGGAAATCACCATGAACTGGCCCGGCTTGGTCTCTGCTTCCTTCAAGCCCTTGTAGACCGTCACGCCGGCGCACAGGATGGGGGCCACCTCAATGGGGTCGGCCCCTTCCGGGATACGCGCGCAGTAGCGGGTATCGACCAGCATGTACTGGCCGAAGGAACCGTCGACGGTGTAGCCGCCGTATTCGGCCTCGTTACACAGGGTCTCGCGGCCGGTGCGGCAGTATTCGCAGGTGCCACACGCGGACCAGAGCCAGACGTTGCCCACGATGTCGCCTACCTCGACGTCGTGCTCGCCCGGTCCCAGCTTGATGACCTCGCCGACGCCCTCGTGGCCGGGCACGAAGGGCGGTTCCGGCTTGACGGGCCAGTCCCCGCCCGCGGCGTGGACGTCGGTGTGGCAGATGCCCGAGGCGATGTTCTTGACCAGCGCTTGGTTGCGGCCGGGCTCCGGCAGGTCAATGTCCTCGAGGTTGAGCCGGGGGCCGAATTCTTCGACGACCGCGGCACGGAATTGTTCAGACATGGCGGTTGGTTCCTTTCTACGTTGCTCACTGCCCCAGGCGGACCACTTGAACAAGTCACCCGTGGCTTCTTCGGTGGGGGTAACACGTACTGGCGCAAGTGCCGTAACCAGCAGCGTAGAAGTGGCGAAGGGACCACGCTAGGGCCTTACCCCACGTGCGAAACCTGCAATGAACAGCGTTAACACGACGCGGCGCACACCCGTCCAGGTAGTTGCCGAGGCGAACCAGGGCCAAGGCCAATTTTACCCAATGTTATGCCCGACAACACTGTTAACGCCATAAAGTGATTTATGGCACCCGCAGGTCATGGTGCCAATTTTCATTAAGAGGAAAACTTACCCCCGCCGAACTACATTGTCCGACGGGGGAAGTCGCGGGGTGGAAGCTGTCTGTTTTCAGCTCTCAGCCCTCAGCCCTCAGCTCTCAGCTCTCAGCCAGCAGCGGCTACTGCCCCACCGAAATCACGTTCTTCTTGTCCTTCGGTTCCGGCTTGCCCGGATCGTCGCCGGTGACGTCCACCTTGTCCACGTCGAACATGGCGGAGATGAAATCCGCCACCCACTGCACCAGCGCCGTATCGCGCAGCTGCGGGGAGGTGACGTTGCGGCCCGCCTTCGGGAAGGGCACCTGCAGCGCCTGGGCCGCGGCGCGGTAATTCGACCCCGGGTACAGGCGCTTGAGGCGCACCTGCTTGGAGTCGGGCAGCTCGACCGGGTGGAACTTCAGGCGGGTCCCCTGCACCGTGACGTCGGAGATACCCGCCCGGCGCGCCTGGTGGCGCAACCGAGCCACGGCCAGAAGGCGCAGGACCTCGGTGGGCACGGGCCCGAAGCGGTCCTCCATCTCCTCGCGGACGGCGCGCAGGTCTTTGTCGTCCTGGGAGGCCGCCAGCTTGCGGTAGACCTCCAAGCGCAGGCGCTCGGAGTTGATGTAGCGCTCCGGGATGTGCGCGTCCACAGGCAGGTCGATGCGGATTTCCTTCGGGGCCTCGTCGGTGACCTGCGGGGTCTCGCCCTTGGCCAGGGCCTTGAAGGTCTCCACGGCCTCGCCCACCAGGCGCACGTAGAGGTCGAAGCCGACGCCGGCGATGTGCCCGGACTGCTGGGCGCCCAGCACGTTGCCCGCGCCGCGCATCTCCAGGTCCTTCATCGCCACGGCCATGCCGGCGCCCAGGTCGTTGTTCTGCGCGATGGTGGCCAGGCGGTCGTAGCTGGTCTCGCTGAGTGTTGCGCCCTTCGGGTAGAGGAAGTAGGCATAACCGCGCTCGCGGGAGCGCCCCACGCGGCCGCGCAGCTGGTGCAGCTGGGACAGGCCCATGTGGTGGGCGTTTTCCACGATCAGGGTGTTGGCGTTGGCGATATCCAGGCCGGTCTCCACGATGGTCGTGCACACCAGCACGTCATACTCACGGTCCCAGAAACCCTGAACGGTCTTTTCCAGGACCTCCTCGGGCATCTGCCCGTGGGCGACCACCACGCGCGCCTCCGGCACGAGCTCCCGGATTTCGCGCGCCTTCTTCTCGATGTCCGCGACCTTGTTGTGGATGAAGAAGGTCTGGCCGTCACGCAGCAGCTCGCGCCGGATGGCGGCCGCGACCTGCTTGTCCTCGTAGGCGCCGACGTAGGTCAGCACCGGGTGCCGGTCTTCCGGCGGGGTGAGAATGGTGGACATCTCGCGGATGCCAGCCATGGACATCTCCAGCGTGCGCGGGATGGGCGTGGCGGACATCGTCAGCACGTCAACCGAAGCCTTGAGCGCCTTGATGTGTTCCTTGTGCTCGACGCCGAAGCGCTGCTCCTCGTCCACGATGATGAGCCCCAGCTGCTTCCAGTACACCCCGGTCTGCAGCAGGCGGTGGGTGCCGATGACGATGTCGACCGTGCCATCCGCCAGGCCGGAGACGATCTCCTTGGCCTCCTTCTGGGTGGTAAAGCGGGAGAGCACCCTCACTTCCAGCGGGAAGCCCGCCATGCGCTCGGTGAAGGTGTTGTAGTGCTGTTGGGCCAGCAGCGTGGTCGGCACCAGGACCGCGACCTGCTTGTCGTCCTGGACGGCCTTGAAGGCCGCGCGCACGGCGACCTCGGTCTTGCCGTAGCCGACATCGCCCACCACGACGCGGTCCATCGGCACGGTGGATTCCATGTCGTGCTTGACCGCGTCGATGGCCAGCATCTGGTCCTCGGTCTCCACGAAGGGGAAGTTGTCTTCCATCTCCTGCTGCCAGGGCGAGTCCTCCGCGAAGGCGTGCCCGGGGGCGGCCTGGCGCTTGGCGTAGAGTTCCACCAGCTCGCCGGCGATTTCGCGCACGGCGGCCCGGGCCTTCTTCTTGGTGTTCTTCCAGTCCGAGCCGCCCATCTTGGACAGCTTCGGGGCCTCGCCTCCGGTGTATTTGCTCAGCAGATCCAGCGAGTCCATGGGCACCCACAGCTGGTCCGCCGGCTGGCCGCGCTTGGAGGCGGCGTATTCCAGCACGATGTACTCGCGCCGCGAGGTCTCGTCCCCGGCCTTGATGGTGCGCTCGGCCATCTTGAGGAAACGGCCGATGCCGTGGGTTTCGTGCACGACGAAATCGCCCTGCTTCAGGGCCAGGGGATCGACCTTGTTGCGGCGCTTGGCCGGGCGGCGCTTGGCGCCGGCGATATCGCCCACTCGGTTGCCGGTCAGGTCGGTTTCCGTGATGACGACCAGCGGCAGGGCTTCCGCGTCCTTGAGCTTGCGCACCTTGGGGAAGACCAGGCCGGCGTGGCTGAGCGCCTGGTACAGGGTGACCTTGCCCGGGCTGGGCTCCCAGCCCGGGGTGGCAACCTCGGTGGGTATCCCCTTCTCGGCGAAACGTTCCACCATGCGCTTGATGGCGCCGTGGGTGGGCGCGATGAACGCCGCCCGGCCGCCGGCCTGGGTGTGGGCGAGCAGTTCCGCCATCATCTGGTCGATAGCCTTGAGATCCCCGCGCGGGGTGGGGCCCGGCTCGAATTCGAGCGGCAGGGTCTCGGCCTCGTCGGCGGCGAACATGCCGGGTGGCGCGAAGGTCCACAGCGGGCGCCCGCAGTCGGTGACCAGGTCCGACAGTTCGTCGTAGTCGCGGAAGCTGGCCGCCGACAGGTCGAGGCCCTCCGTGGCCAGCGGGCCGTCTGCGCCCATGGCGGCGGCCTCCCAGCCGGCGGCCATGAACTCCGCGTCCGTGTCGACCAGGTCCGAAATGCGCGTGCGGATCTTCTCCGGCGCCACCAGGACCACGTGGGCGCTCGCGTCCAGGAAGTCTGTCAGGGTGACCATCGGGCTATCGCTGAGCGCCGGCAGCAGCGCCTCCATGCCGTCGGCGGGGATCTTCTCGCTCAGCTTGGTCAGCAGTTCCACCAGGGCGGGGTTGCCCGGGTGCTTCTGGGCCAGTTCCCCGGCCCGCTTCGCGACCGCGTCAGTAACGGGCAATTCGCGGGCGGGATAGACGTCGACGGCGCCGACCTCGATCTCGGGGATGGTGCGCTGATCGGCCACGGAGAACTGCCGGATATCGGTAATCTCGTCGCCCCAGAACTCCACGCGCACCGGGTAGTCCATCGTCGTCGGGTAGACGTCCAGGATCCCGCCGCGGATGGCGTATTCGCCCTTCCGGGCCACCATATCCACGTGGCGGTAGGACTTAAAATCCAGGGCCTTAACGAGCTCGGTGAGGTCGTGTTCTTCCTCCTCCGCGAGGTGGATCGGCGCCCGGCCGTCCACCTCCTGGAGGATCGGCTGGCTAAAGCCGCGCGCCGCGGTGACCACCACGCGCACGTCGCCGCGCGATAGCCGGTCCAGGACCTGCGCGCGCCGGCCGATGATATCCACGCCCGGGCTCAGCCGCTCGTGCGGTAGCGTCTCCCAGGCAGGGAAATAAGCCACGGCATCGCCCAGCAAGGCTGCCAGTTCGGCGCTGAGATCCTCCGCCTCACGGCCGGTCGCGGTGACCACCAGCACCGGCGCCTGGTTGGCCAGCGTGCCAATCGCCCAGGGACGAGCCTGGTCAATGCCAGTGATGTGCAGGGCGCGCTCCCCCACCTGGGCGGCCAGGCCTTTAAGCTTCGGATCGGAGGCCGCGACCTTGAGCAGGCCGGCCAGCATTGCCGTCATTAATTCTCCTCTTCCTGTGTCTGCCCCGCGCCACCGGCCGGCGGCGCGACGAGCTTCGGCTGGGCTTGCATGCCGGAGAGCCCATTCCAACACAAATTAACAATATGCGCGGCCACGACCTCTTTGTCCGGCTGGCGTACATCCAGCCACCATAGTGCCGTGGTGGAAACCATCCCAACCAGCGCCTGCCCGTAGAGCGTAGCCAATTCCTCGTCCAGGCCCCGGCGGGCAAAAGCCTGGCCCAGTATATAGCTGACCTGGCCGACCGCCGTATTCAACAACGTGCCGTAGGAGCGCTCCGTGCCCGGCTTGGAGTCGCGCACCAGGATGACGAAACCGTCGGTTTCCTCCTCCACGTAGGTCAACAACGCCAGCGCGGCCTGCTCAATGCGCTCCCGCCAGCTGCCGTGCTCGATCGCCTCCGTAATGACGGCCTCCAGCGCCACCATCTCCCGGTCAACAACCACCGCGTAGAGCCCTTCCTTGCCCCCGAAGTGCTCGTAGACCACCGGTTTTGAGACCCCAGCCCGCGCCGCAATCTCCTCGACACTAGCCCCATCGAAACCTAGCTCCGCAAAGGCCGCCCGGCCCACAGCCAGCAGCTGTTCGCGCCGCTGGCGGCCCGTCATGCGTCGTTTCACCATGCCTTAAAGCCTAGCCGCCGATGCCCCCTGCAGGCACCACCGGGCCTGCCACCCCGCCCAGCGCCCGGGCCCCACCGACCACCCACGACGCCGTCGCCGCCCCTGCCTACGACGCCACAACCCGATTATTCCGATCCCCGGCCCGTAAGGTAGTCTGTTAGGGCACAACGCCTCACCAATGAAGCGTCGTGATTCCCCATGGTGTAATCGGCAACACTACGGTTTTTGGTACCGTCATTCTAGGTTCGAGTCCTGGTGGGGAAGCTTTCCCTTTACCCGCCCTGAGCAGTTTTCACTGGTAGGGCGGGTTTTGCGTATCCGCCGTCCAACCAACCCAGACTTTCCAGGGGCTAATTTTTGTTTTTCGTCGTGGAATTGTCGTGGAATTCCTCGCTCCCCACTTAGCGCGCCTAGCACTAGACAAGCATCTGATTGCCGCATAAGCTCGGCCCCAGACGGCAAGGGAAAAGGTCCCGGCCATCTATTACGGAAGAGAGTCCGAAATGCACAAGTCAAGTGTCTTCACCGAACCCGGCACCACCACACCCGTCACCGCCACAGGTGCGGATTCCCGCGCCGCCTGAGCGAGACAACGGGCGCTCCACACAGTTCTGGTAACCCACTCCCCTCATCTTTGACCAAGGAGTTAAGACATGACCTACATCATCAGCGCAGCCCAGTTCGAGTACGACGTGGAGGTCTGGGGCGAAACGCTCCCGGAAGTGCGCAAGAAGCTCATCGACGAGGCCCTAGGCCAGGGCATAAATATGGACTGCTGGCTGGACCAGGTCCACGCGGTCTCCCCTTACGATGAGTCCGAATTGGACGAGGACGAGGTCGCAGAGATCAACGACCCGCGTCCCCTGAACTCGGATACCTTGTGCGATTTAGCCATCCACGTCTGGGGTGTGCCGGACGTCAAATACGAGGTGACTGAGACTCCCGTCTCCATCACCCGCGGCGAGCTCAAGGCCTCCCAGCACCTGCTGGGTTTGGACAACGCCGGCATGGCCCACGCCCTAAGCGTCGCCCCGCGCACCTACGCCCGCTGGATCGCCGGGGCCATGCGCATCCCGATAGGGCTCAACGAAGACGTGCGCGCCCTGTTTGCCCGCATGGACGAGGACGCGGCCAAGCTCAGCGACCTGCACGAGCAAGAGACGATCGTCGTCTACCCGAGCACCGAGTCGGAACAGCAGCTCGACGGTCGCAGCCTGGGCTGGGAGCAGCGCGCCTGCGAGCTCGCGATGCGCACGCACGGCGTGCCCGTCTACCTGGGCGGCGAGGTTTAGAATCCGCCGACCCACTGATCACTAAAAGCGCCCCCGCAAGCAACCATCAGGTCACCTGCGGGGGCGCTTCCATATCGCAGCTCCGAGCTGCTTAGCTGCGGACCTTCACGAGGTCGCGGTACACAGTGGGCTCGGAGACTTCCAGACGCTCCGCTGCTGCGGCGATTCCACCTTTGAGCAGGAAGAAGCCTGCTTCTTCAAGGTCCGCAACAACTTCCAGACGTTCGTCTCGACGCATCTGGTTTGGCGCAGCGCCTTGCTTTTCTAGTGCGGTATCCAGCATGGACTCTAGGAGGGACTCCAGGTTGGTCCGCAAGCTTTCTAGGGAGTGGTGGTTTTCTTCCTCCGCCTCGTCCGAACCGGTGTTGGTCGTGTTGGAGACGGCAGCCGCGCTCGTGGCTTGGGCGAGCTCCACCGCCCGGCGCTTGGCCTCGGCTGTGGTCGGCATGGGAGCTCCCTCAGCAGCGCTGTCGCGGGATTCGCCGATGAGGCTGCCGGCTAGGCGCTGCACGTTGACGAGTTCGGTGATGTCGACGTTCACGCAGACCATCCCGATGAGTTCGTTGGACTCATCCCGGATGAAGTAGCTGGACGAACGGCAGATGCGGCCGACGGCGTTGACTGAGCGGTAGCCCGCCACGAACGGGATGGAGTCGTGGGAGCCTTGCTTCATGAACCACAGGGCGAAGTCCGTTACCGGGCCGCCGACCTCACGGCCACTGATGTGGCTGTTGACGATGGCGATGATGGACTCATCCGGCACGGTCAGGTCGTGCAGGACAACCTCACAGTTGGGGCCCATCGCCTGGCCCATGAACTCCACCAGCGGAACGTAGCGGGCATGCAGGTCGGCCGTGTCTTTCACCGGTGCGGAGGTGATGAGGTCTTTCAATGCCGTGTGCATGTCCGCGTTCCTTATCTCTGGTAGGGGCTCAATATTTTGCTGTGAGTATTCTTACGTATTCAGTAAGTTTAGCTGCAAGGCAGCAGTCGGGGGAAGAGAACGGTGGCCAGACCGCCCTCGGAGGTCTCCCGGTACTTGGAGTTCATGTCCTTACCGGTCTGGTACATGGTCTCGATGACGTTGTCCAGGGACACGGTCGGGTCGGACTCGCGCTCCAGGGCCATGCGGGCCGCGTTGACGGCCTTGACGGCGCCGACCGCGTTGCGCTCGATGCAGGGCACCTGCACCTGGCCGCAGACCGGGTCGCAGGTCAGGCCCAGGTTGTGCTCCATGCCGATTTCGGCAGCGGCGCACACCTGCTCAGGGGTGCCACCCATGAGCTGGGCCAGGCCGGCCGCTGCCATGGAGCAGGCCACGCCCACCTCACCCTGGCAGCCAACCTCAGCGCCGGAGATGGAGGCGTTCATCTTGAACAGCGCGCCCACCTGGGTGCAGGTCAGGAAGTAGTCGCGGTAGGTGTCCTCGTCGACCGGGGAGATGAACTTGTCGTAGTAAGCCAGCACGGCCGGGACGATGCCGCAGGCACCGTTGGTCGGGGCGGTAACCACGCGCCCGCCGGAGGCGTTGACCTCGTTGACGGCCAGGCCGAAGACGTTCAGCCAGCTCATTGCGCTCAGCGGGTCGTTGCCGCCGTTCGGCTTTTCGGTCAGGCGCTTGTACAGCACGGCTGCGCGGCGGGGGACGTGCAGCTTGCCCGGCAGCGTGCCCTCAGTGGTGATGCCGCGCTGGATGCCTTCCTTCATGACGTCCCAGACCTTGGCCATGTGCTCGCGCACTGCCTTCTCGCCGTGAGCCTCGATTTCGTTGGCCATGGCCAGCTCCGGGATGGACAGGTCGTGACGATTGCACAGGTCGAGCAGGGCCGCGGCGGTCGGGTAAGCGTACGGTACCGGCTGGTGCGGGGCGCAGGCGCCGCCGACTTCATCGGCCTCCACGATGAAGCCGCCACCGATGGAACAGTAGAACTTCTCCATGACGACCTCGTCGCCGTTGTAGGCGGTCAGGGACATGGTGTTCTCGTGAGCCGGGTGGAAGTCGGAGCGGAAGACGATGTCGTCGAAGTCGACCATGCGCTCGGCGGAGCCGATTTCTAGCTTGTTGGTGGCGCGCACCTTGGCCAGGAAGACCGGCATCTCGTCGATGTCGACGGTCTCGGGCTCGTTACCAGCCACGCCCATGATGATGGCGTCGTCGGTGGCGTGGCCCTTACCCGTCAGGGACAGGGAGCCGTAGACCTCTGCGTGGATGCGGTCGACCCGGTCGATGATTTCGGCGCGCTCGAGTTCATCGACGAACTGGCGGCCGGCCTTCATTGGCCCCAGGGTGTGGGAGCTAGAGGGCCCGATACCAATCTTGAACATTTCAAAGATACTGACGAACATGGCTGGAATACCTTTCCGAAGTTTTCCTATTTCCCGAAGTGGGAGTACCGAAGTGGGGGCGGAGGAAGCGGTCTTAGAAGACCTGGATGATGTTGTAGACGATGGTGGCAACGGCCACGATGCCGATGACGGTGATGAAGTAGTTGCCGAAGTTTCCGCGGAACTTCTTCAGGGCGTCAATCTTGTGGATGGCGTACTGCGGCATCAGGAAGAGCAGGATGGCAATCGTCGGGCCGCACAGGGTCTCAATCATGCCCAGGATGGACGGGTTAGCCCAAGCAACCAGCCATGCGGAGACCAGCATGAAGATGAGGGTGCCGGTTTCCAGAGCCTTGTTGCGCTCCAGGCGGCCGCCGGAGGACTTGACGACGATGCCTTCGAAGCCTTCGGCTGCACCGAGGTAGTGGCCCAGGAAGGACTTGGCAACGGCGATGATGGCGACAATCGGGGCGACCCAAGCGATAATCGGGTCATCGAAGTGGTTGGCCAGGTAGGACAGGATGGTGATGTTTTGTTCCTTGGCCTCTGCCACGTTCTCCGGGGACAGGGACAGCGCGCAGCTGAAGACGAAGAACATAACCACGCCGACCATGAGGGCCTCAGCGGCGGCCAGGACCTGACCGGTCTTCTTATCGGCAGCTGCACCGTACTCCTGGCGCTTTGCCTTGGCGAAGGAGGAGATAATCGGCGAGTGGTTGAAGGAGAAGACCATAACCGGGACCAGCAGCAGCAGGGTAACACCCAGGCCGTGACCGGACACACGGGAGATTTCGCTCATGTCGAAGGTGCTGAACAGAGCGCCCGACCAGTTCGGGATGAGGTACAGGGACAGCAGGACCAGGATGGCGATGAACGGGAAGACCAGGACGGACATGGCCTTGACCACGAAGTCGTTACCCATGCGGACAATCAGGATGAGGCCACCGACCAGGATGGCGGACAGGAGCCAGCGTGACGGCGGCTCGATGCCCAGCTGGTGCTGCATGAAGCTGGAGACCGTGTTGACGATGGTGACCGAGTAGACCAGCAGAATCGGGTACACCGACAGGAAGTACAGGATGGTCATGGCCATGCCGGCCTTCGGGCCGAAGTGCTCCTCGACCACCTGGGTCAGGTCAGCGTCCGGGTTGGAGCTGGAGAGCATGAAGCGGGTCAGTGCGCGGTGAGCCATGAAGGTCATCGGGAACGCGACCAGCGTCATGATGATGAGCGGGATGATGCCGCCCTGGCCGGCGTTGATCGGGAGGAAGAGGACGCCGGCACCAATTGCGGTACCGAACAGGCTCAGCATCCAGACCGTGTCGGTCTTGTGCCAACCGCGAGGATCCACGGTGGGCTTTTCGTCGGCAAGAAGGGTGGCCGTGTTCTGTGCGTTGACGGCCTGAGAATCGCCAGAGCCGGATTCTGACCCGGCGGCGTTCTGCGGGTTGATGATTGTGGACATTGTTGTCTCTCCCAGTAGTGCGATATGTGAGCCACTTTCAGGACTCGGGTGGGACTGCCATCTGGAACCCTTGTGACGGCTGCCACTCGATTTCCCTTTCGTGTTAGTTGTAACTTTATCCCTCCCCCGTGGCTTGTGCAAATAAATTTGCTGCAAATCCCAAGAAAATGACTGCAATGTGACCAAACACTCAGAAATGCACCGTACGCAGCGCATTTATTGGCCCATAGCGATACGCCCGTACCGTTTAAAGGCGCGCAAAACCACCCTTTTTGCACGACTGACAAAGTTTTCTCAAGGGTTTTCGCGGCCCGTGCAGACTAATTTTTATCAGTTTCAGAACGTTTATCACCGGCCTGCCATCGCCGGCCCGCGCGCGGAAACTACTTCTGCCGGCCACCCCACCAGCGGTTTCCCGCCCGCCGCACGAATTGCGCCATGTGTTCCGCGGTGTAGTTCACCGGGGCACGCCCAGGCCGAGCCAGCACCCAGCCGCGCCAGTAGGCCAGCACCGCCAGCCCGGTGCCCACCAGCGGCGCGACCAACATACCCAGCGCCTGGTAGCCGGAGATGGAAAAGCCCACCATGACCACGCCGGTGACAATCGCCGGGACGGCATAGAGCGGGCTGCCGCCGAAGATGCCCGGGATCTGCCCGGAGGCGATATCGCGGATCATTCCCCCGCCCACCGCCGTCAGCACGCCCATAAACACGCAGGCGATCAGCGGCATGCCGTGCGACAGCGCCTTCACGCACCCGGTGGTGGACCACACGCCTAGGATGATGGCGTCGGCGTGGACCTTGAAGATCTCCCAGACCTTGCCCTTCAGGTCCGTCAGGAACGCCACGAGCGCGCCCACGCACGCGAGCCCCAGGTAGGCCGGATCCGAGACGGCGGCGGCCGCGCCCGCCCCGATGAGCATGTCGCGCATCATGCCGCCGGCCAGGGCCGAAAACAGCGCGAGGAAGATGAAGCCGACGATGTCGAATTCCCGCTTGCGGGCGATTGTCCCGCCGATGATGCCGTTGAGGACCACTCCGATCAGATCAAAGACTTGATAGAGGGTGGAGATGAGCGGATCGACGTCGTGCATGCTTACAACAATAGGCATCCGGGCGGAGCTTCTCCCCGCCCGGATGCCTTTAGACAGCTGTGCCGGCTACTTGGCGTCCAGATTGGACTGGTGCCCGCCCGGGTTGCCGCGCGCGGCCGGTTCGTCCGCACCACCCGCGGGTTGCGCCCCGCTGGTGGGCGCATACGGGCTGCGGGAGGCGTCGATGGAGCCGTGCTGGGCGTGGCTAGACGAGTGCCCGGCATGCTCGTCGAAGGTCATCGCCGCCGGGTTGACGCGCACGTCGGGCTCGTCGCCAGGCTTTACCACGACGAACTGACCCATCATGCCCTCGTCCTCGTGCAGGAGCATGTGGCAGTGGAACATATAGGGGATCGTCGGATCCGGGTAATAGCCGAATTCCACCAACAGGGTCGCCGTCGCCTTGGGCGGCAGGTCGATGGTGTCCTTCCAGCCCTGGGTG
The DNA here is from genome assembly GCF_055700935.1 of Corynebacterium sp. 2571A. Taxonomy (NCBI): domain Bacteria; kingdom Bacillati; phylum Actinomycetota; class Actinomycetes; order Mycobacteriales; family Corynebacteriaceae; genus Corynebacterium; species Corynebacterium sp. 2571A. Next base: position 119,733 of record NZ_JASTTE010000003.1, on the reverse strand, counting down.
GGAACCTCAATCCCCTGCCCGTCGAATTCTAGGATCTTGAACCGGGAATTGTGGATGTGGAAGTTGTGAGGCCAGTCCGCGTTCTCGTTTTCCACGTGCCAGATTTCCGGCTTGTCATGATCAATCACCTCGTCCACGCGGGCCATGTCCATGGACTCGCCGTTAATAAGGAAGGTATTGAGCACGAACGTGCGCTCCTTCAGCCCTTCCCTAGTGGGGGTCTCCTCAGCGGCCGGGTCGAGCTTTGCCGGCAGCGCCGGAGCCTCCGGCGCGGAGTCCTGCGGGCCGCGCAGGGTCAGCAGGTCGAAGGAATCCTGGAAGCCGAAATCCACGGTGTATTCGCCGTTTTCGGGGATGCCAAAGCGGTCCTCGCGCGGCCGGGAGACCAGCTTGATCTCCTCGCCCGGGGCCAGGTCCACCAAGGCTTCGACGCGCTCGCCGGGGCCGATCAGGATATCGTCGGCCTCCACCGGGGCGCCCAGCAGCCCGGAGTCGGTGGCGATGACCTGGAAGGGGGCGTCGTTGTCCAGGCTGAGCGTGTAGAAGCGCATGGTCGCGCCGTTTAAGAAGCGCAGCCGCACCCGGCGCGTGGTGGCCTGGAAGAAGCAGTTGGTCTGACCGTTGACCACCGGCGTGGTGCCCATCAGGCCCAGGGTGTCATCGATCCGGTTATCCAGCTGGTCAGCATCGGTGAACTTGAGATCGCAGAGCACGACCGGGATATCGTCCACGCCGTAGTCGTGCGGGATCTCCAAGGACTCAGAGACCTCGTCGTCCAGGATGAACATGCCCGCCAGCCCGCGGTAGGCCTGCACGGCGGTCTGCCCGTGCGGGTGCGGGTGGTACCACACCGTGGCGGCCGGCTGCGCCACCGTCCAGGACGGCTCCCAGCTCTGACCCGGCTCGATGGGCGAATGCGGGCCGCCGTCGGCATAGGCCGGCAGCTTCATCCCGTGCCAGTGGACGGTGGTCATCTCCGGCAGGTTGTTTTCTACGCGGACCTTGACCTCTTCACCCTTCTTGGCGCGCAGCGTCGGGCCCAGGTAGTCGCCGTTGAAGCCCCAGGTGCGCGTGCGCGGCTGGCCGGGCAGGATCTCGGCGTGCCCGGCCTGGGCCTGCAGGGTGAACGTACGAGTTGTGCCCTCCAGCGTGCCCTCATAGAGAGGAGGAATGGCCAGCTCGCGCGGCTCACCGTCGTAGCCGCGCGGTTCGGGCTGCTGGCTCGACTGGCTATCGGAACACGCCGCCAGCGCCGGGGCGGCGGCCGCCCCTAGGGCGGCGACGAGCGTGCCGCGGAAGAACATACGCCGGTTGAACGGACGGTACACATGGGCACGTGCGAGCATAAACAATCACCTTTGCCTTCACAAAACCGTGAAAATTGATACTCCCTCCAGCCTAGGCCACCGGCCGCGCCAGCCGCCCCGCGTTTGAGCCGCCGCGCACAATCTCACATCGGTTGGGATCTCGCCGAATTTATTCACACCCTTAATCCCCACCGCCGGGCCGAAGTCCTGCTCAGTCGGGTTGCGGCGAGGCCGGCCTTACTACCTAAAAAGCACCTCGCCCAATAAGCTCGACGCCATGGAAAACAAAAATTGGGAATCCCACAACGCGCGGCGTTTCGTCTGGGCCAACGGTCTACAAAACCTGGGTGACCAGGTAGTCTCCGCCAAGACGGTGCTTCCGTGGGCTTTCCAGGCAGCCGGCGTTCCTCACTTCTTCACCGCCCTGCTGGTGCCCTTCCGCGAGTCGGGCTCCATGCTGCCGCAGGCCGCGCTCACTCCCTGGGTGACCACGCACAACAGCCGCAAGAAGCTGTGGATGCTGGGCTCTATCGGCCAGGCCGTTTCCGCTTTCCTCATCGGCCTTGTCATCATCGTCGCCAGCGGCTGGCTGCTCGGCGCCGGCGTCCTGCTGGCGCTCGCGGCGCTGTCCGTATCCCGGGCGCTGTGCTCCATCGCGGGCAAGGACGTCCAGGGCCGCACGATTTCCAAGGGCACCCGCGGCCAGGTCACCGGCCGGGCCACCGCGGTCGGGGGCGCGGCCACCCTGCTGGTCGGTATCTTCATCGTGCTCACCGGGCACTTGCCACAGTGGGCCCTCGGCATGCTGGTTGTTGCTGGTTCGCTGACCTGGGCGGTGGCCACGCTGGTCTTCCGCGGCATCGCCGAGCCGGTCACCAAGGAAGAACAAGCACCGCCCGCGGCCAACTGGTGGCAAGACACGTGGCAGTTATACACCGGTGACCGCCGCTTTAGACAGTTCGTCAACGTCCGATCCCTGCTGTTAGTCTCCGCACTATCGACGACGTTCATCGTTACCCTGGCCCAGCGCAACGGTGATACCCTACTCGGCGGCCTGGGCTCGTTCCTCCTGGCCTCCGGGGTGGCCTCGCTCGTCGGCGGGCGGGTCTCCGGTGTCTTTTCCGACAGGTCTTCCCGCAACGTCATGGCCGGCGGCGCCGCGGTGGCCTCCGTGGTCTTGGTCCTTATCGTGGCTGCCGATGCCGTCCTGCCGGCCGCGGTCAACCAGTGGCTGCTTCCCGCCGGCTTCTTCGTGGTCACCCTGGCGCACACCTCCATCCGCGTGGCCCGCAAGACCTACGTGGTGGACATGGCCGAGGGCGACCAGCGCACCCGGTACGTCGGCGCCGCCAACACCATGATGGGCGTCATGCTGCTGGTGGTCGGCGGTATCTCCGCCCTCATCGCTTTGGCCGGCCCCTCGGCTGCGCTGCTCTTTTTGGCCCTGGTCGGCGCGGTGGGCGTCTGGCGGGCCCGGCAGCTCGAGGACGTCTCCAGCTAAGTAGCGCCCCGGGGCGGCGCAACGTGTCTGCTCAAAAGAACGCGGCTGGGCGCGGTCCGCTATATGATGTTTAGCGAAAAACTTATTGCACTTTCGCCGATTAAGATTTTGGAGAGTTCCCCACGTGGCAAGCCCGCAACCCGTAGCCGTCATCGTTCTCGCCGCCGGCGCTGGCACCCGCATGAAGTCTGCAACGCAGAAGACTTTGCACAGCATCGGCGGCCGCAGCCTGTTAGGACACAGCCTCTATGCCGCCGCCGGGCTGGAGCCCGAACACCTCGTGGCCGTCGTCGGCCACCAGCGTGACCAGGTCTCCCCCGCCGTCGACCAGCTCGCCGAGGAGCTCGACCGGGAGATCCTGCAGGCGGTCCAGGAAGAACAAAACGGCACCGGGCACGCCGTCCAGTGCGGCCTGGAACCGCTGCCCGACTTCGACGGCACCGTCATCGTCACCAACGCCGACGTCCCGCTGCTGCGCGCCGAGACCATCGACGGCCTGCGCGCTGCGCACCAGGAGGCCGGCAACGCGGTCACCGTGCTGTCGATGGAGCTGGATAACCCCACCGGCTACGGTCGCATCGAGCGCGCCGAGGATGGCAGCGTGCAGGCCATCGTCGAGCACAAAGACGCCAGCGACGCCCAGCGCGCTATCCGCGAGGTCAACTCCGGCGTCTTCGCTTTCGACGCCGCCACGCTGCGCTCCGCGCTGACCCGCCTGGACACCAACAACGCCCAGGGCGAGCTCTACATCACCGACGTGCTGGAGATCGCCCGCGAGGACGGCCAGGCAGTCGGCGCCTTCCGCGCCCCGGACCCGGCGGAGCTGGCCGGCGTCAACGACCGCATCCAGCTGGCCGCCGCCGGTCGCGAGCTCAACCGCCGCCTGGTCGAAGAGGCCATGCGCGGCGGGGCCACCGTCGTCGATCCGGAAACCACCTGGATTGGTGTGGGCGTGACCATCGGCCAGGACGTGACCATCCACCCCGGCACCCAGTTGTGGGGCACGACCTCCATCGGCGATAACGCCGTGGTGGGCCCGGACACCACCCTGACCGACATGCAGGTGGGCGCCGGCGCCAGCGTCATCCGCACCCACGGCGAAGGCTCGGTCATCGGCACCGAGGCCATCGTCGGGCCGTTTACCTACATCCGCCCGGGCGTCGTCCTGGGTGAGAAGGGCAAGCTGGGCGGCTTCGTCGAGGCCAAGAAGGCCCACATCGGCCCGGGCTCCAAGGTCCCGCACCTGACCTATATCGGGGACGCGACTGTCGGCCGCGAGTCCAACATCGGTGCGTCCTCCGTGTTCGTCAACTACGACGGCGTGAACAAGCACCACACCACCGTGGGCGACTACGTCCGCACCGGCTCGGACACCATGTTTATTGCTCCGGTGACGGTCGGTGACGGCGTGTATTCCGGAGCGGGTACAGTAATCAAGGACGATGTTCCGGCAGGAGCACTCGTTGTCTCTGGTGGCAAGCAGCGCAATATCGAGGGCTGGGTGCAGAAGAAGCGGCCGGGCACCCCGGCGGCGGAAGCGGCGGCCCGCGCGCAAGGCGAACCACATAACGGCGACCACAATTAAGAAGGGTTTTTAACTCGCTATGACTGGCAAAATCACTGGCAGCAGCAAAAACATGAAGCTGTTTTCCGGGCGCGCACACCCGGATCTGGCTGAGGCCGTAGCCAAGGAGCTCAAGACGGACCTAGTCCCCACCACCGCCCGCGACTTCGCGAACGGCGAAATCTTCATTCGCTTCGAGGAATCCGTGCGTGGTGCCGACTGCTTCGTCATGCAGTCCCACACCCAGCCGCTGAACAAGTGGCTGATGGAGCAGCTCATCATGATCGATGCGCTCAAGCGCGGTTCCGCCAAGCGCATCACCGCCATCCTGCCGTTCTACCCTTACGCGCGACAGGATAAGAAGCACCGCGGCCGCGAGCCCATCTCCGCCCGCCTGGTCGCCGACCTGCTGCAGGCCGCCGGCGCAGACCGTATTGTCTCCGTCGACCTGCACACCGACCAGATCCAGGGCTTCTTCGATGGCCCGGTCGATCACATGCACGCCATGCCGATCCTGACCGACTACATCAAGAAGACCTACGCCACGGACAACATCACCGTGGTCTCCCCGGACGCTGGCCGCGTCAAGGTCGCCGAGAAGTGGGCCCACGAGCTGGGCGACGCCCCGCTGGCATTCGTCCACAAGACCCGCTCCACCGAGGTGGCCAACCAGACCGTGTCCAACCGCGTCGTCGGCGACGTCGAGGGCCACGACTGCATCCTGCTGGACGACATGATTGACACCGGCGGCACCATCGCCGGCGCGGTCCGCGTCCTCAAGGAGGCCGGTGCCCGCAAGGTCATCATCGCCTGCACCCACGGTGTTTTCTCCGATCCGGCGCGCGAGCGCCTGTCGGAGTGCGGCGCAGAAGAGGTCATCACGACCGACACCCTGCCGCAGTCCACCGAGGGCTGGTCCAACCTGACGGTGCTGTCCATCGCGCCGCTGCTGGCCCGTACGATCCACGAGATCTTCGAAAACGGTTCGGTTACTACCCTGTTTGAGCCGCAAGACTAAGAAAAAATCACTACCCTGGGTGCCCTAGGCAACTCCCCCGGCGTGACCGTGAGCCGGAACGCTTGAACGTTCCGGCGGGTCGCACCGGTGAGGGAGCCACGACCACAAGGAAGGACACTCATGGGTAGGTTTTCTAATTTCGACGGCCGGGTAGCCTTGGTCATCGGGGCCGGCTACGGGATCGGTGCCGCGGTGGCCGAAGAACTCAGCGAGTGGGGTGCTCGCCTGGTTGTCGCGGACGAGGACCCGCAGCTGCTGGGACAGTTGGTGAAAAAGCTCCGCGCCGCCGGCGCGGAGGTGACCGGCCACGTCATGGACACCACCGTGGAGGCCGCGCACCGCGACGCCGTCGACTTGGCTGTCCAGACCTACGGCGGGCTGCACCTGGCGGTTAACTGCCCCGGCTACGGCGGCAGCGACGACCACACCGGCGAATTCGCCGTGAGCGAGTGGGACCAGCTCATCGACCGCAACCTCAATGCCGTGGCCTACGGCATGCGCTACCAGCTCGAGCAGTTCATGGACCAGGAGCGGACCTCGTCGTGCTCGATTGTCAACGTCGCGTCCGTGCACGGCGCTTTCGCCTCGGCGGGCAATTCCGCCTACACCGCCGCCAACCACGGCGTGGTGGGACTGACCAAGAGCGCCGCCCTGGAGTACGGCTCCAAGGCCATCCGCATCAACTGCGTGTGCCCGGCTTATGTGCGCGGCTCCCGCCTGGCCAAGGACATGGATGATGAGGCCTTGCACCGCGTCATCAATTCCCACCCGTTGGGCCGCCTAGGCCAGCCGGAAGAGGTGGCTCACCTGGTGCGTTTCCTGCTGTCCCCGGACGCGTCTTACATCACCGGCAGCGCCCACATGGTCGACGGTGGATACACAGCCGGCTAGCATCTTCCCAGCACAGCCGCTATAGTCCTACGTTGTTGTTGAAAATTTCAACGTGGAAGGACTGTTAGTGAAAAAAGCTCTCATGCTGGGAATGGCGTACTTCAGTTGTACTGTCGGCGCCGGTTTCGCCTCCGGCCAAGAAATGCTGCAGTATTACGCCGCCTTCGGTTGGTGGGGCGTCATCGGCGCCGTCATCGCGCTGGTACTGATGCCCCTCGCGGCCATGATCGCCATGCAGTACGGGAGCTATTTCCAGGCCACCTCCCACGACCGCGTCTTTTCCAGCGTGGCCGGCAAGTTCCTGGCTCGCTTCGTGGACTATTCCATCACCTTCACGCAGTTTTGCATTTCCTTCGTGATGCTGGCCGGCGCCGGCGCCAACCTCAACCAGCAGTTCGGTCTGCCGCTCTGGGTGGGCTCGACGCTGATGGCCGTCGCCGTCATCATCTGCGGCATGATGAACGTTGAGAAGGTCACCAACACCCTGGGCTCTATCACCCCGTTCGTGGTCGCCCTGTTGGTCATCGCCGCGGTCTACTCCTTCATGAACGCCCCGTCTGATCTCGCCGCCGTGGGCCAGTTCGGCATCGATAACGTGGAGACCACCCTGCCGAACTGGTGGGTGTCCACCTTCAACTACGTCGGGATTGCCATGATGGGTGGTGTGTCAATGGGTATCATCATGGGCGGCGACACCATCGACGTGCGCACCGCCGGCCGCGGCGGGGTCATCGGCGGCCTGCTCTTCGGCGTCCTGCTGGTCATGATGGTCATCGCCATGATCTTCAACGTCACGGACGTCTACGAGGACGCCCTGCCGACTTTGAGCATCATCACCAACGTCAATGACACCCTGGGCCTGTTTGCCTCCATCGTCATCTACGTCATGATCTTCTCCACCGCGCTGGGCAACTTCTACAGCCTGTCCCGCCGCGTGTCCACGCACGCCCCGCAGCGCTTCCGCCTGACCCTGGTGGTCATCGTCATCGTCGGCTACGTGCTGTCCTTCCTGGACTTCGCCACCCTGGTCGGCGCGGTCTTCCCGATTATGGGCTACGTCGCGCTGGTCATGATCGCCGTGCTGATATTCACCTGGCTGGCCCGCGGCCGCGGCATCATCACCGCCGAGTCCCGCCGACGCGACAAGATCCGCTCCCTAGTGCTGCGCATGATCGACCCGAAGCAGAAGTTCAGCAACGCCCAGCGCGCCGAGCTCTCCCAGGAGATCTTCCACTCCAACCTGGCCTCCCAGCCGCTGCGCGAATCCGTGTCCCAGGAGGTCATCGCGGAGCTTGACGCGGACTCCAGTAACCCGTTTAGCGCCGCGGACTACGAGGTGGACGAAGACTGGCTAGAGGGCCGCTACGAGCCCATCCACCGCGGCCAGGTACGCTACGTCAGCGAGGTCGAGCCGACCGGCTACGACGCGAACGGCAACCCCATCGAAGCAACCGAAAAGACGGCTACCGATGACGCGGGCGACTCCCCTGTCAAGGCGCGCCCGCAGAAGGCCACCGAGCAAGACTCCTAGTGGTAACGCGAGCAACCGGAACCGCGCCCCGGGGCCCGCAAATTGCGTCGCCGGGGCAGCGCATGCTAGATTGCTATCTGTCTCGGCGAGGGCTGACTAACCACGCGCGTGGTGTTGGCCGTTATCGACGCGATTGATAAAACTACATTCCAAGCTTCACTTATCCAAGCCTGCGATGTGACTCGACCAAGACGTCCATCGGCAGGCTTTAGTCGTATTTATACGCCTAGTCCTTGCCGTGTGTACTTTTCGACCTACATTCGACCTTCAAGGAGAAACAATGGCTAACGAACGCCCCGTCATCAAGGCTGAAGCCCGTACCGAGTTCGGTAAGGGTGCCGCTCGCCGCCTGCGCCGCGAGTGGAAGATCCCCGGCGTGATCTACGGCTCCAACACCGAGCCGATCCACTTCGCCGCCGGCCTGCTGAAAATCCAGACCCTGCTGCGTTACCACGGCGTCAACGCCGTTCTCGAGTTGGAGATCGACGGCCAGCAGCATCTGACCATGGTCAAGCACGTCGACCAGAACGTGCTGACCCTAGACGTTGACCACATCGACCTGCTGTCCATTAAGCGCGGCGAGAAGGTCGAGGTCGAGGTCCCGGTCACCATCGAGGGCGAGCCGGCTCCGGGCATGATGTACCTGCAGGACGCCGACGCCGTCATGATCGAGGCGGACGTGCTCAACATCCCGGAAGAGATCCTCGTCTCCATCGAGGGCGCCGAAGACGGCACCGTCATCACCGCTGCCGACCTGACCATGCCGGAAGGCTCCACCCTGGTCGCCGACGAGGAGACCGTCATCGTCTCCATCTCCGAGCCGGAGGTTGACACCGAGCTCGAGGAGGCCGCTGAGGCCGCTGAGGAAGGCGGCGCCGACGCTGGTGCCGAGTCCGTCGACGAGGGCGAGTCCTCCTCCGACAACGAGGAGTAATCCCTGCCCCCTCGCTAGGGACTTACTGCGGGCCCTCCACGCCGAGTGCGTGGGGCGGCCCGCCTTTCTTTTTGCCTGTGCCACAATGGTGAGCATGAGTGAGACTCCCCTGCTAATCGTCGGCCTGGGCAACCCGGGGCCGGAATATTCCGGCACCCGGCACAACGTCGGCCACGAGGTCATCGCGGAGCTCGCCAGCCGGGCCACGCCGCAGGCCGCCAGTCTGAGCCTGAACCGGAAAACCAACGCGGAGATTGCGGAGCTGGCCCCGGGGCGCCTGGGTGCCCGCCGCGTCATCCTGGCCCAGCCCCGCACGTTCATGAACACCTCCGGCGGCGCGGTCAAGGCACTGGCGAATTATTTCTCCGTCCAGCCGGCGGACATCATTATCATTCACGACGAGCTGGAGCAGGACTTCGGCGCCGTGCGGCTGCGCCTGGGCGGCGGCGACCACGGGCACAACGGTCTGCGCTCGGTCACGAAATCCCTGGGTACCAAGGACTACCAGCGCCTGTCGGTGGGCATCGGCCGCCCGCCCGGGCGCCTGGATCCGGCCAGTTTCGTGCTGGCCAAGTTTTCCAAGAAGGAGGCCGCGGAGGTGCCGATTATCGCAGCCGATGCCGCGGACGAGGTGCTGCAGGCGTTAACATAGCCTTCTATGAGGCTCGCTACCCTGAAGACCCAGTACGGCACGACCACCGTCCGCGTGGACAGCGACTACACCGGCGTGGAACTCGACCACGAGGACGTGGGCGCCCTGCTGCGCAGCGGCGACTGGCGCAAAGCTGCCCAGCTCTCCGGCGAGCCCATCGTCTTCGACCACGAGGACCTCGCCCCGGTCATCCCCCAGCCGGAGAAAATCATCTGCGTCGGCCTCAACTACGCCCGCCACATCCGGGAGATGGGGCGGCAGGCCCCGGACCAGCCCACGCTGTTCGTGAAATTCGCCGACGCGCTCACCGGGCCATTTAGCGAGGTGGCTATCCCCGGCTACGCCCAGGGCAAGCTCGACTACGAGGGCGAGCTCGCCGCGGTCATCGGCACCCGCGCGCACCGCATCGATCGCAGCCGGGCGCTATCCCACGTGGCCGGCTACGCCATCATGAACGACTACACCCTGCGAGATTTCCAGCGGCAGACCACCCAGTTCCACGCGGGCAAGTCCTTCTACCGCAGCTCCGGCTTCGGGCCGTGGCTGACCACCGCGGACGAGTGGTCCCCGGGGACCGGCGCCCGGCTGACCACCACGGTCAATGGCGAGATTCGCCAGGAAGACAACACCGACGACCTGATCTTCCCCGTCGCCGAGCTGGTCTCTTTCTGCTCGCACCTCTACCCGCTCAACCCCGGCGACGTCATCGTCACCGGCACCCCGGAGGGCGTCGGCTTCGCCCGGGACCCGCAGCAGTTCCTGGGGCATGGCGACACCGTGCGCGTGGCGATTGAGGGCCTCGGCCACATCGAAAACACCACGGTCTTTACCGATTAATATTCACTGTTGATGGGTTTTCCCCACGGCCTTCCGGCGGCTACGATTGAACTATGAGCAAGAAAGACGCCAAGACCACCAAGCCGCCCAAACTGAACAAGAAGGCGTACGAGGACGAGCTCAAGCGCCTGCAGGCCGAGCTGGTCGATATGCAGCAGTGGGTCGTCGAGACCGGCGCGCGCGTGGTCATCATCATGGAAGGCCGCGACGCCGCCGGCAAGGGCTCGGCGATCAAGCGGATCACGCAGTACCTTAACCCGCGCTCCTGCCGCGTGGAGGCCCTCCCCGCCCCCACCTCCCGCGAGCGCGGCCAGTGGTACTTCCAGCGCTACATCGAAAAGCTGCCGACCGCCGGCGAGATCGTCATCTTCGACCGCTCCTGGTACAACCGCGCCGGCGTCGAGCGCGTCATGGGCTTTTGCACCGATCAGGAATACGTCCGCTTCCTGCACCAAGCCCCGACCTTCGAGCAGATGCTGGTCGAGGACGGCATCATGCTGCGCAAGTACTGGTTCTCCGTCTCCGACGAAGAGCAGATCGCCCGCTTCGAGTCCCGCCGCAACGACCCGCTGCGCCGCTGGAAGCTCTCCCCCATGGACCTGCAGTCCATCACCCGCTGGGAGGACTACTCCCGCGCCAAGGACGCGATGTTCATCCACACCGACACCCCCACCGCGCCGTGGTACACCGTCGAGTCGGAGGACAAAAAGCGCTCCCGCATCAACGTCATCTCCCACCTGCTCGGCTCCATCCCCTACCGGAAGATCGACCGCGAGCTGCCGGATATCCCGCAGCGCCCGGCCTCCGATGGGCAGGAATACGAGCGCCCGGCCCGCGAGGAGTTCAAGTACGTCCCCGACGTCGCTGCCGACCTCGAGCGCGGCAAGCAGGATAAGAAGAAGAAAAAGAAGGACAAGAAGAAATAAGTCCCAGGCCGCCCACCACAGGACCTAAAAATTTCCCCGCTCGGTAGAACAGTCCACCGAGCGGGGAAATTTATTTATCTGGGAGCCCTTAGCGGGTTCCCACGCGCCTTAGAGCTGCGAGGCGTGGATGCGGCCGGGCAGGACCTTCGGGCGGGCGTTGGCCAGGCGCTCAACGATGCGGATGACCTGGTTGGAGTAGCCGAACTCGTTGTCGTACCAGACGTAGAGCACCAGGTGCTTGCCGCTGGCGATGGTGGCCAGGCCGTCGACGATGCCGGCGTGGGTGGAGCCGACGAAGTCGGAGGAGACGACCTCCGGGGAGGCGATGTAGCTGATCTGCTGGCGCAGGTGGGAGCGCAGCGAGACGTCACGCAGGAAGTTGTTGACCTCCTCGCGCTCGACCTCGCAGGCCAGCTCCAGGTTCAGCACGGCCATGGACACGTCCGGGGTGGGAACGCGGATGGCGTTGCCGGTCAGCTTGCCTTCGAAGTCCGGGACGGCCTTGGCCACGGCCTTGGCGGCGCCGGTCTCGGTCAGGACCATGTTCAGGCCGGCGGCGCGGCCGCGGCGGTCGCCCTTGTGGTAGTTGTCAATGAGGTTCTGGTCGTTGGTGAACGAGTGGGCGGTCTCCACGTGGCCGTGGACCACGCCGTAGCGCTCGTTGATGACCTGGAGGACCGGGGTGATGCCGTTGGTGGTACAGGAGGCGGCGGACAGGATCTTGTCGTCCTCGGCGATGTCGCCGTCGTTGATGCCGTAGACGATGTTCTTGATGTCGCCCTTGCCCGGGGCGGTCAGCAGCACGCGGCCGATGCCCGGGGCCTCCAGGTGCTGGGACAGGCCCTCGCGGTTGCGCCACGCGCCGGTGTTATCCACCAGGATGGCGTCCTTGATGCCGTACTGGGTGTAGTCGATGGTGGCCGGGTCGGAGGCGTAGATGACCTTGATCTTGGTGCCGTTGGCCCAGATGACCTCGTTTTCCTCATCCACGGAGATGGAGCCGTTGAAGGCGCCGTGGACGGAGTCGCGGCGCAGCAGGGAGGCGCGCTTGAGGATGTCGCCGTCGCCCTTCTTGCGCACGACGATGGCGCGCAGGCGCACGCCGCCGTAGGCGGCCTCGCGGGCAATCAGGATGCGGGCCAGCAGGCGGCCGATGCGGCCGAAGCCGTAGAGCACGACGTCGGTGCATTCCTTGTTGACGCCGGCACCGACGACCTCCACCAGCTCCTGCTCGAGGTAATCGCGCAGGCTGTTGTAGTTGTCCTTTTCCTCTTCGTAGCCGATGACCAGGCGCCCCACGTCGACGGAGGCAGAGCCCAGGTTCATCTCGGTCAGCTCCTGGATGATCGGCAGGGTCTCGAAGGTGGACAGCTCGCGCTCCGCGATGCGGCGGGCGTAGCGGTGGCTCTTGATGATGTCGATGTCGGTGACGCCCACCAGCGGGCGGCCGAAGATCGTGGTGACGACGTTGTTTTTGCGGTGAAGCTGGTGGATCAGCGGCAGCATCTCCTGCGCCTTTTCCAGGCGCTCATTCCAGTTTTCTTGCCACACGTGCGAGTTCGTGGTCACGAAATCAATCCTTTTCACGGTCCGATGGGTGTATAACCAATTCTCAACCAAAAAGTTTATCGCGTTCTAGTTCGCCTTTTGGTTAAGACGGCAGAGGATGTCTTCCACACTACCCCCGCGCAGCCCAGTGGCCGGTTCGCCCACTAGGCAATATGCCACCGCCTTATCCCCCGCAGCGCGCTTGGCACGCAGAATCTGGTTGAGGTGGGGGTAGATGGCAGGGGCAAGCCATCTCGCCAAGGACCGTGGTAGCTGTCATCACCTAGGAGACTTTATGCCAGACTAAGAGCGTGTCTTTTTTAGATAAACTTTTCAGCCCCTTCCGGAAGCCGTCCGGGCCCCAGCCTTCTAGTCATCGGCCTACCGCGCCGGCGCCGGAGGACCTGCGCGCCGAGTGGCTCATCGTTGGCCTGGGCAACCCGGGGCCGAAATACGCGGCGACGCGGCACAACGTCGGTTTTATGGCCGTCGATGACCTGCTGGCGGCCACCGGCGGGCTGGTCCAGCCGGTGCGCGGCCTGGCGGCCGACGCCGCCTCCTTGGACATCGGGGGCACCCCGGTGCTGGCCGTGCGCCCGCAGAGCTTCATGAACCTAAGCGGCGAGCCGGTCGGCGAGCTGGCCCGGCGCTTAAACGTCCCGCCGGAGCGCATTATTGTCATTCACGACGAGCTCGACCTGCCGGCCCACAAGGTGCGCCTCAAGCAGGGAGGTAACGAAAACGGGCACAACGGGCTGAAATCCCTGACCGAGCACCTGGGCACCCGGGACTACCTGCGGGTCCGCATCGGCATCGGCCGCCCGCCGAAGGGTTCGTCCATCCCCGACTACGTCTTGGGCCCGGTGGACGCCAGCCGCGGGCTGGACACGGCGATCGGCACCGCCGCCGAGGGCGCCCGGCTCATCGTGGAGAAGGGCCTGGCCGCCGCGCAGAACACCATCCATTCCCGCTAAGGGCGAAGCGCCGGATCCCGGGCCGGCGGCCGCGCTAGGCTTAAGATATGAAAACCTTCGTCATCACCGGCGCCTCCGATGGCGTCGGAGCCGCCGCTGCCCGCCTCATCCACCGCACCCGCCCCGACGATCGCATCATCGTCGTCGGCCGCAACCCGGAGAAAACCGCGCGCGTCGCCGAGGACATCGACGCCCCGCACCTAGTCGCCGATTTCGAATCCCTCCGCGAGGTCCGCCAGCTGGCGGAGAAGCTGGCCGAGTTCGGCCCGCTGGCGGGCCTGGCCAACAACGCCGGCGGCATCTTCGACGGCCCCCTGACCACCGCGGACGGCTTCGAGCGCACCTGGCAGGTCAACGTGGTGGCCCCGTTCCTGCTGACTACCTTGCTGCGCGAGCAGCTCGATAGCGCGCCGGTGGTGCAGACCGCCTCAATTGCCAACGTCCTGCTCTCCAAGTTCGACCCCGAGGACCCGAACACCTTCCACGGGTTCAGCTCGGAGCGCGCCTACGGCAACGCGAAGCTGGGCACCATCCTGCTCACCCGCTACCTGCACGAACAGGGGCTGAACTCCGTGGCCTTCCACCCCGGCGTGCTGGCCACGAACTTCTCGCGCACCTCCAACGCCCGCCTGTCCAAGGCCTACACCGGGCGTCTGGGCCGCCACTTCGGCTCGGCCGAGGACGGCGCCCGCAACCTGGCGTTCTACCTGACCGGCACGCCAGGTATCCACTTCACCCCGGGCGAGTACTACAACAACCACCAGCGGCCCGGCCGCCAGAAGAAGGTCTCCGACGCCGAAATCAGCGCTTTGTTCAACGCCCTGGGCCAGAGGCTGCACCTCGACTAGGCACCGTGCAATTAAACGTCCCTGCTACCGGGAAGTAAACTATGCGCCATGAGTATTGCCGCTGAAGCCAACCGCCGCCGCACCTTCGCCGTTATCGCCCACCCGGATGCCGGTAAGTCCACGCTGACCGAGGCTTTGGCGCTGCACGCCCACATCATCAACGAGGCGGGCGCCGTGCACGGCAAGGCCGGCCGCAAGTCCACCGTCTCCGACTGGATGGACATGGAAAAGGACCGCGGCATCTCCGTGGCCTCCTCCGCCCTGCAGTTCGAGTACGCGCCGGAGGGCCACGAGGGCGAGCCGTACATGATCAACCTGGTCGACACCCCGGGCCACGCGGACTTCTCCGAGGACACCTACCGTGTGCTGACCGCGGTGGACGCGGCCGTCATGCTCATCGACGCCGCCAAGGGCCTCGAGCCGCAAACCCTCAAGCTCTTCCGCGTCTGTAAGGCCCGCGGCCTGCCGATCATCACCGTGATCAACAAGTGGGACCGCGTGGGTCGGGAGCCGCTGGAGCTGGTCGATGAGATCGTCAACGAGATCCAGCTGCAGCCGACGCCGCTGTACTGGCCGGTCGGCATCGCCGGTGATTTCCGCGGTCTCGCCCACGTCAACGACGACGGCGAAGCTGACGAGTACATCCACTTCATCCGCACCGCCGGCGGTTCCACCATCGCCCCGGAGGAGCACTACTGCCCCGCCGACGCCGCCGCAAAGGAGGCGGACGTCTGGGACACCGCCGCGGAGGAAGCCGAGCTGCTCGCCGCCGACGGCGCGGTCCATGACCAGGAAATGTTCGAGCAGTGCGTGACCAGCCCGCTGATCTTCGCCTCGGCGATGCTGAACTTCGGCGTGCACCAGATCCTGGACACGCTGTGCGCCATCGCGCCCGCCCCGCGCGAGCGCGAATCCGATCCGAAGGCCCTGGAGGCCGCCGACTCGGGCGCGTCCAGCGCGATGGACGCCGTGCGCGAGGTTACCGATGACTTCTCCGGCGTTATCTTCAAGGTCCAGGCCGGCATGGACCAGAAGCACCGCGATAACTTGGCATTCATGCGCGTGGTCTCCGGCTGCTTCGAGCGCGGCATGCAGGTCCACCACGCCCAGTCCGGGCGGTCGTTCTCCACGAAGTACGCGCTGACGGTCTTCGGCCGCACCCGCGACACGGTGGATGCCGCCTACCCGGGCGATATCGTGGGCTTGGTCAACGCCGGCTCGCTCGCCCCCGGCGACACCATCTACACCGGCCGCAAGGTGCAGTTCCGCCCGATGCCCCAGTTCGCCCCGGAGGCCTTCCGGATCCTGCGCGCGAAGTCGCTGGGCAAGTACAAGGCCTTCCGCAAGGGCCTGGATCAGCTCGCCGCCGAGGGCGTGGTCCAGATCCTGCGCAACGACGCCCGCGGCGACGCCTCCCCGGTCATGGCCGCGGTCGGCCCCATGCAGTTCGAGGTCATGCAGGCCCGCATGGAGCTGGAGTACAACGTCGAGACCGTCACCGAGCCCATCCCCTACTCCGTGGCGCGCCGCACCGACGCCGAGTCCGCCCCCGAGCTGGGCCGCCAGCGCGGCGTGGAGATCTTCACCCGCACCGACGGCGAGCTGATCGCCCTCTTCGGCGACAAGTGGAAGCTGGCCTTCATCGAAAAGGAACACCCCGAGCTGACCATGGAAACCCTGGTCGCTGACTAGGACACCAGCCGTCCCCCGACAACCGGGCCCATAGACGAAGGGTGCCTGGCCGGTAATTTACCGGCCAGGCACCCTTTATTTTATTTATTGTCTGATTGCTTGAAAGAGCAGGCTATAGCTGCAGGCTTTAAGCCGAAGCCAGCTAGAACATCAGCATGAACGGAATGACCACGATCTTGACCACCTGGGCCACCACGATGGTGGAGGCGTAGCCGGTCATGATGCGCGAGTCGGTGCTCACCCCGGTGGCGTAGTTGACCACGGCGGGCTGGCCGAAGATACCGGACACGCCGCCGACGGTGCGGGTCTCCGACTGGCCCAGCATGCGGCTAAACAGCGCGAAGAGGACGATGACCACGATGGTCACCAGCGCCGCCAGCAGCATGGCCTTGAGCCCCACGATGGAAAACGCGGTGGATACGAAGGCCTCGCCCGAGGCCAGGCCGACCGAGGCGAGGAAGATCATCAGGCCCCACTGCTGGAAGGAGGTGTTGATGGAGGCCGGAACCTGCCACGGCACCCGGCGGGTGCGGTGGACCGCGCCGAGTACCAGGCCGGTAATCAGCGGGCCCAGGGCGAAGCCGAGCTCGAAGGAGGCCCCGCCCGGCAGCGGGATCACGATGAGCGAGATCAGGTAGCCGATGAACAGGCCGCCGGCCACGGCCACCCAGTTCAGCTCCGCGTAGGACTTGACCGAGTTACCGAAGTAGTCGCGGGTATCACCCAGGCGGTCGAACTTGACGATGAGCTCCACGACGTCGCCGGAGGCAAGGTGCGTGTCATCGTTGGCCAAAAACAACTCGTCGCCGCGGCGCACGCGCAGGATGCGGCCGCCGTAGCGCTCGAAGAGGTTGAGCTCACCGACGGTGCGGCCGGCGACGTCCTCATTGGAAATCGCCACGTCCTCGATGACTAGGCGCTTGTCCACGAACGGGGTCTGCGGCTGGCGCTTGCCCAGCGCCTTGACCAGCTCGCGGGAATAGGACTTGGTCACCATCACGCGCATGATGTCGCCGGTGTGGATCTCCGGCGAGTCACCGGCCACCATCACCTTGTTGCCGCGGCGGATGGTCGCGATGATGAAGTGCTCACCGAATTCCTCTTCCAGGTCCGCCATGTTGACGTCGTTTTTCGTCACGCGCACCGTGATGGCGCGGAAGACCTGGTCGGCGGAGTTATCCTGGTCCTTCTTCGCCGGCCAGCTCTGCTTCAGGATGAAGGAGACCATGAGGATAGCCACGGCCACGCCCACCGGGTAGCCCAGGGAGTAGCCCACGGCCGGCAGGTCCTCGCCGGTCTGCTGCTGGGCCACGGCCAGCGAGGCCGTCGACGTCGTCGCGCCGGAGAAGACGCCTACCGCGCCCAGCGGGGAAATCCCCAGAATGCCGCCGAAGCCCAGCGCGGCCCCGGCTGCCAAGATCACTGCGGCCGCGGCCACCATCATCTGCTTAAACTGCTCGGATAATCCCTTGAAAAAACGTTCCCCGGCGGACAGGCCCTGCATGTAGATGAACAGGCCCAAGCCCATTTCCTGTAACTTGCTCAGGATGGTCTCGTCCAAATCCACGAAGGAACCGAAGGCGAGCCCCACGAACAACGTGCCGGCCGCGCCGAAGCGCAGCGGCCCGAAGGGGATCATCCCGAACAAGGTGCCGAGCACGATCATCAAGAAGATGGTCAGTAGCTCATTACCATTAAAGATTTCTAACACGTTGCTTAATTCTAAGCGGTCGGGTGCACTTCGCCAGCCGAGACCCTGCCCTGACTAGGCCCGTCGCTGGGCAGCACCCTTTTCAGGGGCAAACTTTCGACGTCGCCGGCGCCCAGCAACTAGAACCGCCCCAGCAGATGCCACTACACTGTCTGGCCGGCTGGAACACGAGACATGTATCGCGCCTAGGGCCCACCTGGAGCACCAACCCGGAGTGCCCCTGGAGCCCGCACGCTAGCGCCCACCTTTGATTACCCGCGCTGGGGTGCGGCGGTGCGAGTAAATCTGCTAACGCCACGACGCCTTGTCACACAGGTCTTCCTGGTGATAGTCCGATTTTCTTCTCACCCGCTACAACCCCAGAGGTGTTTCCTTGGCTGCTTCACATTCTGCTGCCCCTGCCCAGTCGGCTAAGCCGGCCGGGCTTTCCATCATCATCGCCGCCGCGTTTTCGGCGTTCCTCGCCACCTTCAACGAGACGTTTTTGAACGTGGCCTTTACCCCCATCATGGCCGACTTCGGCGTGGAGGTGACCACCGTGCAGTGGCTGGCCACCGCCTACATGCTGGGCGCGGCCGTAATGACCCCGACCGCGGGGTTCTTCTTCCGCCGCTTTAATACCAAGCCGCTGTACCTGGTCACGACCTCCACGCTGATCATCGGTTCCGTCGTCGCCGCGCTGGCCCCGAACTTCACCGTGCTGCTGCTCGGCCGCATCATCCAGTCGCTGGGCACGGGCCTGCTCGTCCCCATCGGCATGAATATCGCCCTGACCGTCGCCCCGCGCGAGAAGCTCGGCACCTTCATGGGGCTGATGGGTGCGATGACCACGCTGGGCCCGTCGGTAGCCATCGTGGTCTCCGGCGGCCTGCTGGAGCTGGCCTCCTGGCGCCTGCTGCTGTGGTCCTTCGGCGGGCTGGCTTTGATTAGCTTCATCGTCGGCTGGATCGTGGTCTACAACATCTCCGAAAACGCCAAGACCACCCTGGACGCGCTCTCCGTGGCGCTGGTCGCCGTAGCTCTCATCGGGCTGCTCTACGGTATTTCCACCGTCTTCGGCCCGCAGCGCCTCGTCGCCGTAGCCGCGATCGTCATCGGCGCCCTCGCCCTGGCCGCCTTCGTGCGTCGCCAGCGCACCAGCGCCGTTCCGCTCATCGATCTCCGCCCCTTGGGGGTCTTCGCCTTCCGCGCAGGCGTGACCATCAACGTCGTCGCGCTCATCATCGTCTTCTCCATGAACATCCTCGTGCCGATCCACCTGCAGTCGGTGCACGGAACCACGGGGCTGACCGCCTCGCTGGTGCTCTTCCCCGCCATCCTGATGGCCGTGATCCTGGGCCCGGTGGCTGGCAAGATCTACGACTCCCGCGGCCCGCAGCTCATACTGCCGCTGGGCATGGCGCTCATGGCCGTGTTCTCCCTGGCCACCTCCTGGGCCATGAGCGGCGAGGTCCTCTGGGCCATCACGCTGTGGTACATCCCGGCCATCGTCGGCTCCGCCCTGGCCATCGGCCCAGTGCAGTCCTTCGCTCTATCCTCGCTGCCGCGCCACCTGAACGCGCACGGCGTGACCATCTTCTCGACGTCCTTCCAGGTCGCCGGCTGTATCGGTTCGGCCGTCTCCACCGGCATCTACGGCGCCTTCGTCGCCTCCGGGCAGGGCTCGGATGAGTCCGCTAACCGCGGCTTCCTGGCCGTCGGCGTCCTGCTCTTTGTCCTCGCCGCCGGTGCGGCAATCCTGGCCGTGGCCGGCACCCGCTCGCGCACTGCTCACGATGCCGTCGCTGCCCCGGTAGCAGGCGAGGCGGCCCCGGAGGTCGCGGACTCGCTGGTTAGCCAGCTGATGAAGACCGACGTCTACCACCTGCCGCCTGCCGCCACGATCCGCCAGGCGCTGCAGGTCTTCGTGGACAAGAAGATCTCCGCCGTGCCCCTGTTGGCCCAGGACGGTACCCTGCGCGGCATCGTCTCCGACGGCGACGTGCTGGGCGCGCTGGGCACACAGGTCCCGCGGTTTACCACGCCCTATGCCTTCCTCATCCACCACGGCGAGGACGAGTTTAGCGTCGAGGTCGCCGCGGTGCTCGACAAGCCGGTGGCCGACATCGCCACCACCGACGTGGTCACGGTCAATGCCGAGGACGACCTGGGGACCATCTCCGCGGTCTTGGCCGACCGGCACCTGAAGAAGGCGCCCGTGGTCGACTCCGCCGGCCGCGTGGTCGGCGTCATCAACCGCTCGGATATCAACCGCTACCTGGTGGCGACCTACGTTTCCCCCGCCCCGCAGGCCCCGGCCGCTGGCCACGGCGAGGCTTAACCAGTACGCGCCCTAGCCGCGCAGGAACTCCTGCCAGGCGGGCCATTCGCGCTCGACCTGGCGGGCGCCGGCGGCAAAGTTGGCCCGCAGTTTGGCCACCGAGCGCTCCGTGGAAGAGACCTGCATGTCCTCCGGGCTAAACAGGTAGGCCTGGCCGGCCCGCTCCAGCTCCGCCAGCCGCGCGCGGGAGGCGTTGTAGCGGTCCGGCCGCTGGATGAGCGCCTCCGCGATAGCCGGGTAGCGCCGGAAGAGCCCGCGCACCATGCTGGGCCGGCGCGTTTTGGGGCGGATATAGTCCCGCGGCTTGGAGCCGACGAAAAAGAATTTCTGGTAACCCGCCAGCTCGGCCTGGTCGATGGTGATCCCGCCGTGCTCGCCGAGGGCGCCGTCGACGTAGGGCGCGCCGTCGATAAAGCGCAGCGGCATCAGCAGCGGCAGGGTGGAAGAGGCGCGCACCCGCACGAAAAGGTCCTCCGGGACGTTAACGTCCGCGCGCGTCCAGTAGACGGATTCCCCGGTGTCCGCGCGCGTGGCGGCCAGGTTCATCTCCGCCGGGTTCGCCTGGTAGCCCTCCCAATCGAAGGGCAGGTCCTGGTCCGCGGACTTTTCGTAGATGAACTCCGCGTTGAAATAGCCCTTGCCCCGCAGCAGGGAGCCCACGCCGCCGAAGCTGGGGTTCTTGGCGAAGTCGGTGAAGGAATCCTCCGCGCGGATGGGGTCCCTTGACAGGTAGTTGACCGTGTGCGAGGAGCCCGCGGAGACCCCACCGACCCAGCCGAACTGGACCTCCTGCTGGATGAAGCGCACTATGCACGCGGCGGTATAGGAGTTGCGCATCCCGCCGCCTTCGATGACGAGCGCGGTATCCGAGGCATCAATCATAATGGCCGCCATTCTAACCGCGGATACAATTGAGGCCATGGATGTGCGCAGTATCTGGTCCACACTGACCGGCCGGAAAGGCCCCTCCCTGGCCCGGGCCCGCGTTGACGTTCCGGAGCTCGCGGCCGCGCGCTTGCAGGTCTCCACGGCGGAAACCCTCGTTATTGTGGATATTGACGTCATCACCGCCGACGCGGTGCGGGAGGCAGCCGAAAACGCCCGCCCGCTACTGCTAACGGCGGGCAGGCACGATGCCACCGCCGCCAACACAGACACGGCGGTCTACCTCCTGCCGGTAAGCAAAGCCACCCTGCCGGTCCACGATCCGAAGAAGGGCTGGCTTATCCCCCTGTCCGACCAGGAGCGCAGCGCGGTAGCGGAGAAGCTGACCGGCCCGGGCGAGTGTGAGATCTCTGAGCGCCTGGCCTTCGTGGTGGATTAAGGGCTGTGGTGGGTTTGTGGTGGGTTTGTGGTGGGTTAAGACCTAGAGCATCGCGAAGCCGATGATGACCAGGATGGCGGCCACCACGTAGCTGCCGACCTTGCTGACGGTCTCCTTGTTCTCGCGGGCCTGGGCGAAAAGCCGCCCGGCCGCCGAGTTGGGCTTGCGCCGCACCAGCCCGACGAAGACCGCCACCGCGATAGGCAGCGAGAGAGCGAACGTGGCGTAGAGGAAGAGCCCGCCGTAGCGGATGCCCACGCTGTAGTCCCCAGCGGCCAGGTAGATGAGCCCGGCGAAGAAGGCGCCGGAGGTGATGGACTGGGCCACGCCCAGGATGAAACCGGTGAGAAACGTCAGCGGGCTTGGGTTTTGCAGGGGCCGCAGGAGCTTACTCACCGTCTCGTTGGACTCTCCCCCGCGGTGGCGCCAGGTCATCACGGCCGCGGCCAGGCCCAGCACGATGAGCAGCACGCCCAGGATAGGGGTGTCCAGGAAGCCCTCGACGTAGGCCTTGAGCTGGTCCAGCACGAACATAGTCACCACTGACAGGGCGAAGACGCCGAACCAGTCGCCGAAGATCAAAAGCGGCACGATACGGCGGTACTTGCCGCGCTCGAGCATCACGCCCAGCGCCGTGACCACGCCAATCAG
Organism: Corynebacterium sp. 2571A; assembly: GCF_055700935.1. Taxonomy (NCBI): domain Bacteria; kingdom Bacillati; phylum Actinomycetota; class Actinomycetes; order Mycobacteriales; family Corynebacteriaceae; genus Corynebacterium; species Corynebacterium sp. 2571A. The sequence goes on along the minus strand of NZ_JASTTE010000003.1, from coordinate 97,504 downwards.
CAGGGCGTTGACGGAGTCTAGGAAGGCGAAACTAGCGGCGTGCAGCATGGGCGCAATCTTACCGCTTTAGCCCCTGAACGCCCGAAGCGCGCCCAAGTTGCACACCCTCTGCAAGTTTGCGTACACTATGCAATGTTTCCGAGGTCGTGCACGTTCAGACACACGTGCCCCGGAATCCTTCTTTCACTTCCTCCGCTCCCCGCCTATACGACGTTTCGCGCGGCAGGGGGCGGACCGACGTTTAACCATTTGTCGTTTGACCATTCTTCTGAGCGAGAAAGAAAGCACGCTTTATGTCTAAATTCCTCTACCGGCTGGGCAGCTGGTCGTACCGGAAGGTCTGGCCTTTCCTGGCCTTCTGGCTCGTGCTGCTGGTCGCCATGGCCGGCCTGACCGCCGGCTTCGCCAAAGAGCCAAACCCGAACTTTTCCATGCCGGACATGGATTCCACCGTCACCCAAGACAAGATGAACGAGCGTTTCGGTAACGACTCGGATGCTATGAACGAGCCCACCGCCAACGTGGTCATCCAGGCCCCGGAGGGCAAGACCCTGGACGACCCGGCCGTGATGGGCGAGGTCGATAGGCTCATCGACGATCTCAAGGGCACCGACGCCCTCGCCGACACGGACCAGCTGGTCAACCCGGTGATGGCCGCCGGCGGCATGCAGAAGCAGATGGGCGAGCAGATGGCCGCCCAGGGCATGCCGCAGGAGCAGATCCAGTCCAATCTCGAGGCCCTGTCCCCGCTGAGCGAGGACAAGACCACCGGCACGCTGTCCATCACCTTTGATGCGTCGGAGGTCATGGAGATCGATGAGGCCGACCGCACCAAAGTCACCGATGTCATCGATGACTACGACTCCGGCGACCTGACCGTCAAATACAACGGCAACGCCTTCTCCTCTGCCGGCCAAGAGATGAACATGACCTCGGAGCTCATCGGCATGGCCGTGGCCGCTATCGTGCTGCTGATTACCTTCGGCTCCTTCGTCGCCGCCGGCATGCCGCTGATCTCCGCGGTCATCGGCGTCGGCGTGGGCCTGTTGGGGGTCCAGCTGGGCACCATCTTCACCGACACCATCTCGGATATGACCCCGATGCTAGCCTCCATGATCGGCCTGGCCGTCGGCATCGATTACGCCCTGTTCATTGTCAACCGCTACCGCAACGAGCTCATCACCTCCTCCGGGCTGAACAACCTGAGCCCGAAGGAACTGGCGCTAGAGCTGAAGAAGATGGACAAGAAGACCCGCGCCCACGCCATGGGCATGGCGTTGGGCACCGCGGGCTCCTCCGTGGTCTTCGCCGGCACCACCGTGGTGATCGCGCTGGCGGCACTAACCATGGTCGGCATCCCCTTCCTGGGCACCATGGCTATCGCCGCCGCGGTTACCGTGGCCGTCGCCGTGGCTGTCGCCCTGACCTTCATCCCGGCCCTGCTGGGCCTGCTGGGCACCAAGATCTTCGCCGGCCGCGTGCCGGGGCCGAAGGTCCCGGACCCGGAGGACGAGAAGCCCACCATGGGCCTGAAGTGGGTCCGCCAGATCCGCGCGCGTCCGGTTACCAACCTGGTCGCCGGTATTGTACTGCTGGGCATCTTGGCCATCCCGGCCGCCAACCTCTCCCTGGCCATGCCGACCGACGGCTCCGCCAACCTGGGCAGCCCGCAGCGGGATGCTTACGAAATCACCGCCGACGCCTTTGGCGAAGGCCGCAACGCCCCGATGGTCGCCTACGTCGACGTCGCAGACGTGAACGAGCAGGAGCGCATGCCTGCCTTCCAGCAGCTGCTGGCCGAATTCAATGACACCGAGGGCGTCGAAAACGCCCAGATCATCGCGACGACCGACAATATGGACGCCGCCCAGGTGCTCATCACCCCGACCACGGGCGCTACCGATGAGGCCACCACGGACACCCTGAACGCACTGCGTTCCTACCAGTCCGACTTCACCGAAGACACCGGCGGCGAATACGGCATCACCGGCATCACCCCGATCTTCGACGACATCTCGGAGCGGCTCACGGATATCCTCATCCCGTACATCGCCGTGGTCCTGGCTCTGGCGTTCATCGTCCTGCTGCTGGTATTCCGTTCCATCTGGGTCCCGCTTATCGCCGCGCTCGGCTTCGCGGGCTCGATGGCCGCCGCCTTCGGCATCACCGTGGCTATCTTCCAGGAGGGCCGTTTCGGCATCATCGACGATCCGCAGCCGCTGCTGTCCTTCCTGCCGATCATGCTCATCGGCCTGACCTTCGGGCTGGCCATGGACTACCAGGTCTTCCTGGTCACCCGCATGCGCGAGGGCTACGTCCACGGCAAGACCGCGGGGAACGCGACCTCCAACGGCTTCAAGCACGGCGCCCGCGTGGTCACCGCGGCCGCGCTCATCATGATTTCGGTCTTCGCCGCCTTCATGCTCATGGACGAGCAATTCATCAAGACCATGGGCTTCGCCCTGGCCATCGGCGTGGCTATCGATGCCTTCGTGGTCCGCATGACCATCATCCCGGCCACCATGTTCCTGCTGGGCGACAAGGCCTGGTGGCTGCCCAAGTGGCTGGACAAGGCCCTGCCGAATATGGACATCGAGGGCGAGGCGCTTACCGCCAACCGCGAGGCCCTGATGGCCGGCGGCGACCCCGACCAGGTCCGCACCCCGGCAGCCGGCACGGCAGCCGCCGGCACGGCGACCGCGGGCGGCGCCGCTACCGCTACCGCTACTGCCGGTCCGACCGAGCCTGCAACCGAGCCCGCAAGCGGCACTGCTGGCGCTGGCAAAACCGACTCGGCCGCGCACCAGCACCGCGACACCTACGCGGACTTCCACCCAGAACACGGCGGCTACGCCGCTCACGTTGAGGCGGCCCGACGCGCCGGTGTATACACCGAATCCGGCCCGGCCACCCCGGCGCGCGGGGGCAATGCTAAGGACGCCGACACTAGCGCTCAGGTCGGGCGCGGCGATAACCTTTCCAGCAAGGGTTCCTGGTGGACCAAGGTCAAGAAGGCACTAACAGGCAATGAGTAATCTCCGAGAAACGAAAAAGCGCGCCACCCGGCAGGCGATAGCGGATGCGGCTGGCCGCATCTATCTAGCCGAAGGCGCGGAAGCGCTCACGGTTTCTCACGTGGCTGAGCAGGCAGGCGTATCCGCCCGCACCTTCCACAATTATTACTCCAGTCTGAACGAGTGCCTGGCCCAGTTCGCACTTGATGCAGTCAGCTTGATTGCCGAGAAGGTAGACGAATACCCAGCGCAAGCAACCACGACGGAGATCTTCGAAGACATCGTCTGTAAGGGATTCCGTACCGCCGAACCGGAGCTGCACTCCGTGGCTTCGTTGTCGATGGTGATGGACTACCTGGATAAGTCATGCTTCTCCGGCGTCAATCGCGACGAAGCCAAGCGCGTGGCAGAGCAAGTCTCGGAAGCGTTTTCCCGGCACAGCCCCGAGCGGGACGCGTTCGACACCGAGGTGGTTCTCCACGCCTGCGCCGCGGTGAGTGCGTCGGCGAGCAAGGCTTTCTTCGCACTGCCTGAGCCGCGCGACCCAGAGGTGGGTGAGCAGATGGTCCGGCGGGCCTTTGCCACGCTTCGCTCGATAGTCTAGGCGGACTACTTCCCGAAGAATCCAGGTATTTCCCCCTTGGTGTCCGGCCCGCTGGGCAGCAAATGTTCACTGAAGGTTTACCCTGATTCAGCGCCTTAAGCGTTGGATCAGGGTAAAATTTTATTTCTAGACCTTTTTAAGGTTCTCCCTATTCTCGATCTTTTTATTGGAGCATCACACAGTGAAGGTAGCCATTCTGGGCGGGGACGGATTCTGCGGTTGGCCCGCAGCCCTCTACCTGTCCGACCAGGGCCACGACGTGCACATCGTTGACAACCTCTCCCGGCGCGCCATTGACGCCGAGCTCGAAGCCGAATCGCTCACCCCGATCCGCAGCATCGACGAGCGGTTGGAGGCCTGGAAGGAAGTCTCCGGCAAGACCATCGGCTTCCACCGCATCGACGTGGCCCACGACTACGAGGGGCTGCTGGAGTTCATCAACACCGAGCGCCCGGACGCCGTCGTCCACTTCGCCGAACAGCGCGCCGCGCCGTATTCGATGAAGTCCTCGCGGACCAAGCGCTACACGGTGGACAACAACATCAACGCCACGCACAACCTGCTGGCTGCGGTGGTCGAGTCCGGCCAGGACATCCACGTCGCCCACCTGGGCACCATGGGGGTCTACGGCTACGGCACCGCCGGCATGGAGATCCCGGAAGGCTACCTGGACGTCAAGGTAGAGGTCCCGGGCTCCGAGCCGGTCGAGCAGTCCATCCTCTACCCGTCCAACCCGGGCTCGGTCTACCACATGACCAAGGTGCTGGACCAGCACCTTTTCGCCTACTACGCGAAAAACGACGAGCTGCGCATTACCGATTTACACCAGGGCATCATCTGGGGCACGCACACCGAGCAGACCCGCCAAGACGAGCGGCTGATTAACCGCTTCGACTACGACGGCGACTACGGCACCGTGCTCAACCGCTTCTTGGTCCAGGCCGGCGTCGGCTACCCGCTGACGGTCCACGGCACCGGCGGGCAGACCCGCGCGTTCATCCACATCCGCGACATGGTCCGCTGCATCGAGCTGGCCCTGAACAACCCGCCGCAGCGCGGCGAGCGGGTCAAGATCATCAACCAGATGACCGAGACCCACCGCGTGCGCGACCTGGCGGAGCTGGTAGCGAAGTACTCCGGCGCGCAGGTCGCCTACGTGCCGAACCCGCGCAAGGAGTCCGCCGAGAACGAGCTGCACGTATCCAACGACACCTTCCTGCGCCTGGGCCTTGAGCCCACCACCCTGTCCGAGGGGCTGCTGCAGGAGGTCGAGGACGTCGCGCGCAAGTACTGCGACCGGGTGGATCGCTCCAAGATCCCGGCGCGCTCCCTCTGGACGGCCAATCAGTCCGCCGGCGTTCCCGAGAACGAATAGGGCAGGCAGCTACCGTGCGCATTGCCATCTTCACGGAAGTCTTCCTACCCAAAATCGACGGGGTCGTCACGCGGCTTACCCACACCCTGTGGCAGCTGCACGCCGCCGGGCACGAGGTCTTGGTCTTCGCCCCCGGTAACCCGCCGGCCACCTACGCCGGCTTCGAGGTCGTCTCCATCCCCTCGCTGTCCCTGTGGCCGGTCTACCCCGAGCTGAAATGGGGACTGCCGGATCCGCGGGTGCTGCACCGGCTGCGGCGCTTCGACGCCGACGTCGTGCACGTGGTCAACCCGATTTGGACCGCGGCCCTGGGCGTGTGGGCCGCCCGCCGCGAGGCCCTGCCCCTGGTGGGCAGCTTCCACACGAACCTGCCGGAATACGTCGACGCCTTAGGCATCGGTTGGGTCCGGCCGGCCACGGAGGCGGCGCTGCGCTACCTGCACAATCAGGCGGTAGAAAACCTGTGTACCTCAGACCCCATGGTCGAGCGCGCCCGGGAACTGGGCATCAACAACGTCTCGCTGTGGCCCAAGGCGGTGGACACGGACAACTACTACCCGCGCCGCTACAGCGAGGACATGCGCTCCCGGCTGACTGACGGGCACCCCGAAGCCCCGCTGGTTACCTACGTGGGGCGCGTGTCCAAGGAAAAGGACTTGGACCGCCTGCCCGGCATCATGGCGCGTGTCCGCGAGCGCGTGCCCGGCGCGCGCCTGGCGGTGGTCGGCGCCGGCCCATACTCCGAGCAGCTGGCGAAGCAGTTCGGCCCCGACGAGGCGGTCTTTACCGGTTACCTCTCCGGCGACGAGCTGGCCGCGGCCTTCGCCTGCGGCGACGTCTTCTGCTTCCCCTCCCGGACCGAGACCCTGGGCCTGGTGGCCCTGGAATCCTTCGCCTCCGGCGTGCCGGTGGTCGGCACCCGCGCGGGCGGCATCCCGTTTGTCATCGACGACGAGAAGACCGGCCTGCTGGTCGACGAGGACGCCTCCGACAGCGCGTGGGCCGCGGCTCTGGCGGGATTGCTAGGCGATGCCGACCGTCGCGCCGCCATGGGTGAGGCCGCGCGCGCCGAGGCCGAGCGGTGGTCCTGGGAGGCGGCGACCCGCTCCCTGGTTGAGACCTACCAGCGGGCCATCGACGGCCCGCTCTACCGCCCCGCCTAGGCTTAACGCCGCGTGTCTACACGCGGCCCAGCGCCGCGCGGATTCCTTCCACGTCGACCTGGCTGGCAGCAGCCGGCGTGAAGGTCGCGTCCTGGGTCTTATCCACTAGCACCGCGCGCACGCCCTCGCGGAAGTCGGGCAGCCCGCGCAGGTATTTCCCGAGCGCATTTTCCATGGCCAGCGCGTCGTCGACGCTGGCGGCGCGCTCCTCGGCCGCCAGCAGCTCAGCCGCGGCCACTAGCGAGGTCGGGCTGGCGGCCTGGGTAAGCTCCGCGACCTTGCGCGCCAGCTCCTCATTACCGGCCTGCTCCAGGCGCTGAGAGATTTCCTCCCACGTCGGCGCGCCGAAAATGGCCTCAATATCGTCGATGAATTCTGCCATCGGGGCCGCCTCTTCCGGCTGGGTGGAGTGCTCGCCCAGCGCGGCATCGATCCCGCGCTCGACGATGTCTTCCACCACGGCCTCGGCGTCCTTGACGTAGTGGGTAGCCAGGCCGGAGTAGAGCAGATCCGCGGCGTACATCCGGTAGCCGGTCAGCGCCCAGAACTTCGCCAGCGCCGGCGATGACTTCCCGCGGGTGCCCACCGCCCGCTGGGCGGCATATCCCGCGCCGACGTCGGTGACGTAGCCGATGTTCATCTCCGGCATGGAGGCGAAAGTCTTGTCCGTGACAATGCGGTGGCTGCCGTGCACGGAGATGCCTACTCCCCCGCCCATGACGATCCCGTCGAGAACCGCGATGACCGGCTTCGGGTAGTGCGCCAGCTGGGCGTTCATGGCGTACTCGTCTTGGAAGAACTGGTCGACCTCCCCAACGTTGCCATCAATGAGGCCCTCCCGTGCCGCGCGCACGTCGCCACCGGCGCAGTAGGCCTTCGGGCTGCGGGAGACAAAAAGCACCTGCTCGATGGCGTTGTCGTCCCGCCACTGGTTCAGGCCCTCAACAATCCTGTCGACCATCTCCGGGTTGAGCGAATTCAAGGCCTTGGGCCGGTTGAGCTCCACCACTCCGGTACTGTTGCGGACGTCAAGAATTACTGGGGCATCGTTGTGTTCAGTCATGGTATCCAGTATTCCACGTCACACAGCGGCGCCGCAGCCCCACACTTCACGGAGGATCATTATGCCTGCACCTACTCCCCGGCTCATCGCCCTCGACATGGACGGAACCCTCCTCGACGGCGAAGGCCGCATCCCCGCCGGCTTCCCCGAGCTCGCCGCCCGGCTCCACGATCTAGGCGTGGTCCTAGTGCCGGCGTCCGGCCGGCAGCTGGCCACCCTCCGCGACATGTTCGCCGACATTAGCGGCATCGACTCCTTCATCGCAGAAAACGGGACCGTGGTCAGCCACCGCGGCACGGTCGTGGACACCACGCAGCTGCCCGCCGACGTGGTCACCGCCTGCCTGGGCGCCTGCGCGGGCATTGACAGTGCCGACAGTGCCCATACTTACGCGGTGGTCCTCTGTGCCCCGGAGACCGCCTACATCGCCGCCGGCACCCCGGCTGCCATCCGGGCTGAAATCGACAAGTACTACCACTCCGTGACCGTGGTGGACGACCTGGCGCGGGTGGCGGCCGATAAGCCGCTGGTCAAGCTGGCGGTCTACTGCACGGCCGACTCCGAAGAGCACGTCGCCCCGCACCTGCGGGCCGCGGCCGCCGGCAACAACCTGGCGATTTCTGGCAAGAACTGGCTGGACATCATGTCCGCCGACGCGGATAAGGGCCACGCGTTGGAACAGCTGGCCGCGAAGCTGGGCATCCCGATGGAGCAGACCGCCGCCTTCGGCGACTACCTCAACGATTTTCAGCTGCTCCAGGCGGCCGGCACCGCCGTGGCGATGGAGAATGCTCACCGCCGCCTGAAAGAAATCGCGGATTTCCAAGCTCCCTCCAATCTCAACAACGGCGTGTTAGAAGTACTCCGCGACTGGTTTGGAGAATAATCCCCACCATCGCCCTGGCACTGAGTCTGACTCGCGGATCAGGGCGCGATTATTTTCCCCAGCTAGGTAGGAGCGAGTGGTGAGTTCTAAGGCCGGCAAACTGGGCAAACGCGTAGCCCAAAAGCTTGACTCGCGCCGCAGTCGCAGCCAGAGTACCCGCGCTAGCGGCGTGCCGGCTGCCCCGAGCACACCACCCTCCTCCCCCGCCTCCTTGGCCCCGCCGGCCCAGCCGGCGCTCGGGCCCCACCCAGAGCGCAAGGCACTGCCCGCCGGCCGTTCGGCGCAGCCGGCAAACCCCCGCCGCCCGGTGGTCAAGGCCGCTCCCCAGGTGGTGGGCTACGCACCTAAGGCTGCCGCTGCCCCTAAGTCCCGCGTGGCCAAGGCCGCGCCGGCGGCGCTGCCGGCGGGCGGCAAGGTGGGTTCCTCCCCTGCGTCGCCGCGCCCGCGGGAGATAGGCGGCGGCCGCGACGCCGCGTCGAAAAAGCCGGCCCCGAAGAAGAATACGGCTCGGCTGCGCTACGTGCCTGCCCTCGACGGGCTGCGCGGCCTCGCGGTCGCCGCGGTCATCGTCTACCACTTCTTTGGTAATGTGCTGCCGGGCGGCTACCTGGGCGTGGACATGTTCTTCGTCCTGTCCGGGTTTTTGATTACCTCGCTGCTGGTGCGGGAATTCGACGTCACCGGCGGGATCAGCCTGCGCGATTTTTGGGTCCGGCGCTTCCGCCGCATCCTGCCGGCGGCCGTGGCCGTGCTGGCGATCTGCACCGCACTCGTCGGCGCGATCGGCGGCGATATCGCCGTCAACCTGCGCGAGCAGTTCTTCGGCACCCTGTTCTTCGCCAACAACTGGGTCCAGATAGCTACCTCCCAGTCCTACTTCGCCGACAACGAGGTCCAGGTCTTTGCCCACTACTGGTCCCTGGCCGTGGAAGAGCAGTTCTACCTGCTCTGGCCGCTGATTATCCTGGGGCTGTTCTCCCTGGGCAGGCGCCAGCCGCGGCGCCTAGCGCTAGGGGTCAGCGTGGCGCTGGGGGTGGCCTCCGCGCTGGCGATGGCCTGGATCTTTACCCCGGGCGAGGATCCGACCCGCGTCTACTACGGCACCGACACCCACGCCTTCGGCCTGCTGGCCGGCGCGGGCCTATCGCTCATCATCACCACCCGCAACCCCAACCCGGAAGCGCCCGCGTGGCCGCACTACTCCGCGTCCGGGCGGCGCGTGGCCGAGGCCGTAGGCCTGGTGGCGTTGGTCGCCTACGCCGCGCAGCTTATGTTCATGGCCGACGACCTGGCGCTGACCTACCGCGGCGGGCTGCTGGCCTCCAGCGTGCTGGGGGTGGCGATCATCTGCGGCATCCTGGCCGAGCGCCCGCTACTCAACGCCCTGTTCGCTAACCGCTTCATGCGCTGGGCCGGCAAGCGCTCGTTCTCCCTGTACCTGTGGCACTGGCCCATCGTCATCATCGTGCGCGAGCTCACCGGGGACGCACACGTGTGGGCCGTGGGTACCGTCGCCCTGCTGCTCTCCGCCGGGCTGGCGGAGCTGAGCTACCGGTGCATTGAGAACCCGCTGCGCCGCCGCGGCTACCGCACCACCGCCCGCGATTTCTGGTCCGCCCGCCCCGACTGGCCCACGCTGCGCTCGGCGTGGAAGGTGGCGGCGTGGCCGCTGGTCCCCGTGCTGGTCTTCAGCTCCCTCGGCGGCATCGCCTGGGGCCTTAGCCACTCCGGCGACAAGACCTCCTTCGAGCAGGAACTGGATGATCTGGCGGCCCAGAACCAGTCCAACAACGCCCAGGCGCCCAGCGAGAAAAGCGCGGGCCAGGGCGGCGGGGACGCCGCTGGTGCCCCGAATGACAAGGCCTCGGAGGACAAGAAGAGCCCGGACATGGTGCACCCCATGCCCAGCGGCGACGAGATTACGGCCGTGGGGGATTCCGTGATGCTGGCCTCCAGCCAGTCGCTGCAGGACCGCTTCCCCGGCATCTATATCGACGCGGCGGTCTCCCGGCACTACGACCAAGGCCTGCCGGCCATCCAGCAGCTCGCGGATTCGGGCCAGCTGCGGGACACGGTCTTTTTGGGATTCGGCACCAACGGCCCGCAGCTGGATGATGAAATAGATCAGATGATGAAGATCATCGGGCCAAAGCGCACGGTGCTCATCGCCACCCCCTATGGCGACCGCGACTGGATGACCACGGCGCGGCAGGAGACCATCGCCGCGGTGAAAAAATACGACAACGTCTACCTGGCGGACTGGTGCTCACACGCCCAGCACGACCCGAACTACCTGCGCGAAGACGGGATCCATCCGGTGGCGGGCGTGGGCACCGACCAATATGCCCTGGCCTTCTACTACGGGCTGCTGCGCTATGCCCACGGGGAGAAGGCCACGACAACTAAGTGCGAGGTCTAGTCCTCGACCTTAAACTCTGCCATCTTGTCCCAGGACTCCTTACCCTCGATGTGGAAGTTGATGATGTCCGGGGTCTCGACCAGGTACTGCGGGAACTCGCGGCAGGAGCGCTCGAAGTGCTCGGACTGGACGTGGTCGACGTCCTTGCCGTCGGCGTAGGTCTCCAGCAGCAGGAACTTCTGGCGGTCTTCCGGATCCCGGAACCACTTGAAGTCCAGGCAGCCCTCCTCAGCGTTGCAGGCCTGGGTGTACCAGTCGATCTCATCGAGGAAGGTCTCGGCGTACTCGGGCTTGACGTGGAATTGAACGTTGATGAAAATCATGGCCCCATCCTACCCGTCTGGGTGGATGGGGCCTTAGCTCGCCGAGGAGGCGCTGATCACACGGATCCCGGGGGTTTCCCTGCGCCTTGTGGTGCGTTTTAGTTCCTGCTAGCGCAGGAAGAACTCGGCCACGTAGACGAACTTTCCGTCGGTGGCGGTGGCCACGCCGAAGCCGCGGCCGTCGTCGATCCGGGTGACCGGGACGTCGCGGTTGAGCCAGGCGGTGCGCTCGCGGGCTTCCTGCTCGGTCAGGCGGTGAACGGAGCCCTCGCCGGCATCGGCAGCCGCGGTACCGTGGCCGACCTTGCCGTCGAAGCTTACCTTGCCGGCCGCGGCCTCGTCGGCCCACTGCTGGGCGATGCCGGCGGCGTTCGGGTTCGGGTGGTGGCCCTGCTTGACCAGGTGGGCGTGGGTGGCGGCGCCGAGGTCGGAGCGGACCTGGGCGAAGGCGGCGCCCTGGGGCGGGACGATGAAGGCCGGCAGCTGGATGCCAAAGCGGTCGGCGGCCTCGTAGGCCTGGGCGGGCAGCTCCACCTGCGGGATCTGCGAGGACAGCTGCTCGACCTGGGCGCCTGCCTGGGAGGACAGGTCGGCCGGCTGCGGCAGCACCTGGGCCTGGGCGGCCTGCGTCCCGCCGAAGGTCACGGCGACGGCGGCCAGGACGGTACAAAACTTACGGTTTCGGTGGTTGCGCATAACCCCGACCTTGCCAGCCCCGCCCGGCTTTCGCCACGCGAGCCGGCCCGTGGCGGCGGATCGATACCGCTTTGTAATCCTTTGCGCCTTAGTGGCCGCTAGTACTTGTCGACATCAAGCTCCGCGAACTGCCGGTGCAGTTCGCCGAGATCGCGCTGGGCGGCAAGTCCCGGGCCGGCGATAGAAACGAAGCCGTCGATGACGGACTCGCCGTAGTTGTGGCCGGCGCCGTCTGGGACGTTCTTCGCGCCCGGCAGGTCCGCGGCGACCTGCAGGGAGGTAATCACCGGGAACCAGGACATCGCGGAGTCGCGGCTGGCCTGGGTGTCCTCACTCATCCAGTCGGGCTCGCGCCAGGTCAGGCCCGGCGACCACCAGCTGACCGGGTCCGAGGTGTGCTGGATATACAACATGCGGGTCGGCCCCCACTCCTGCTCCGGCAGGCTGGCCCACTCGCGGGCCTGGGCGCTGGCGGTGGCGAAACGCACCACCAGACCGCCGGCGTAGACCGGGTTGATCTCCGTGGTGCCGGGGTCGCGGCGCTCCACGAACTGGGTGCGCAGCCGGTTGAAGTGCGGCGGGCCGGTCAGCAGGATGCCGTCGACGGAGTTGGCAATGTCGCGGAGCCCGGAAAAGGACGCCTCGATGCCGGTGGTGCCCAGCGACTCGCCGTAGAGGTAGAGCCGCGGGCGGTCCTGGCGCGGCAGGGTGTTCCACCAGTCAACAATCGGGGTGATGAATTCCTGCCCGGCGCGCTCGACCTGCTCGCCGCCGGCCAGGAAGTGGAAGGCCGAGGGCATAGCCGAGTACTGCGCGGCGACCACCGCGGTGTCCCCGCCGTAGAGCAGCTCGAAGCCCTGGGCGGAGTAGGACGAAACCCAGCCCGTGCCCGTGGTCATCACCAGCAGGATGGCCTCGCGCTCGGTGGCGTTAGTCCGCTCCAGTTCTTCGATGAGCAGGCGGGCGCGCTCCGTATTCGTCGCGCCGTTGCCCAGGCCGGCATAAGCGCGGATGGGTTCTTTCGCCGGGCGCCCGGTCACGCGTTCAAGTTCCGCGCGCGAGGCCCCGGCGTTCAAGAAGCGCGAGCCCTGCAGCCCCACCCCGTCGAAGTCGATGACGGAGTCAGGCGAGCCGGAGCGCTCCGGGTTGGCGGGCGCGCGCGTGGCCGGGTCTGGGTCGGCGTTCTGGGCGGTAAAGATCTTCTCCCCGGCACGCACGATAACGCCCGGGACCACGCTGTCGAGCAGGTAGACGCCGAGCGCGGCGACCACCACGGCGGCGATGAGCTGGCGGCGGCGCCGCGGCCAGTTGCCAGGGATCGCCCGCCCCAGCGCGCGGACCAGGTTCCGCAGCCCGCGGGCCACGATGACCAGCGCGGTGAACACGGCCAGGGCCACCGGCAGGACCAGCAGGTACTTGGGCAGGCTGAGCGCCGGCACCGAGAAGTTATCGGCGACGTCGCGCTGCCACCGCACCGAGTAGAAGGTCACCGCCAGCACCCAGACGCCCAGCACGGCGTAGAAGGCGTAGGCGGTGAAGGTCCGTTGCCGAGGCGACCACGTCTCCGCGTCGAGCCAGCGGTAGCGCGGCGCGAGGTAGCGCCTCACGATCCGGGTCCACAGCCACTCGAGGCCGAGCCCCACCAGGTAGCCCAGGCCTGCCGCCAGGCCGCAGATAAGGCCCTGGTAGTACCAGGTGCGCGGCAGGATGGACGGGGTCAGCCCGATAACGAAGAAGATCGCGGCGGCCAGCGCGCCCCAGGCGTTAAGCCGGGAGAAGACGTCGCGCGCGTGGTCTAACGCTACGCTTCCAGCTTTTCGCCCCATTCCAACCATTCCATTTCCAATTCCTCGCGCTGCTGCCGGTGCCCCTTCAGTGTCGCATCCAGCGCCGTCAGCCGCTCAGTATCGACCTGTTCGGCGGCCTCGGCCATCTCCTGGTTGACCTGGTCTATCTGCTGGTCCAGCTTGGTGATCTTGCGCTCGAGCGCGTTCATCTTCTTGGTGATGGTGCGCTCCTCGGCCTGCGACAAGCCCTTCTTCTCCGGCGCCGGGGACTCGCCGTCGCCCAGGTTGATGACCCCGCGCTCGGCGGCGGCTTCCTGCTCGGCGCGGCGACGCAGGTACTCGTCGATGCCGCCGGGCAGGTGCGTGAGCTTCCCGTCGCCGAACAGCGCGTAGGCGTTGTCGGCGATGCGCTCGATGAGGTAGCGGTCGTGGGAGATGACCACGAGGGTGCCCGGCCAGGAGTCCAGCAGGGACTCCAGCTCCTGGAGGGTGTCGATGTCTAAGTCGTTGGTCGGCTCGTCCAGCAGCAAGATGTTCGGCTCCGCCATGAGCACGCGGGTTAGCTGCAGGCGGCGGCGCTCGCCGCCGGAGAGATCCCCGACCGGGGTGCGCTGGCGCTTCGGGCTAAAGCCCAGGCGCTCGGCCAGCTGGGAGGCGGACAGTTCCTTCTTGCCTAGCTGGACGTAGGTGGCCACGTCCTCGACGGCGTCGATGAGCCGGCGCTGCGGGTCCAGGTCGTCGAGCTCCTGGCGCAGCCAGCCCAGCCGCACGGTCTGGCCTTCGATGCGCTTGCCGGCAGCCAGCTCGTAGTCGCCAGCCAACGCGCGCAGCAGGGTGGTCTTGCCGGAGCCGTTCACGCCCACCAGGCCGATGCGCTCGCCCGGGGCCAGGCGCCACGTGAAGTGATCGAGCAGCACGCGCCCGTCCGGGGCGGCGATGGTCGCGTCCTCCAGCTCGATGACCACCCTGCCCTGGCGCTGCTTGGAAAAGCTCATCAGCTCGACCTTGTCGCGCGGGGCGGGCACGTCGGCGATCAGCGCCTCGGCCGCCTCGACGCGGTAGCGCGGCTTCGAGGTGCGCGCCGGCGCGCCGCGGCGCAGCCAGGCCAGCTCCTTGCGCGCCAGGTTGCGGCGGCGCTGCTCCATGGCGTCGGCCTGCCGGGCCCGCTCCGCCCGCGCGAAGGTCCAGTCGTTGTAGCCGCCCTCGTAGACATCGACGGTGGCGTCGTGGACCTCCCAGGTCAGCGTGGCCACCGTGTCCAGGAACCAGCGGTCGTGGGTGACCACGATGAGCGCCAGCTTGCGCGCCAGAAGGTGCTGGGCCAGCCATTGCACGCCCTCGACGTCGAGGTGGTTGGTCGGCTCGTCCAAAACCACCAGGTCCAGGTCCTTGACCAGGGCCGCGGCCAGGCTCACGCGGCGCTTCTCCCCGCCGGAGAGCTGCCCGACCGGGGTCTCCAGGCCCAGCTCCGCGATGCCCAGCCCCGACAGCGCGTCGCGCACCTTCGCGTTCGAGGCCCACTCGTAGGTCTCCAGGCCGAGTGGCGCCACGACGCAGTCAGCAATGGTCAGCTGCTCGTCCAGCTCGAAGCGCTGGGTTACCACCGCCATGCGCAGATCGTTGGCGTGGCTGACCCGCCCCGCGTCCGGCTCCGCGATGCCGCTCAAGACCTCCAGCAGGGTCGTCTTACCCCCGCCGTTGACCCCGACGATGCCGATGCGGTCTCCCGTCTGCACGCCCAGCGACACCCCGTCGAGCAGGGTTTTTAGGCCATAGGACTTGCTGACTTGTTCCAAGTTTAAAAGGTTCGCCATAACAGCCCACCATCTTACTTCGCCGCCCACCACACCCCTTATTGCAGTTGAATACTATTTGCAATAGTCTTTCGGTATGCAGAAATCGACTATTCGCACCCTTGCCGCTTTAACCGCCGCCGGACTGTTGGTCACCGGCTGCTCCCGCCCCGACGACAGCGCCGAGTCGCAGCCCTCCGAGGCCGGACACTCTGCCGCCGGTCACTCCGAGCACGAGCACCACCACGACGGGGTCGAGGCCGCCGCCGGCCAGGAAGAGGTCGCCCAGCTGCCCGGCCGCATCCTGCTCAGCACCGACGACGAGCTCATCAGCCTGGACGCCAAGACCGGCGAGGAAATCGGCCGCGACGAGGCCTCCGGCTTCAAGCGTCTGAACCCCGCCGGCGACGGACGCCACGCCCTGGTCACCCGCGGCGACAAGTTCCAGGCCTTCGACATGGGGCTCATCCGCCAGGCCCACGGCGACCACTTCCACTACTTCGTCCAGGACCCCGCGCTTAGCGATGCCACCTTCGACGGCCTCCCCCACGCCGGCCACGTGGTCAGCCACGACGGCTACACGGCGCTCTTCTCCGACGGCGACGGTAAGGCCAAGATCTACAAGACCGACGACATGGTCACCGACGGCACCGCCGCCGACCCCGTCAACACCGTCGATACCGGCGCCCCGCACCACGGAGTGGCCGTGCCGTTAAAGGACGGCTCCGTGGTGGTCACCAAGGGCACCGAGGACGAGCGCCACACCATCGTGCACCTAGACGCGGGCGGCAAGAAGCTCGCCGAGACCACCGAGTGCCCCGGCGTGCACGGCGAGGCCGCCGCCCAGAACGGCAATATTGTCTTCGGCTGCGAGGACGGCCCCGTCGTCTTCGACGGCTCCGACTTCCACAAGGTCGACGTCTCCGCGTTCGCCGGCAAGGACGGCTACCAGCGCTCCGGCAACGCCGCCGGCTCGGAAGAATCCAACATCATCCTGGCCGACAACAAGACCGACGCTAACGCCGAGCACGAGCGCCCCACCTCCGTGGCCCTCATCAACGCCGAGGATCGCACCGCCCGCACCGTCGACCTGGAGGGCAGCTACTGGTTCCGCTCCCTGGCCCGCGGCCCGCTCGGCGAGGGGCTGGTGCTGACCACCGACGGCAAACTCAACGTCATCGACCCTGATTCGGCCGAGGTCACCGACAGCATCGAGGCGATTTCCCCGTGGACCGAAAACGAGGAATGGCAGGCCCCCGGCCCCATCCTGAAGGCGGCGAACGGCTACGCGTATGTCACCGACGCCAACCAGAAGGAACTGGTCATCATCGACCTGTTCAAGAAGGAAGTCGTCAAGCGCGTCGAGCTGGAGACCCCGGTCACGGAGATGGAAGTCCTCTAGTCCTCCGAGCCTGCCGCCTCCACTAGGTGCGCCCCGCGGGCGGGCCCGCGGGCTACGAGTCCCCGCGTGCCGGGGATTTCCGTGGTGACTTCCCCCACCACGTCGGCCGCGGCCTCCGGGTCCGCGCACAAGAAGGCGCAGGTGGGGCCCGAGCCCGAGACGATGCCCGCCAGCGCACCCGCGGCCTCCCCCACCCGCAGCGTCTGGCGCAGGTCCGGGCGCAGGCTCAGCGACGCCGGCTGCAGGTCATTCGCCAGCACCTCGGCGAGCGCCTCCGGCGTCCCGCGCAGCAGCGCCTGCGCGACCGGCTGCGCATCCAGGCGCGGGGTGCCCCCCTGTCCGGCCGCGCGGAGCCGGTCCAGCTCCCCGAAGACCGCCGGGGTCGACAAACCTTCCGCGGAGGTAATAAGCGCCCAGCAGTAAGAGCTGCGCGTGAGCATCTCCGCGAGCCTCTCTCCCCGGCCCGTACCCAACGCCGTGCCGCCCATCAGGGTAAACGGCACGTCCGACCCCAGCTCTTCGGCCGCCCGGTACAGCTCCGGCTCGCCCAGCCCGGCCCGCCCGCTGCCCCGGGCAAAGACCTCATTGGCCGCCCGCAGCGCCGCGGCCGCGTCCGCCGAGCCGCCGGCCATCCCGCCGGCCGCCGGAATCCCCTTGCTCAGCACGATATAAACGCCGGGCAGCTCGCCTACCCCACGATCCCGAAAGGCACGCGCGACCATCTCCACGGCCCGCCACGCCAGGTTCTGCTCATCGGCCGGTACCCCGTGGGCGTAAGCGCCGGCAACCTCCATGCCCACCACGGTCGGCTCTCCCGCCCGCACGGTACCGCGGGTTTTCAGCTCCACGACGTCGTGGATATCCAGGGCCTGAAACACACTGACTAGCTCGTGGTAGCCATCCTCGCGCGCATCACCGACGCCCAGGTGCAGGTTCACCTTGGCGTGCGCGAGCGCCCGCACCGCATAGTCACCCATTAGTTCGCCTCCCCTGCCTGCCCGGCGATGCCCGCCAGCCGGGCGAAGTCTTCCACCGCGAGTTTCTCGCCGCGCTGGCGCGGGTCGATGCCCGCCGCCCGCAGCGCCTCTTCCGCCGCGTTGGCGGAGCCAAAGTGCCCGGCCAGGCTGGCGCGGAGGGTTTTGCGGCGCTGGGCGAAGGCGGCATCGACAACCGGCCAGAGCTTCGCGCGGGCCTCTTCCGCGACCGGCCAGGGCGCCTGGCCCGGGCGGTAGCAATCGATGCGCACCAGGCCAGACTCAATATTCGGCGCGGGCCAAAAGACGTTGCGCCCGATGGTGCCCGCCTGCCGCACCTTGCCGTAAAAGGCGGCCTTGACGCTGGGCACGCCGTAAATCTTGCTGCCCGGCTGCGCCGCCAGCCGCTGGGCGACTTCCAGCTGGACCATGACCAGCACTCGCTCGATGGACGGGTAGGCCGCGAGCAGGTGCAGCAGAACCGGCACCGCGACGTTGTACGGCAGGTTGGCCACCAGCGCGGTCGGCTCCCCCAGCTCGCCCGCGGTGATTTTCAGCGCGTCTTTTTCCACCACGGCGAGCTTCGCCGCGTTGGCGGGATCGCGCTCGGCGACGGTCTTCGGCAGCTGCCCGGCCAGGCGCGGATCGATCTCCACGGCGGTGACCTGGGCGGCCTGGCTCACCAGCCCGAGCGTCAGCGAGCCCAGCCCCGGGCCGACCTCAATGACCCGATCTTCTGGGCCGACCTCTGCGGCGGCGACGATCCGGCGGATGGTGTTCGGATCCAGCAGGAAATTCTGCCCCCACTTCTTGGTGGGGGTTACCTCCAGCTGCTGCGCCAGCTGGCGGATTTCTTGCGGGCCCAGGAGGGTGTCACTCATGGGCACCCATCTTAGTCCATGCCCGCGGCGGTATTTAGCGCAGACCCATCTTGGCGGTGCAGGCCGGCCAGGCGCCCCAGCCCTGCGATGCCTGCACGCCCTCGGCGACCGCAATCTGCTGCTCGCGGGTGGCCTGCCAGGCCTCCGGGGCGTATTCGGTGCCACCGTGGCCCGCCCAGGTGGACGGGGTGAACTGCAGGCCGCCGGAGAAGCCGTTGCCGGTGTTGATGTTCCAGTCGCCGCCGGCCTCGCACTGCACGAGGGAGTCCCAGACCGAGCCGCCGGCCACGGCCGGGGCGGAGGCGGCCTTCTTGGTGCCGCGGGCAACCACGGCGGCGGTCGGCTCCTTGTGGACCTCTTCCCTGATGACGTCCTTGGACTCTTCCTTGCCGTTCTTGGTCACCACGCGGAAGGTCTTGGTGCGCTCGCCCGGGGCGCCTTCCTCGCGGACCTCCTCGGTGCCCTCCTCGAGCTCCGGGTCGTCGACGTAGTTCGGCTCGGCGTCGAATTCCTCGGTGACGTCGAATTCGTCCGTGGAGATCTTGTCGACGTTAATTTCCATGCCCTCGGTCAGCGCTTCGTCGACGCCCGGGGTGACCTGGTCGTCCTTGCCGACCTCTATGCCGCGGTCCTTCAACACGTCGCCGACGGTCTTGGCCGCGATCTTGGTGTAGGTGACCTTGCCGCCGTCGTTGATGCGGACAATCTTCGGGCTGACGACCTCCAGCGACATGTTCTCGGTGACCTTGTCGGAGGCGTTCGCCTCGGAGCCGCCGGCCAGGATGGCCGCGCCTGGGGCGATGTTTTCCAGCTGGCCGACCAGGTCCTCAACGGTCAGGGCGGTCGAGGACAGCTTCTGCTGCGCACCATCGACGGTCACGGCGACCGGCTTCGCGGTGCGCACGGTGATGGTGTCCCCGCCGCGCAGGCCCTCGGACGGCGCCGGGTAGACCACGTCCTCGTCGCCGACCTGAATGCCGGCGCTGTCCAGCGCGCCATCGACGTCCTTGGCGAAGGTAGCCAGCGCGACCTCTTCCCCGTTGACGTCGACGGTGACGTCCTTCTGGGCGCCGACGGCCACGACGCCGCCGACGGCCAGGGTGCCCAGCACGCCGCCGGTGGCGATGCGCAGGGGCAGGGAACGGGTGTTGTTGATGCGCTTAATCTGGTGGGAAGTAGTCATCGAACTCTAAACTCTCTGAGCTTTCTTCTGCTGGGGACACGGCTGGTTTTACCCATGGTGTTATCCACGTGGGTGCGCCCTAGCCGCACGCGGTTCACGCAATTCGCGTGCTGGCGGCCTCGGCGTCAACTTTTAATAACAGTACGATAACAGCCCAGCTCAGTCGAGAACTAAACGGACACGACCTCCCCAGCGCCACCAACTACCACTGCATTCACAGCCACCACCGGCTACCTGCGGAAACGGCCCGTGTGAAGATCGCCACACCTGAGGCTTTAGGCCAGCCCGTAGACCGCGTCGAAGGTGGCCGAGACCTCTTCTGCCAGCTCCTCGACGCGCATGCCGCGCGCCTGCGCCACGCACGCCGCGGTGTGGCCGATAAAGGCCGGCTCGTTGCGGGACCCGCGGTAGGGCTCCGGCGTCATATACGGCGCGTCCGTCTCAATCAGCAGCTGGCCGGCCGGGGCGAGCGCGGCGGCCTGGCGCATCTCCTCGTTGCGCTTGAAGGTCACGTTGCCCGCGAACGAGAGGATATAGCCGCGCTCGATGGCCTCCTTGGCCACGTCCAGCGGCGAGGAAAAACAGTGCAGCATGGTGCGCGGCGGGGCGGGGGCATCGGCAAGCACGCGGAGCAAGTCTGCGTCCGCCTCGCGGTTGTGGATCATCAGCGTCTTGCCGGTCTCCACCGCCAGGTCGATGTGCCAGCGCAGCGCCTCCTCCTGGACCTCCAGGGAGGCGGTGTTTTCCGGGCTGTGCTTAATCCAGTAGGTGTCCAGGCCGGTCTCCCCGATGGCCACGCAGCGCGGATCCGCAGCCATCTCGCGCAGCTTCTCGCGGGCGGGCGCGTCCAGCTCCTGGGCGCGGGTGGGGTGGATGGCGCAGGCGGCGTAGACGTCCGGGAACTCCTGCGCCGTGCGCAGCGCGGCGGCGGCCTCGTCCAGGCCATCGCCTACCGTGCACAGCTTCTCCACACCGGCGGCGCGGGCGCGCTCAACAAGCTCAGCGGCCTCGCCAGTCGACGCCAAGTGGGTGTGGGCATCCACCAGGTGCGGGATAAATTCAGCAGGTTGCGGGGTCGGGCGCTTCTTTTTCGACATGGCGCCATTATAGGCGGGGTACTGTTTCTTAACGGAACAACCGTAGTAGAGACTAAGGAGCCGAAAACCTTGGCAGATTTCCAGATTCGCCGCGCCACGGCCGACGATGCCGACGCCATCGCCGACATCTTCAACGCCGGCACCAACGCCAACCCGGCCAACAACCTCGTCACCTGGCAGGAATCCGGCGCCGACCGCGCCAAGTGGATAGCCGACCTGGACGCCGACGGCTACCCCGTCTTCGTCGCCACCGACGACAGTGGGGTCATCGGTTTCGCCGCCTACTTCCAGTTCGTCATCCCGGGCCTCTACTACGGCACCGTCGAGGACACCATCTACCTCTCCCCCGCCGCCACCGGGCGCGGGGTCGGCACCGCGTTGCTCAGCGCCGTCGTCGAGCACGCCGGGGCCAACCCCTACGTGCACACGATGATCACCTACATCGTTGACACGAACGAGGCCTCCCTGGCGCTGCACCGCAAGCTCGGCTTCGAGGAGACCGGCCGCATGCCAAATATCCACACCAAGAACGACCAGCGCCTGGGCCTGGTGCACCTGCAGCGCCACTTCAAGTAGTAAAGACCCCCGCTGGCATCTAGCGGGAGTCTTCGGGGTGCGCGCCTATTTTCTAGTCGCGCGATTTTCTGGCCCGGTTATTTCTGGACCGGCGCCCACTCCGGGCCGGTCTCGCCGAGCTCCGGATCCAGCTTGGCGATGAGCGGCTTCGGCTTAGCCAGCGCGGTGCCCGGTTCGACGTCCACGCGGGCCCAGGTGGCCTGCTGCTGGTCATAGTCACCCGTGATGATGGGGTACGTGTGCCCCTGCGGGGGCAGGCCCACGCCGACCAGCTCGACCGGCAGGTCGTCAGCAACCTCCTCGATGCGCGGTTCCGCCGCCCAGACGCCGCTGCGCCCCAGGGTCTCGTGGACCTGCTGGGCGATGTGCGGCAGGAACGGGGTGAGCATGACGTTGCAGTCGGAGACGACCTGCAGGGCCGTCCACAGGACCGTCGCCAGGCGCTCGCGCTGGCTGTCGTCCTTGGCCAGCTTCCACGGCTCTTGGTCGGCGATGTAGGCGTTTGCCTCGCCGACGACGTGCATGGCCGCCGTGATGGCCACCTTGAACTTGGAGTGCTCCAGGGCCTCCGCGACGGTGGCGAAAGACTCCTCCGCCAGCTCCAGAATCTTCTTGTCGGCCTCGGTGAGGCTAGCCGGGGCCGGCACCTCGCCGAAGTTCTTGTGCGCCATCGAGACCGTCCGGTTGACCAGGTTGCCCCAGCCGTTGGCCAGCTCGTTGTTAATGCGGCGGACGAACTCGTCCCAGGTGAAGTCCGTGTCCGTGTTCTCCGGGCCGGCGACGGCGATGAAATAGCGCAGCGGGTCCGGGCCGAATTCCTTCAGGAAGTCCTTGACGTAGATGACCACGCCCTTCGACGAAGAGAACTTCGAGCCGGACATCGTGAGGAACTCCGAGGAGACGATCTCCGTCGGCAGGTTCAGCTCGCCCAGCGCGTGCTGCTCGCCGCCCTTGGCCCCGCGGCCGGCATAGCCCAGCAGCTCGGCCGGCCAGATCTGGGAGTGGAAGGTGATGTTGTCCTTGCCCTGGAAGTAGTAGTGGCGCGCCTCCGGGTTCTGCCAGTAGTCCTTCCACGCGTCCGGGTTGCCGGTGCGGTGGGCCCACTCGATGGAGGCAGACAGGTAGCCGATAACCGCGTCGAACCACACGTAGAGCTTCTTGGCGGAGTTTTCCTCCCAGCCCTCGACCGGGATCGGGATGCCCCAGTCGATGTCGCGGGTCATCGCGCGCGGGCGGATGTCTTTCAGCAGGTTCAGGGAGAACTTCAGCACGTTGGGGCGCCAGTCCTCGCGGGTGGACAGCCACTCACGCAGCGCGTCGGCCAGCGACGGCAGGTCCAGCAGGAAGTGCTCCGTGTCGATAAATTCGGGGGTCTCGCCGTTAATCTTGGACACCGGGTTAATCAGGTCGGCCGGGTCCAGCTGGTTGCCACAGTTGTCGCACTGGTCGCCGCGGGCATCGTCAGCACCGCAGATGGGGCAGGTGCCCTCGATGTAGCGGTCCGGCAGCGTGCGGCCCGTCGACGGGGAGATCGCACCCTTGGTGGTCTCCTTGATCATGTAGCCGTTGGCGTAGAGGCCCTTGAACAGCTCCTGGACCACCGCGTAGTGGTTGCGGGTGGTGGTGCGGGTGAACAGGTCGTAGGACAGGCCCAAGCCCGCCAAGTCTTCGGCGATCTGCCGGTTGTAGCGGTCGGCCAGCTCGCGGACCGAGATGCCTTCCTTGTCGGCCTGCACCAGCAGCGGGGTGCCGTGCTCGTCCGTGCCGGAGACCATCAGCACGTTGCGGCCGCGCATTCGCTGGTAGCGCGCGAACACATCCGAAGGGACGCCGAACCCCGCCACGTGTCCGATATGGCGGGGGCCGTTGGCATACGGCCAGGCAACGTTTACAACTACCGACTCAGTCATGCCTACTAGCCTATCGAATTCCGCCCGGGCCTCCTACTTCAGTCCCGCGCTTAACGATGCCTACTTGGGCACATTGCTCCATTTTTCGGCCTTTGGGCAGGTGGCGCCGCAAAAACGGCCGTTTTCGGCCTGTGGATAGTTTGCGCAGGGCGGTTATATTGCCCCGAGTTATCCACAGATCGGGTCTTCGGCCCTTGTAGGGGTTGTCAGGGGCTTCTAGCGTGTGAGTCATGACAACGACAGCCATGGACACACTCAAAGCAGCGCACGCCATCTTCGCGGACGGGATCAGCTACCTGGACCTGTGCCGCCAGCTCAGCCTGCCCGCTTTGAAGGCTGTCATGTCCGACGTCGCCGCCGCCGCGCACCACCGTGCGTGCCAGACCTTCTTCGGGAAAACGTCCTATACGCGCAAACAGGCCGCCGCCCGCCGAGCCGCCGCCGAATCCGGCCACCACCTCGACACCCTCTTGGTACTGGACAACGCCTTCCGCCGGGTGCGCCACCAGGGCGACGCCTGGGCCATGCTCATCGAACTGTGCAACACCCCCGGCACCACCAAACAACTCCGCCGGCTTGCCAACCAAAAGGTTCTGGAGCTCAACCGCCCGGCCCCACCCGCCGAAGGCGTGCGCGTGACCCGCCGCAAAGACGGACCCAGCACCTTCTCTATTACCGGGGACCCGCAGCTGGTAGAAAACCTCTGGGCCAGCATTAAGACCATCCCCGACGTGGAAGCCTTGTTCAGCGGCGGCCTAGAAAAACAACCCAAGACCACCCACGTGGTCATCTCCCTTCCCGACTGGGTGCGCATCCTCGCCGGCGACGGGGATGACATCACCTTGCAGCTAAGCAACGGCACCACCATGACCGGTGCCGACTACGTCCGCCAATGCCTCCTAGACGCCGGCCTTGCCACCCTGGTGGACCCGAGGCGCGGGCCGGTCAACCAATACCGTTACCAACGGCATGCCTCGCCCAAGCAGAAGGACATGGCCAAAGCCGAGACCACCACCTGTGCCTGGCCGAACTGTAGGAAGCCTGCGGATGAGTGCCAGGTCCACCACATCCACCCCTGGGCAGGCGGCGGAGAAACCAACCAAGAAAACCTGACCTTGTTGTGCGAGTTCCACAACTCCTGGAACGACGACGACCCCGCCTACCCCAGACACGGAAGAGTCAACCGAAGACACGGCAAAGTCACCTGGGACCCACCCTGGAGCGGCGGCTGACACGGGAGTCAGCCGAGGGAAAAGGAACAACAAAGTCAACCAAACCCCGCGACTGCCGGGCAACAAGCAAAGGCACAAGAAAAGGCGCCACGGAAACCACTCCGTAGCGCATACTCGGCGTGCCTCAACCAGAAAAAGCGCACCGCCCGCAAAGGGGTCGGTGCGCTTTCGTCGCGTGCGCGAGAGATTTAGTGCTTGCGCTTGAGCTTGAGGCGCTCGGCGCGGCGGCGCTTGTTCTCCTGTGCGCGCTGGTACTCGCGGTGCAGGCGGCGCTCGCGGGCGAGCTTGCGTTGGAAGGCCTGGGATTCGCGGTACTCAAGGTAGATGACGTCGTTGCGCAGATCCTTGACGATGGCGAACATCAGCAGCACGACAATCACCAGGAACGGCGCGGCGGCCACGATGGTGACGTTCTGCAGGTTATTCAGCGAGTCCTCGTTGACCAGCAGCAGGGTCAGGCCGACGGCGGCGGTCAGCACGCCCCAGGTGGCGGACAGCCACGGCTGGGCATCGGACTTGCCGTTCTGCGACATCGAGCCCATCACCGTCGACGCGGAGTCCGCGGAGGTGATGAAGAACGTCGCCAGCAAAATCATGGCGATGATGGAAGCAATCGCCCCGAGCGGCATGCTGTTGAGCAGGTTGAACAGCTCTTCCTCGGCGCTCTCGCCGGAAATCGAGTTGCCGGTCTGCTCAGCGTGGATGGCCGAGCCGCCGAAGATAGCGAACCACAGGGTGGACACGCCAGCCGGCACCAGCAGGACGCCGACGCAGAACTCGCGGACGGAACGGCCGCGGGAAATACGTGCCAGGAACATACCGACGAACGGCGACCAAGACACCCACCATGCCCAGTAGAAAATGGTGTAGCCGCTGAGCCACTCGCCGGCCTCGCCGTTGGCGGACTCGGCGGTACGGCCGATCATCTCGGTGAAGTTATCCAGGTAGGCGCCGATGGAGCCCGGCACCAGGTTCAGGATGTTGACGGTCGGGCCAACGATGAACACGAAGATCGCCAGCAGCGCGGCCATGACCATGTTGGCGTTGGACAGGTACTGGATGCCGCGGCCCACGCCCGACAGAGCGGACAGAATAAAGGCCAGGGTCAGAACCAGAACGATGCCGATGACCACGCCGTTGCCCGGATCCTCGATGATGCCGGAGGCGGACAGGCCAGCCTGAATCTGCAGGGCGCCCAGGCCCAGGGAGCAGGCGGTGCCGAAGACGGTGGCGAAAATCGACAGGATATCAATCAGCTTGCCGACCGGGCCGGCCGCGCCCTTCTCACCGATGAGCGGCACGAAGGCCGAGGACAGCAGCTGCTTACGACCAATACGGAAGGTGGAGTACGCAATAGCCAGGCCCACGATGGCATAGATGCCCCAGGGGTGGAGCGTCCAGTGGAACATGGCGGTTGCCATAGCGGTGTCGACCTCGTGCGGGTTGTGATCCGGAACCCCGTCACGGTAGAAGGCCAGCGGCTCGGACGCGCCGTAGAACATCAGGCCGATGCCCATGCCGGCCGCGAACATCATCGCGATCCACGACGGCGTGGAGAACTCCGGCTCCTCGTCTATATGGCCCAGGCGAATGGCACCGAACTTGGAGACCGCGATAGCGACGACGAAGACCACGAAGATGGTGGTAAACAGCACGTAGGCCCAGCCGAAGTTATCGACGACCAGGTTCAGGGCCTTGCCGGAGAACTCAGCGAAGCTGTCGGCGCCGGCCAGGCCCCAGATGACGATAGCCAGAACCAACGCCCCGGCAATGCCGGTCACGGTCCAGTCGATCTTGGCGTCGCCATCGGCGGCCATCTCAACAGGCTCTTCCTCGTGCTTTTCGGAGGAAAGGCTCTTGTTGTCCAGCATGGAAGCCAGCTGGCTGGTTGCCGACTGGCCGTCCAGCGCCTCATCAACGGTTTCGTATTTTTGATCTACCGGTTTGGAATCCAGCACGTCCGGATCGTGCGGATCCGCCCCTTCAGGCACGTTGTTTTCCGAATTTGTCATGCAATCCAGGTTGTTCTAAACCGGAAAGTCTTTCAAATTGCGGAGCGCGTTTTTTCCTTAATCTCCGGGCTTTATCCCCGATTTTCGCCGCGCCGTGACCATCACGCTGTCCGGCATATCCGCTAGTCTTTTAGTTTTCCGACGGTGACACAACACGTTTCTATAACAATTAGATTAAGAATTGCTGTGAACGGTTATTTTCCCTGCAAGTAGACCAAAAACACAGTATTTTTTCGCCGCCGGTCTCAGGCAACTGCCAGCCACGGCAACGGGCCCCGAAAGGCCCGTTCCGGGCGGCTAGTCGCGGGCGGCTAAGACGGCATCGTAGAGCTCGCGGCTCGACACCCCCGCCTCGCCGGCGACCTGCTTGCACGCCGCCTTGAGCCGCAGCCCCGCCGCGGCGAGCTCCTGGGCCTTGGGCACCAGCTCGTCCACGCTCACGGCAGCGGCGCTACCGCCCTCGATGACCACGGTGATCTCGCCGCGCGCGTTCTCGCCCGCCCACTCGGCCAGCTGCCCCAGCGTGCCGCGCTTGACCTCCTCGTAGGTCTTGGTCAGCTCGCGGCAGACCGCCGCGGGCCTGCCCTCCCCCAGCACCTCGGCGGCCGCCTCGAGCGTCTCAGCCAGCCGGTGCGGGGACTCGAAGAAGACCACGGCGCGCTCCTGGCCGCGCAGCGACTCGAGCCACTTGCGCCGCGGCCCGCCCTTGCGCGGGGCGAAACCGTCGAAGATGAAGTGCCCCACCCCCAGCCCGGACAGCGCCAGTGCGGTGGTCACCGCGGACGGGCCCGGCAGGCAGGTCACCCGCACGCCCGCCTCGGCGGCAGCGACCACCAGGGAGTGCCCCGGGTCGGAGACAATCGGCATGCCGGCATCGGTGACGACGAGGACGGTGCCGGAGCGGGCGGCATCGATAAGCCCGGCGGCGCGGGCGTCTTCGTTGTGGTCGAAGTTGGAGACCACCTTGCCCCGAATCTCCACGCCCAGGGCTTGGGCCAGCGCCCGCACGCGGCGGGTGTCTTCCGCCGCGACGACGTCGGCCTGCCCCAGCGCCTGCAGAAGGCGCGCGCTGGCGTCCCCCGGGTTGCCCAACGGGGTGGCGGCCAGCACGACGCCGCGCGGCAGCGGCTCCAGCGAAAACTCAAAGCTCATACCTAATAGCATGGCACAGGGCCGTACCCTAAACTATCTGGGGTGAGTATCCGTACTTCCTCCGCCCAGCCCGCCGCCGTCCCGCGCGGCGCCCACAACCGGCCGACCGCCGTGCCGCGGCCCGTCACGTGGACCCGGGCGGACACGGTCACCACGCTTGTCATCGCCGCGCTGGCGCTCATCACGCGCTTTGTCGCCCTCCAGTACCCCACCGCCAGCGGCACCCCCATTTTCGACGAGAAGCACTACGTCCCGCAGGCCTGGGACATGGTGCGCAGCTGGGATAACCTCTTCGTCGGCGGCATCGAGTCGAACCCAGGCTACGGGCTGGTGGTGCACCCGCCGCTGGCCAAGCAGCTGATCGCGGTCTCCGAGCAGATTTTTGGCTACACCCCGCTGGGTTGGCGCACGATGGCCGCACTCTTCGGCGTCGGCACCGTCCTGCTGATCATGGCGCTGGCCCGCCAGCTGTCGAACTCGACGGTGGTGGCTACCATCGCCGGCCTCATCGCGGTCTGCGACGGCGTGCTGCTGGTCTCCTCCCGCTTCGGCATGCTGGACATCTTCCAGGTCTTTTTCATCGTCGCCGCGGCCTGGGCCCTAGCCCACGACCACAAGCAGGTCCACCAGCGCCTCGACGATGCCTGGCGCGCGGGCCTGCTTAACGATGCCGCCTTCGGCCCCCGCTTCGGCTTCCGCTGGTGGCGCTTCAGCGCCGGCGTCTTTTTGGGCTTGGCGCTGGCGGTGAAGTGGTCCGGGCTGTATTACCTCATGTTCTTCGGCCTGGCCAGCGTTTTCGCGGATCTGTGGCTGCGCCGCCGCTACGGGGTGCGCCGTTATGTGCTGGGCACCCTGGTGCGCGATACCCCGGCCGCGCTGGCCTCGCTGGTGGCGGTGCCGGCGGCGCTGTACGTGTGGTCCTGGCGGGCCTGGTTTACCAGCGAGACCGCGGTCTACCGCCACGCCGCCACCGACGGCACGATCGAGGCCGGCTCCTGGCTGCACCTGCTTCCCGATGCCCTCGCCAGCTGGCTCTACTACCACCTCTCGGTGTTGGAGTTCCATGCCTCCCTGACCACCTCCGGTGGGCACTCGCACCCGTGGGATTCCAAGCCGTGGGCGTGGCTGGTCGGTGCCCGCCCGATCCTCTACCATTCGCATACGGAGCTGACGTGCACGGGCGGCATCGAGTGCCGTCAGATGCTCTTCCTGTTCGGCACTCCCATCATCTGGTGGCTCATCGTTCCGGTGCTGGTGTGGTCGGCGTGGTGCTGGTTCGTGCGCCGCGACCGCCGCTTCGCCCCGGTGCTTATCGGATTCGCCGCCGGCTTCCTGCCGTGGCTGGCCGCCTACGACCGGCAGATGTATTTCTTCTACGCCGCCGCGCTTATCCCCTTCGTTATCGTCGGCTTGGCGCTAATAGCCGGGCAGCTGGCCGGGCGCGGGCCGGTGGCCGGCTGGGCCCGCCCGCTGCGGTGGGGCACGGTGGCCGTGGTCGTCTACGTGGCCGCCGTCGTGGCGATGTTTTGTTATTTCGCGCCCATTCTCTACGGGTTCAATGTCCCGGAGAGTTGGTACCAGTCCATGATGTGGCTGCCCAGCTGGACCTAGCCGAACCTAGCCGGGGCTGTCCGGGGCCAGGCGTGCTGCCGGGCTAGTTCGGGTCCGCGCCCAAAACGCGCCAGGCCCCGCGCAGGCTGACCCCGCGGTCGGCGGCCCAGGCCCAGCCCAGTGCCGCCGTGGACAGGCCGGTGGCCAGCAGGGCGTAAACCTGGTCCATGACGAGGTTGCCCAGGGCGATATCGCGCATCGCGAAGCCGCACAGGAAGGCAAACAGCGTGCACGTCAGCGGCATCAGGCCCGGGGCCAGACGGGGGCGCCAGGCGGCGAAGATAAGCCCGGAGGCCAGCCCCAGGCGCAGGGCCGCGCCCTCGATGAGCGCCGACGCGCCGTCCGGGTCCGCCGTCGGGTCGAGGACCTCGCCGGTGCCCGGCACCATGCCGGAGGACTGCGCGACCATCGCGACGGCCCACGCGGCGCAGATGATGCCGATGACCACTAGGAGGATGCGCGCCATCGCTAGCCCCGCGTGCCGGCGCCCGGCGGTGCGCTGCCATTCGGATTCCACGCCGCCCAAGATGAGATCGGACAAGTCCTGCGGCGGGGCCATGCCCGCATCGGCCGGCTCCACGAAGCTCAGCGAGCGGCTCAGCCGGGCCGCCTTGTCCTGGAAGGCACGGCACTCGGCGCACTCGGCGATGTGGGCGTCGACGACGTTATCGTCCAGCCCGTGGCCCTCCCCGTCCAGGCGCGCCGAGATGGCGGCCTGGACCTGCTCATGCGTCAACACGGTTGAGCACCTCATCCAGGCTGGCCCGCCCCGCGCCGAAGACGACGACCATCAGCAGGGAAACGAACAGGACGCTGACGTATTCGATGCCGCCGTCGGTGGCGAAGAAGCCGTTGCCCCAGTGGGCGAAGTAGAAGGCCCCGCCGACTAGGACCATCAGCACCACGGCGGCGGCCGTGGTCAGCAGGCCGATGACCATCAGCGTGCCGCCGGCTAGCTCCCCGACCGCGGTCAGCCAGGCCAGAATCTGCGGCTGGGGAACGCCCAGGGCGGAGAACTGCCCGACTGTCTCGTCCATGCCGTCGATAAACAGCTTGGTCACCCCGTGGCAGACGAAGACGAGGCCGAGGATCAGCCGCAGCAGGAGCAGCGCGGCATCTCTAACGGCGGGTTTATTCATGAGCATTAGACTACCTTGGTACCACAACTTTGCTAAAGAAAGGCGCCGCGATGACTCACGTGTACCTGCTCGATAGCCCGCTGGGCCGCCTCGCGCTCGCCGGCTCCGACGCCGCCCTGACCCAGCTGGCGCTGCCTGGCGACGAACTGCCGGCCAATGCTACCCCGGGGACCACCGCCGTCTTAGAGGAGGCCGCCGCGCAGCTGCGGGCCTATTTCGCGGGCTCGCGCGAGCCCTTCAACGTGCCGCTGGATCATTCCGGACAGACGCCTTTTACCGCGGCGGTGCTGCGCGAGCTGGCGCGCGTGCGCTACGGCGAGACGCTCAGCTACGGCCAGCTGGCCGCCCGGGCCGGCCAGCCCGCGGCCGTGCGCGCGGTGGGCAACGCGTGCGCGCGCAACCCCCTGCCGCTGTTCGTGCCCTGCCACCGCGTGGTGCGCTCCGACGGCACCCTGGGCAACTACCGCGGCGGCCTGGCCGCCAAGCGATGGCTGCTGGAGCTAGAAGCCGTCTCGGGAACCCAACCGGGCCCGGCGGGAGTCTAAAGGGGTAGCAACCACGCACATTTACCTTCTAGGAGACACTACCGATGGATACCACTGGCACCGGACCGATTACCGGCCCCGACGGGCTCGCGCGCACCCCGTGGGCGGCTGCGGACGCGCTTCTGCGCGACTACTACGACACCGAATGGGGCCTGCCCGTCTACTCGGAGGCGGAGCTTTACGAAAGGCTCGTGCTGGAAGGCTTCCAGAAGGGCCTGTCCTGGCGGCTTATCCTTAGCCGCCGGCCGGCCTTCCGCGCGGCCTTCGCCGGCTTCGATCCGGACGCGGTAGCGGCCTTCGGGGCCGACGACGTCGAGCGCCTGGCGAGCGATGCCACCATCATCCGCAACCGCCGCAAAATCCAGGCGGCCATCGACAACGCCCGCGCCACCGTCGCGCTGCGCGCCGAGGGCGGCCTGAGCGATCTCATCTGGTCCTTCCGGCCCGCAGATACTCCACGGCCCGAGGTGGTAGAAGAAATCCCCACCACTTCAGAGGAATCGACGCAGATGTCGAAGGCGCTGAAGAAGCGGAGATTTAAGTTCGTCGGGCCCACCACCTGCTTCGCGCTGATGGAGGCCATCGGGATGGTCGATACCCACCTGATGGGCTCGCACCGGCGCGGGTGCTCGGGGCTCTGGGACTAGGCCTCGGGGCCAAGCTCTCGGGCTAGGCCTCGGGAGCTAGGCCTTGGGACTAGCTGACGCGGCGGGCGGCCAAGTCGTCGCGGCGGACCGGGGCGCGGTCGCCGGTGGTGTCGTCGTCGTGGTAGTAGACCGGCAGGTGGTCGAAGTCGGGGCTGTCGTCGTCGACCTCGAGGACCACCGCGCCCGGGCGGCGCAGGCTGCGCGGGATGGACAGCTCCTCGTCGGCGGCGTTGCGCACGCCCAGCCGGGCGCGCCGCAGCTGGCGGACGCGGCGGTGGCGCAGGGCCTGCTCCTGGCGCACCTGGGTGCGCAGGGCCACCAGGTAGACCACGGAAAGCACGCCCACCACGGCGGCGGGCAGCCAGCCCCAGCCGCCGACGATGATGCCCAGCGCGACCGTGGCCACGACGGCGACGGCCAGGCCCAGCAGGGTGCGCTGGCGGCGCTGGTAGCGGTCGGTGGACGCGGCCTCGTCGGCCTCCGGGTCCCAGCCGCCGCGGCCCAACCGGCGCTTGGCGAATTCCAGCTCCTCGGCGGACAGCTCGTCGTCGCCGTTGATGTCCGCGTCCTCCGCGTTATGTGCGGCCTCCGCGGTCTCCTCGGCGGCGGAGGCGGTGGCGGCGGCGTCGGCATCGACGGCGCCGGGGTACATCAGATCCACCGGGGAGGTGTAGGAGGCGTCAAGCGGGTAGGCGTCGGCGGCGACCTCGTCGACCTGTGGCGGGTCGAAGTACTCCGCGGCCTCCTCGGCGTCCGCCTCCGCCGCTGCCGCGTCGCGGGCCTCAGCGGCCCGCTCGCCCGAGTCGGCCTCGGCGTTGGCGGTGGTCTCGTCGGTAGCATCGTCGAGCAGGGGCGAATCCACGACCTCGCCGTCGATGGTCTCTTCCTGCGCGGAGACCGGCACCGCCAGGCTGGCCGGCTCGGCGTCGACGATCTCGTAGTCGTCGTCAGCGTTGGTGCGGTGCACGTCCTGCGCGGTCACCCGCGGCTTGCGTCGGCCGGCGACCTTGCCCTGGTCGCCTTCGAAGAGCACCCGGGTGTCCTCGAAGCCGTCCCCGGTATGGCTGACCGGGCGCTGGCCCCGCAGCAGCCACGGCGCCAGGACGAAGAGCCAGACCACCAGGATCAGAATGAGAATGAGGCCAGGAGACACTACGCGCTACCTCTTTCATAGTTTGACGATTGTCACAACCACAGTACTTCGCCGCGGCCGCCTGGCCGGCCTGCGCCACGCCCAATCCGGCGAGCTAATCCAGCACGCCGCCCGCCCGCAGCCGGGAAACGCAGCTATCCGGGAAGTCGTCGCGCACCAGGGCGACGAAGTGGTGGTCGCGCCACTCGCCGTCGATGTGCAGGCTGCGGCGCGCGATGCCCTCCTCGCGGAAGCCGTTGTTAAACAGCACCCGCCCGGAGGCGGCGTTGTTGGGCAAGAACGTGGCCGTCACCCGGTGTATGCCCACCCGCCGGAAGGCGTGGTCGGTGCCCAAGGCGCAGGCCACCGTCGCCAGGTTCCCGCCGGTCATCTCGGAAAAGACCCAGTAGCCGATCCAGCATTCGCTCACGCTGCCGTGCTGGATATTGCCCAGCGTGATCTGCCCGGCAAACCGCCCGTTGCACTCGATGGCAAAGGGCACCACCACCCCCTGGCGCGCCGCCGCGTTCAGGTACCACAGGTGGTTCCACCAGGCCTGGGAGCTGTGGGCGGCGGCCCAGCTGGTGGGCATAGTCGGCTCGACGTGGCGCAGGTAGGCCTCGTCGTGGAGGCGCTGCGCGCGCCAGTCCGCCCCGTCCGCGCGGTGCAGCGGCCGCAGGCGCACCTCGGCCCCGCGCGGGAAGGCGGCGTTCGGGCGGATGTGAACGGTCTCGGTGACCTCCGGCCACCCGGGGTGTTCGATGGCGCGCGACTCCCGCGCCCCGGTGTGGCGCTGCCAGCTGTGCCGCGCCCAGCCGAAGGGGTCGATCATGAGCGCTGGGTGATGAACATGACGTCGACGACGTCGCCGGGGCGGATATCCGTCACGGATTCCGGGACGCGGATGAGCGCGTTGGCCTCGGCCAGCCCGGCCAGCAGGTGGGCCGGCGCCCCGCCCGCGCCGGACAGGCCCTCGACCAGGTAGTCGGCGGTGTCGGCGTCGCGCATCAGGCGGGCGCGGATATAGCCGCGGCGGCCCAGGCGGGAGTCGATATGGTTGACGGCGCGGGCGCGCACCACGCGGCGCGCGGCGTTGCGCTTGCCCAGCGCCAGCCGGATGAGCGGGCGGACGAAGACCTCGAAGACCACCAGGGCCGAAACCGGGTTGGACGAGAGCAAAAACGTCGGGATGCGCTCGTCGCCCAGCAGGCCGAAGCCCTGCACGGAGCCCGGGTGCATGGCCACCCGCGTGGTGTCGATGTCGCCGAGCTGGTCGAGCACCTCGCGGATGGCCGCGGAGCCGGCGCCGCCGACGGCCCCGGAGATCACGATGACCTCGCTGCGCGCGATGTGGGTCTCCAGGTTTTCCCGGATGCGCCGCGGCTCGCCCTCGGCAATGCCCACGCGGGTGACCTCGGCGCCGGCCTCGCGGGCGGCGGCCGCCAGCGCGTAAGAGTTGACGTCGAAGACCTGGCCCAGGCCCGGCTCGCGGTCGATATCCACCAGCTCGCGGCCGAAGGAAATCACGGTCACGCGCGGGCGCGGGTACGCCAGCACCTTCGAGCGCCCCACCGCGGCCAGAAGCCCAATCTGGGCCGGGCCCAGGATGGTGCCGGCGGACACCGCGACGTCGCCGGGTTGGATGTCGTCGCCGACGCGGCGCACGAAGTCGCCGGATCGCACCGGGCGGTGGGCGACCATGCGCTTGCGCCCGCGGTCGGTCCACTCGAGGGGAAGGACGGCATCGGCAAGCGTGGGCAGGGGCGCGCCCGTGTAGACGCGCACGGCCTGCTTCGGCTGGAGGCGCAGCGGCTGCCGGGAACCGGCCGGGACCTCCCCCACCACGGGCAGGGAACGTTCGGTCTCCGGCCGCGGGGTCTCCTCCGCGTCCGGGTCGCGCCGGCCGAGGCCGCGCTCGCCGCCGATATCAACCGCCCGGACGGCGTAGCCATCGATGGCCGCCTGCGGGAAGCCCGGCAGCGGCTGGTGCGCCTGGACCTCCTCGGCGCACTTCAGCCCCAAAGCGTTGGCGATGGCGATCCGCACCGGCTCGGGCGTGACCGCCGCATCGGTGACAAACTCCAGCTGCTCTTCCACAGAACGCATAGCAACGCGCCGCCTTTCCCCGGTTAGTTCTCTGCCAACCCGGTCTCTTGCTCGTACTCCGCAATAATATGCTTGATCGCCTTATACAACGCCGGGCCGTACTTCTCGTCCCGCAGGCCGAAGTCGACGTTGGCGGGGATGTAGCCGCCGGGGTTGCCCAGGTCGTGGCGCTTGCCGCGGTGGACCACCACGTGCACGGGCTCGCCTTCCTGGATGAGCAGCTCGATGGCGTCGGTCAGCTGCAGCTCGCCGCCCTTGCCCGGGCCGATCCGGCGCAGGGCGTCGAAGATCTTGCGGTCCAGCAGGTAGCGGCCGGTGGCCACGAGGTTGGAGGGGGCGTCGGCGGGATCGGGCTTTTCGACCATGCCGACGACCTTCTTCACGCCCGGCGCGTTGGTGTCTTCCACGTCGAAGACGCCGTAGTTGTAGGTCTCCTCGCGGTCGACCTCGAAGGCGCACAGGACTGACCCACCCAGGGCCGCGCGCACGCGCGCCATGTCCTCCATGACAGTGGCGGGCAGGACGATGTCGTCCGGCAACATGACGGCGAAGAAGTCTTCGTCCTCGTCCAGCACGGACTCGGCCAGGCCGACGGCATGCCCCAGGCCCAGCGGCTCGGCCTGCTCGACGGCAATCGGGTGGATAAGATCCGCGGCGCGCTGCACCTTGGCGACCTGCTCGTCCTTGCCGCGGCCGGCCAGGGTCTCGGTCAGGTCGGGGAAGCGCTCGAAGTGGCGCATGACCTCTTGCTTGTTCGGGGCGGTGATAACGGCCAGGCGCTGCGCGCCGACGGAGGCGGCTTCCTCGGCAATGAGCTCGATGCCAGGTGTATCCACTACTGGCAGCAGCTCCTTGGGCACGGTCTTGGTGGCCGGGAGGAAACGCGTCCCCATGCCGGCGGCCGGAACCACTACGGTTTTCACCCCGTGCGGGGTATTCTCGCGCTCGTTAGACATGGATCTGACCTTACCTTCTCGCCTTAGCCGTTTCGGGCACCGATACGCCCTATTAGTATTTAAGTTATGAATTTGCCCTCCCCCGACGCCGACAAGCAAAGCCTGCGCGAGCATTTCCGCGCCGCCCGCCGCGCCCCGGCTGACGATGCCTCCCTCATCGCCCACACCGACAGCTTCCTGCGCGCGCTCGGGCGCCCGCGCGTGGCGGCCTACGCCCCCCTGGCCAGCGAGCCGGGCGGGAAGGCGTGGCTGACAGCGGTCGCGGCGGCCAGCCAGCAGGTGTGGCTGCCGCTGTCGAAGCCCGACGGCACGCTGCTGTGGGCGAGCTACCACGGCGATGAGGCCACGCGGGCGGGGGCGCTGGGCATCGCGGAGCCGGTGGGGCCACAGTTCAATTCCACGGTGCTATCCGGGCTGGACGTGGTGCTGGTGCCGGCGATGGCGGTGGACCGGCGCGGCTTCCGGCTGGGCAAGGGCGCGGGCTACTACGACCGCGCGCTGGCTAGCCTGCCGGCGGGCGGGCCGCTGAAGCTGGCCGTGGTGCGCTCCAGCGAGGTCGTGGACCGGCTGCCGGCCGATGCCCACGACGTGCCCTGCGATGGCACGCTCACCGACGCCGGCGTGGAGCTGTTCTAGTCGCAGAGTTTCCGCGCCGCTTAATTCGGTCGCCCGGGAACCGAGGGCGGGCCGGACGCAGTCTATAAAGGCATGCGGAGTTTAGCTGCTTTTTCTTCCCTGAGACACACCTTGGCCACCCCGGGCCACCCGCGCGCGACGCTTTTAAAGAAGCTGGTGGCCGGCGCGTTGGTGGTCGCCGCCGGACTGGTGGGGCTGAGCGGCTGGAAGGAAAACCCGCGGGTGCCGGTCTTTGCCCGGGAGGTCGCGGCCGGCCAGGAGCTGGCGGCCGAGGACATCGAGTGGCGCTCCCTGCCGCGCGATGCGATCCCGGCCGGCGTAGCCGACCAAGCGGACCCGGCGGAGCTGGCCGGGCGGGTGGTCGTGGCGGCCGGATCAGCCGGCGAGGTGGTCACGGAGTCCCGCCTGCTGGGCGAGGAGCTTACCCACGCGTTGGGGGAATCGGCGGGCCAGGACTACCACTTGGTGCCGATTAAGCTCGCGGAGCCGGATATCGCCGCGCTGCTGACGCACGGGGATACGGTCAGCGTGGTCAGCAACGGTGGGACAGGTGACGGCGGCGAGCTCGCCGGGCCCGGCGCGGCGGAGACCGTCGTGGCGCAGGAAGGAAAAATCGTCTCCACGACCGCCGCGGGAGAGACCGCAGGCTCCCAGGCGGCTACTATTCTAATTGCACTGCCGGCCCCCGCCGCGAAGAAAGTGGCAGCCGCTTCGCTGAGTTATCCGCTCACCGTGGTGGTCACCGGAGACCGAGCAGGCTAACCATCGAAAGGACTTCCGCATGTTGAAGGGCTTTAAAGACTTTATCCTCCGCGGCAACGTGATTGAACTGGCCATCGCCGTCATCATCGGCTCCGCTTTTACCGCCATCGTTACGGCTGTCACCGACTCCCTGATCCAGCCGCTGATCAACTCCTTCGGCTCCGCCGAGGTCGGCGGGCTGGCGTTCCAGATCAAGGCAGACGACCCGACCACCCGCATTGACCTGGGTGCCGTCATCACCGCGGCTATCAACTTCCTGATCATCGCCGCCGTGGTCTACTTCCTCATCGTCATGCCGATGAACAAGCTGGCCGAGGCCGCCAAGCGCCGCAAGGGCATCGACCCCGAGGAGGCCACCCCCACCACCGACGACCTGCTCATCGAAATCCGCGACCTGCTCGCCGCACAGAACAACGTCAGCGACAAGGTCACCGGCCAGACCAGCGAACTGGCCGAGGATTCGGCCGATACCCCGGGCACGCCCGGCGCTTCCGGCGCTTCCGGCGCGTCCGGCACCGCCGGTGACAATGCCTCCGGCAAGCACCGCGCCTAACGCGCACGTTTAATAGTGCGGCGGGATTTGCTCGCGGTAGAAAGCCTCCCCGCGCAGCCCGTCGTCCGCAGGGCCGTCGTTTACTTCGACGGCCCTTTCTGCGTCTGCGGAGCCGGCCGAGTCCGCCGAGTCGAAGGCGGAGACGAACGGTGCCCGGTCCGCCGTCCGGTCGTAGTCGGGGCAGTCGCAGGGACGCACCGCACGCCGCCGCTTCCTGCGCCGGGAATGTGAATCAGTCATCGCACTACGCCGCTTAGTCCACCGAGTACTTCTGCAGCTGGTCGACCAGGTGGTGCACCAGCGGGGTCAGAGTCGCCATGCCGTCGCGGATGGCCGCGCGGGAGGCGGCGACGTTGACCACCACCGTGGACCCGGACACGCCGGCGATGCCGCGGGAGGTGCAGGCATCGACAGCGCCGCAGGCCTGGCCGGAGGACCGCAGGGCCTGGGCGATTCCCGGCACGAGCTGGTCCAGCACAGTGCGGGTGGCCTCCGGGGTCTTGTCGCGCGGGCCCACGCCGGTCCCGCCGACGGTCAGCACCAGGTCCACGCCGCCGACCACGGCCGTCTCGATCGCCTGGCGAATCTTCGACTTCTTGGAGCGCACCACCACTGCCCCATCGACGCGGAAGTTAGCCTCGGCCAACAGCTCCGAGCACAGGCGCCGGTTGTCTTCGGCGTGCTGCTCGGGGTGATCCGTCACGATGACGATGAGCGCGCGGCGCTGGGCGTTCATGGACTCCTCGCGCTCTTGGGCCAATAGGTAGGCGTCGTCCGGACCGGCGATGTCGCGAAGGTTGTCGCGGCTATCGGCGAGCGTGGCTGTGCGGTCGGATTCGCTGGCGTCTACAGGCATTGTTCTCCTTAACGGTGGTGCGGCTTTGCGCTTTAATCTACTCGCTCGACAGCGTTACCTCTACCTGTCGAGTCTCCTCAGTGTCCGGATTCATTACTTCCAGGGTCACTGTCGCCCCGAAGTCCTGGGAGCGGGTCGCGGCGATGAGGGTATCCGAGTCCTCGATGGGGCGATCGCCCAGGCGGGTGATGACGTCACCGGCCTCGATGCCGGCCTCCGCTGCCGGGCTGCCCTCCTCCACCTTGACCACCGGCGCGCCTTGGGTGAGGTTGCGGCCGTCGACCTGCACGCCCAGCATCGGGTGCTTGACCTCGCCGTTGTTGATGAGCTGGTCCGCCATGCGTTTGGCGAAGTTGGACGGGATGGCAAAGCCGAGGCCGATGGAGCCGGCCTCCTGCCCGGACGAGGAGGACAGGGAGGCGATGACGGAGTTCATGCCGACGATGTTGCCGTTCATGTCCACCAGCGGGCCGCCCGAGTTGCCGGGGTTGACGGCGGCGTCGGTCTGGACGGCATCGATAAGCGAGGGCTCGCCGCCGGCCTGGGAGGCGCGCACGGGCCGGTTGACGGCCGAGACGATGCCGGAGGTCACCGTGGCGTTGAGCCCCAGCGGGGAGCCCACGGCCACGACCTGCTGGCCAACGTTGAGCTGGTCGGAGTTCGCGAACTCCAGGTACGGCAGGTTCTCGGCGTCCTTGATCTTGATGACGGCGACGTCAGTGTTGGCGTCGGAGGCCACGACCTCCGCGTCCTTGCGGGAGCCGTCGTTCATGGTGACCTGGATGGCGCCGGCCGACGAGCCCTCCGCGCCCTCGACGACGTGGTGGTTGGTCAACACGTAGCCGTCCGGGGAGATGACAGAGCCCGAGCCTTCGGCCGCGCCGGCCCGGGTGACCACCTGGATGGCCACGACGGCGGGCAGGACCTTCTGGGAAACCTCTTCGATGGAGCCCTCGGCCGGCGCCGGGGCGGATTCGTTGTTCGCAGGCCGGTTGAGGACCTCGTTGACGGTGGACGTCGAATCCTTGCTGCCGGAGCTGCCCACGACCGCGCCGGTAAGCCCGCCCGCACCTACGGCTGCGACCAGCATCATGGCCAGCGCGGTGCCCAGGCCCACGGAGCGCTTCTTCTTGGGCTGCTCGGCGACGGCGCCAGGCGCCCCGGGCTGGCCTTGCGGCTGGGCCTGGGTTTGCGCCTGTGGGTATGGCTGAGTTTGCGGCTGAGTTTGCGGCTCTGGCTGAGCCTGGGCCTGCGGCTGCGGCTGGCCCCACTGCGCGTCGGCCGACTGCCACGACTGGGTGGTCTCAGTGGGCTGCGCGTCCGAGGTGCGCGGCTGGTTCCAGCCCTGCGACTGCGACTGGTGCTGCCCCTGCTGACCGTAGGGGCTCGACGCGCCGGTGGGCTCGGCGTTATGGGGATTGTTGTTGTTCATGGCCGTAGTATCCCTCCCTGACCTTTGGTGCCTCTGACACTCGACTGCTAACAGCTTAAGAGTGTCTGGCAGGTTGCTGTATGAGCCTCGATCTTAGTGACAAGTCCACAATTCAGCCACCGCCCAGGGCACGGGATTGTGCCCGCTGCCTGCGGCTAGTGCGGCACGTTAAGGCGGGCAAGGCTAGCGGGGCGGGCGCTGCTAGCGCTGGTTGAACCAGCGCTTGGCGAACTCGCGCCCGCGCCGCTCCGAGGCCGAGGAGCCGTCCAACCCGGCGGTGGCCGGGTCGGGGTGGGACATGGCATCGTCAGCCTGCCCGCCCGTAGCCGGAGGGCTGCCCGGGAAGAGGATGTCCATGCGCGTGCCGTGGTCATCGGAGTCGCTGATGGTGATGGTGCCCTTGTGGCGCTCGACGACCTGGCGCACGATGGCCAGGCCCAGGCCGGAGCCCGGCATCTTGCGGGCCTCGGCAGAGCGATAGAAGCGCTCAAAGACCTTCTCGCGTTCGGCCTCCGGGATGCCCACGCCGGAGTCGTCGATGCGCAAGCGCGCGGTCTTTTCGTCGACGCGCTGCAGGCGCACGCGGACCGTGCCCGCGGCCGGCGACCACTTGGCGGCGTTGTCCAAAAGGTTGAGCACCGCGCGGCCCAGCGCGAAGGGATCCCCGATGAGCATCCAGGGCTCCAGCTGGACCTGGAACTCGACGTCGGGGCGGCGCCGGCGGGCCCGCTTCAACGAGGAGGCCACGACCTTGTCCAGCGCGACCGGCTCCATCTCTTTGTCCATGGCGTCCTCGCGGGCTAGGTCGACCAGGTCCCCAATGAGCTCGGATAGCTCCGACATCTGTGCCAGCACGTCGGCCTCCAGCTCGGCACGGTCCTGCTCACTGAGGCTGTCCGCGGTGTTGGACTTGTTGAGCATCATCAGCAGCTCGATGTTGGTGCGCATAGAGGTCAGTGGGGTCTTGAGCTCGTGCCCGGCGTCCGCGACGAACTGCGACTGCTTGATGCGCGATTCCTGGAGCGCATCCAGCATGCGGTTAAACGCCACGGCCAGCTGCGCCACGTCGTCAGTGCCCACGACGGAAATCGGGCGCAGGTCTCCGGTGCTGGCCACGTGGTCGATGGCGCGTTTAAGCCGCTGGATGGGGTGCAGGCCGGTCTGGGAGACCCAGACGCCGCCAGCAATGGCGAGCAGGATGCCGATGGCGAAGACCGCGACCAACACCGTGGCCACGATGTCGATGATGTCCTCGGTATCGGCGCGGGAATCGGTAAGCACGACCCAGGAGCCGTCGTTGGCGCGCAGGGAGACCATGTGCATGTCCCCCTCCCGCTCCGTGGTGACGGCGTCCGTGGGCAGGGCTTGGTCGTCGCCGTAGGACGGGCCGTCACCAGCCGGGGAGACCGTGAGCTTAGCCTGCGGGTGCACGGCCTTGAAATTCTCTATCTCGTGTCGCAGGTACTCAGGGTCGCTGTTGGACTGGGTGCGCACGAGCATGGCCTGGGCGTAGGATTCCAAGGCCTCGTCGTCGGCGGCGCGAAGGCAGGCCGCCACCGCCCCGTAGGAACCGGCGCAAATGATCGCCGAAGCCACCGCGACGATGAGCCCAGTCAGGATCGCTAGTCGCCAGCGCAGGGAGGCGCGAGAGGCCCACGGGCGTGAGCTTCCCGTGTAGACGGTCGGCTCATCGGAGGATTTGTCGGGCGGAGCGGAAGCCTGCGCCCGAGACACCGGCTTCCGAGAACTCACGGGGTGTTCTCTCGCAGGACGTAGCCGACGCCGCGGACGGTGTGGATGAGCCGTGACTCGCCTTCAGCTTCGGTCTTTTTGCGCAGGTAGCCGATGTAGACCTCCAGCGCGTTGCCCGAGGTGGGGAAATCATATCCCCACACGCTTTCTAAGATCACGTCACGGGAGAGCACCTTGCGCGGGTTTTCTAACAGCAGCTGCAGAAGAGCGAACTCGGTGCGAGTCAGCGAGATTATGCGCTTGCCGCGCCAGACCTCGCGGGTATCGACGTTGAGGTAAAGATCCTCGAAGGCCAGCTTCGACTCCTTTTCCGGCATGTCCTGGATGGGCTCGGCCGCCGCGCGCCGCGCCAGTGAGCGCACGCGGGCTAGCAGCTCCTCAAGCGCGAAGGGCTTAGGCAGGTAATCATCCGCGCCGGCGTCCAGCCCTGCCACCCGGTCGGAAACGCCGTCGCGGGCGGTCAGCACGAGGATCGGGCGCTCCCAACCTTCACTGCGAAGTGAACGGCACACTTCCAGGCCGTCCATGTTCGGCATCATCACATCAAGGATCATCAAATCCGGGGATTCCCGGTGCACCGTCTCGACCGCCTCAACGCCGTCCGCGGCCAAGATGACCTGGTAGCCGTTGAAGCTCAGCGAACGGCGAAGCGATTCACGCACCGGCTGTTCGTCGTCCACCACGAGAATTTTCATGACTCAATTATGTCCTAAGATAAGTCTTTCCAGAAACCCAGAAAGTAAAAGTAATTTTATTAAGGTTCAGAGCCTAATTAAGGATCGAACAGGGGTACATTTAGCTGCAAAAACAACGCAACGCCCCCACAAACCTGAGGGAAAGATAATAAAGAAAGCGCCCCGGCTACCCTTATTCGGGGTAACTCGGGGCGCGAGGGGCCGGGTAGCTACCGGCCCGGTCTTAACGACCTAGAAACTCTTAGAACTGCTCCACGTCGACTAGGCCGAGCTTAGCGGC
Organism: Corynebacterium sp. 2571A; assembly: GCF_055700935.1. Lineage (NCBI taxonomy): Bacteria > Bacillati > Actinomycetota > Actinomycetes > Mycobacteriales > Corynebacteriaceae > Corynebacterium > Corynebacterium sp. 2571A. The sequence continues at coordinate 54,860 of NZ_JASTTE010000003.1, read as the reverse complement.
CTTGACCAGGCGGCGCGGGATACGCACGGTCTGGCCGTCGATGGTGACTTCCTGGAGGTCAACGTTGTCGGCCTTCCACTGGGAGCGGCGCGAGCGGGTGTTCGCGCGGGACATCTTGAACTTAGGAGTTGCCATTTTCTTCTATCCTCCTTACGCGTTCTTCTTCTTGCGGCGAGCCATGCCACCGAAGCGCTGGTTGAAGCGCTCGACACGGCCGGCGGTGTCCATCACGCGCTGTGCACCGGTCCAGAACGGGTGCGACTCGGCGGTAACGTCGACCACGATGAGCGGGTACTCGTTGCCGTCCTCCCACTCAACGGTGCGCTCGGAGGAGGCGGTGGACTTGGTCAGGAAGCGGGTACCAGTACCGGCGTCCTGGAAGACCACCGGGTGGTAATCCGGGTGGATATCTTTCTTCATGCGAATTCCCTCAGGGTTGAAACTTCGGGTCGGTTCCCCACTATCGCCGGAGCCTAAAAACTAGGCCTAGGCGGCGGGGATCGTGCCCGAGTTGGGTTTTCTAACGGACAAACAGCTACCGGCGGAGCCAGCCCGCGCGATAGCAACTCGAATTATCATACAGCCGACCTGCCCTTTTCCCAAATCTCCCCCGGCGCCAAACAACATGCCGCCACAGCAATCACAATCACCCCGCCCACCACCGCCGTACAGCAGGCTTGTGCAGCTGGCCCATGCAACTGGCCTCACCGGGCGACAGGACCCGCGAGCAGCCGTGCGACGAAAAAGGGCACGGAACCGTCGGCAAACTAATGTCGGAGAAGAGATAAAAAGAAATAGAGGTATAGCGGGAACGTCTAAGCCCCGAACACGCATTAATCTGGAGCCGGAGGAAGGCTCGCACGAGGCGATTAGGAAATTCGGGCGCTAGGAGGTAAGGTTTTCCCTTGCTGTTGTCACAATGTACGTTTACGCCCCGTCTACTGCAATGAAACGGCGTGATTTTTTAAATCGCTCATCCTCACATTCCGAGCGGAGCAAGCCTTTGAGGCGCTCGATCACGTGGTTTTAATTAGCCAAGATGTGGGCGGCTAGGAGAAAGAAGACCCATGTCGGCTATTTGCCAGGTAACGGGCCGCAAGCCGCAATTCGGCAAGCAGGTCTCGCACTCGCACCGCCGCACCTCGCGCCGTTGGAACCCCAACGTGCAGCGTCGTCGGTACTACCTGCCCTCTGAGGGCCGTACCATCACCCTGAATGTCTCTACCAAGGGCATGAAGATCATCGACCGCGACGGCATCGAGTCCGTCGTCGCCAAGATCCGAGCACGTGGGGAGAAGATCTAAAGATGGCACGTAACGATATTCGCCCGATCATCAAGCTGAAGTCCACCGCGGGCACTGGTTACACCTACGTGACCCGTAAGAACAAGCGCAACAACCCGGATCGCATCACCCTGAAGAAGTTCGATCCGATCGCCCGCAAGCACGTCGAATTCCGCGAGGAGCGATAATCAATGGCTAAGAAGTCCAAGATCGCTAAGAACGAGCAGCGCAAGGAAATCGTCGCCCGCTACGCGGAGCGTCGCGCTGAGCTCAAGGCAATCATCAAGAACCCGAACACCTCGGACGAGGACCGTTTGGAGGCACAGTTCGAGCTGAACCGTCAGCCGCGCGACGCCTCCAAGTCCCGCATCCGTAACCGCGACGCCCACGATGGCCGTCCGCGCGGTTACCTCCGCAAGTTCGGCCTGTCCCGTGTCCGCATGCGCGGCATGGCTCACCGCGGTGAGCTGCCGGGCGTTCGTAAGTCCAGCTGGTAAAGGGGAATTGCAACAATGAAGCGCAATAACCACAAGAAGTTCCGGATGGAGCAGACCCGCCGTCCGAAGAAGAACCCGTTGAAGGCAGAGGGCATCGAGAAGGTGGACTACAAGGACACCAAGACCCTCCGTCTGTTCATCTCTGACCGCCACAAGATTCGTTCGCGTCGCGTCACCGGTCTGACCCCGCAGCAGCAGCGTCAGGTTGCTACCGCGGTCAAGAACGCTCGCGAAATGGCTCTCCTGCCGTTCACCACCCGCTAAACAATTAAGTAGCAGGGTTTCAACAGCGCACTTTTGCCGCTGGCAAGTGTGACACGGTAAAAGAATCTTAACCCAAACGCCGTCGCCGGCACCCCGCCCTTCACGGGCACGGGGTCGCCGCGGCGGCGTTTGGCGTATCCGGAGCGCATCCCCGCCGCGGCCACCCGTTAGACTGTAGGCAGATTTCATCCACCCCGCATAAGAAAGGCGCGTTGCTTATGGCCTTGCACCCGTCACTAGTCGAACTCGCCGAGGAGGCGGGGCGCTGCGAGTCCCTGCCCGCCGCGCGCGGCATCCTGGCCGAGTCCCACGAGCTCGCCCGCAACGCCCTCCACCACCGCGCGGACGCGCAAGAGCTGGCCGCCTGGTACTCCCGCGTGGTCCACGGCGTGGTCTACTCCCCCGCGGTCGACTCCCCGGTCCGCCTGACCGGCCCCATCGCCCGCGGCGACGGCCTGCCGGGCCTGCCCGTGGACTACCTGGGCCCGGCTAACGCGGACTTGGACGACCTATTGTCCTCGGTCGACATCGAGCCGCGTGCCGTAGAAGACGCCCTGATCTACCGCGCGGATGCGGGCCTGACGTTGCCGGAGGAGGCATCGGCAGCGCTGCTGCGCCAGGCGCTGGGCACGCAGCCACCGGCGCTGCAGTTGGTCAACGGCCTGCCGGACCCCGATGCGGCCGTGGACATCCAGAACTTCCTGCTGGTGCCCATCGCGTCCGTGGCTCGCTGGGCAGCACCGGCGCCGCGGCCGACGGCGGACCGGCTGGCGATCGGCACGGAGAAGCAGCTGCTGACCCCCGCCGAGGGCGAGGCTCTGACACTGGCCTGGCGCACGGGCCTGGAGCTGTATCTGCGGGCCTGGCTCAACCACGCGGGCACCCGTAGGCAGCGCCTGGCGGACCTGCCGCCGTTGGACCGCACGGCCTACGGCTCGGCGTGCCGGACGGTGTCGGCAACATTACAGGGTATTGCCGCCCGCGCGTCCTAGCGCGATGGCCTTTAAGATATAAGGTTGATATGTTCTTCGGTTCGTTGATGTCCGAGTCTCAGGCGAAAAGGAAGGTGTTTTAGGTCTATGGCTGGTGCAGTTGGCAGGCCGCGGAAGAATTCTCCGCGACGTCGGGGTAGCACCGCGCGCGAAGAGATCCTGGACGCCTCCTCCGAGCTGTTTACCACCCAGGGCTTCGCCACGACCTCGACCCACCAGATCGCCGAAGCCGTCGGTATCCGGCAGGCCTCGCTCTACTACCATTTCCCGTCGAAGACCGAGATCTTTCTGACGCTGCTGAACTCGACCATCGAGCCCTCCCTCGACCTGGCCGATGATCTCGCTCAGCTGGAGACCACCCCGGAGCTGCGCCTGTGGGCGCTAGTGGCCGCGGAGTCCCGCCTGCTTTTGACCAGCGGCTGGAACGTCGGCCGGCTCTACCAGCTGCCGGTGGCGAACTCGGAGGAATTCGCCGAGTACCACCAGTCCCGCGCGCGCCTGGAGCACCATTTCCAGACCTTCGCCGCGGCGTTGGTCGGCGAGCAGGACCCGCGCATCACCCTGCCGTTCCACATCGCACTGTCGGTTATTGAGATGCGCGGCAACGACGGCACTCCCCCGTTCGCGGCCTCCGACCAGACCGTGCCAGAGACCGCCGTCATGCTTGCCGATGCCTCCTTGGCCGTCCTCGGTGCCGAACTTCCCGATGACCGCGTCGCGGCCACCCTGAAGCTGCTCGAGTCCCGCTCGGACTCCATCTCCGCGGCCGCCGCCGCTGCGGCCGACCGGCGGAAGAAGAAAAAGAAGCGCTAGTCCCGCGGCCCCTCGACCACTTCGTGGGTCTGGATCTCACCCTTGCACCAGCGCCCCACGGCCCCGCTCAACAGCAGGGCACCGACGGCGCTATGGGCGACAAACGGCAGCGTGAACATGACCCAGTCCGCGGCGCCGAAGCCGACCATCACGAAAAGCTCCACCACCGCAAAGCCGAGGGTTTCCACCGCCAGCAGCACGTTTTGGCCGCCGCGGGCAGGATAAAGCACGTCGTGGAGCACGCGCCCGGCCCAGAGGATGTTAACCAAGACGAAGACGGCCAGCACCAGCAGGTAGAGGCTGTTGAAGGACGTGTCCAGCAGCGCCGCGAACTCGTCGAAGACCCCGCCGCGGCTATAGGCGGTGCTGCCGGCGCTGTCGACGGCGAAGATGACGGCCATGCACACGAAACCAACCAGCAGCACCGCCGGCACGACGGCCGCAATGGCCAGCACGGTCTTGACCACTCCCGGCGCAGCACCAAAGCGCGCCAGCGGCGCCCCGGTGGGCTCAACCTCGGCGACCCGGCGGGTTACGGTGGACAGGGTCTGATACCGCGGCTTCTCTTCCGGGGCGTCCGGGAATTGACCGCGCTCAGCCAGGTGGATGAGGTCCCCGATGCCCATCGGGCGGGCCGCGCTATCGGCGAGCCGGGCGTCGTACTGGGCGCGCCGGCGCTCCTCGCCCAGGATGGCCCGGGCGGTGGCGGTCTCGTGGAAGCGCGGGTCGGACATCCCGGCGCCTTGGTCCTCGAGAGCCTGCAGAGCGGCGCTGAGCTCGGCGTTAAGCTGGTCCGAGGACTCGGCCGGGTTAAGGCCCAGGCTCTCGTAGAGGTTATAGTGCTGCGTCATGCCGTGTGGGCCTCCTTAAAGCTCGTCTTTCCTCCCTACAGACTAGGCCTTAAGCCTTATGCGTCCTGCACCCGGGAGGAGGCTAGGCCGCCGAGTCGGTCTTCTCCCCGGTCAGCAGGTAGACCAGGTAGTCGAGCTGCTCCTGGGCGGCCTCATAGGTGCCGTCTGCGGGGCGGGAGAATACCGCCATGCCTATCTCCTTGCCGTCCAGCTTCACGTGGCCGAGCTGCACGACGCTGTAGAAGCCGTCATCATCCGGCCCCCAGCCGCCCTTGATGGCCGCGCCCGGGATAGCCCGCAGCCCGTAGTCCTGCAGGGGGTCCGGGGTCTGCATGGCCTCGATGACCGAGTCCGCGTCATCGACCTCCGGCAGCTGCGCGGCGAAGGTGGCCTGCTCTTTCAACCCCCACTCGGTCTGGCCGAAGGGGGTAAACCCGTCCCGGGTTATCTTGCCCTGGACCTTAGTGACGGTGTCGCCGCCCTCGCGCAGCACCGCCTGGGTCTGCTCCACGGCGGTCTCGGCCGCTCCCAGGCTGCCCCAGAGCGCCTGCGCGGAGTCGTTGTCGGAATAAGTGATGGCGGCCTCGACGAGGTCAGGGTCCGCGGTGCCGGCCTGGCAGGCGGCGATGGCAATCGGCACCTTTGCCGTCGACCAGGCCGCAAACCCCGTGGTGGTGCCGGCGCTGATGAGCTCGTCGGGGGTGGCCACCGCGACGCCGACGTCGCCGCCGAATTTGTCGGTGGCGGCGGCTACCGCGCGCTTGAGCGCTTTTTCGTCGAGGCCGTCAGGGAAAGCCGCAGCGCGTGCCGCGCTGGTATTCCGCGTCGGCGGCGCCGAATCCTCAACCTCGCCGCCGCTGCAGGCTACCAGCAGGGCGCTGGCGGCGAGACCGGAGACGGTGGCGGCCGAGTGCTTGTTCACGAGATATTCACCACCGCGCCGTCACCGCCGCGGCAAATAACCGCGGTCGCGTCGCCGGTGCACTGCATCTTGTACCACTGCCCCGTGACAGGGCTGTAGGCCTCCACCGGCGTGTTCGGGTCGCCGGACTGGGCAAAAGCTGCGCTAAAAGCGGAATAGACCGAGTCCGCAAAGGCCGCAGAGGTCTGGTTGTTACCAGGCGCGGCGGAGCGGTATCCCTCAGGCGCCGGCGTCTCACGGGTCGGCTCACTGGCGCGCGTCGCCGGCGCGGCCGCGGCCGCCCGGTCGCTCGAGCGGGCCCCCGATGAGCGCGCGGAAGACCGCGCGGAGGACGAAGCCGAAGACGATGCAGACGAACTCGACTCCGCGGCGGAAGAGGCGGCGCTAGAGCTACTAGTTTCCGAAGAGGTCTCCGAGGTCTCGGCCGGGCTCGAGGAACTGGCCGCGGGCGCGGGCGCGGGCTCGTCTTCGTCGGTGGACGACATACCAAGCCACCCGCGCTGGAGGCTCAGCGCGGCGATAATAGCGACCACGATGATGGCCGCAAGAATTCCGAAGGCACCGATGAGCGCGCCTCGTCCCGGAGCGCGGCGCGGCTCCTCGCCCGCGCTCACCACCGGCAGCTCCGCGGTGACCGGCTCCTGAGGATCATTCCCCGGGCCGGGTCCCGCTCCTTGCGTGTCCGCCATGTTTCTCCCTTGTCTAGGTCTGCGATTAGTAAATCTAACACGTACCTCGAGCGCCGGTGCGGCCTGCCGGGGCCCGGGGAGAAAGCCAACGCCTTAAATGCCTAGTGTGCGAAGTGGCGGGTGCCGGTGAAGTACATCGTCACGCCGGCCTCCTGGGCGGCGGCGATGACCTCCTCGTCGCGGATGGAGCCGCCCGGCTGAACGACGGCGGTCACGCCGGCATCAATGAGCACCTGCAGGCCGTCAGCGAACGGGAAGAAGGCGTCGGAGGCAGCGAAGGAACCGCGGGCGCGTTCCTCGCCGTCCTCGGCCAGGGTGTTGGCGCGCTCGACGGCCAGCTTGGCCGAGTCCACGCGGTTGACCTGGCCCATGCCCACGCCGACGGTGGCGTTGTCGCGGGCCAAAAGGATGGCGTTGGACTTGACCGCGCGGACGCTGCGCCAGGCGAATTCCAGCTGGGACAGGGCCTCGGAGTCGAGCTCCTCGCCGGCGGCCAGGGTCCAGTTCTCCGCCTGGTCGCCCTCGGCCTGGTAGGCGTCGACGTCCTGGACCAGCACGCCGCCGGAGATCGGGCGCTCCTCCTCGGCGGCCTCGTCGCGCTCGGCGCGCAGGATGCGCAGGTTCTTCTTGGTCTGCAGCAGCTCCAGGGCATCGTCAGCGTAGCTGGGGGCGATGACGACCTCGGTGAAGACCGGCTTGATCTGCTCGGCCATCTCCAGGGTGACCTCGCGGTTGGCAGCGATGACCCCGCCGTAGGCGGACATCGGGTCGCAGGCGTGGGCGGCCTTGTGCGCGGCCGCGATGTTCTCGTCGTCGGCGCCAATGCCGCAGGGGTTGGCGTGCTTGATGATGGCCACGCACGGGCGCTCGTGATCCCAGGCGGCGCGCCAGGCGGCGTTGGCGTCCTGGTAGTTGTTGTAGCTCATCTCCTTGCCGCCGAGCTGCTCCGCATTCGCCAGGCCCTTGCCGTCGCGGTTACGCACCACGCGGGCGGCCTGGTGCGGGTTCTCGCCGTAGCGCAGGGCGGTCGTGCCAGAATCCGCGTCCGCGCCCTGGGTGCGGAACCAGCCGGCAACGTCCGCGTCGTACTGGGCGGTGTGGGAGAAGGCCTCGGCGGCGAGCTGGAAGCGCTCCTGCTGGTCGAAGCCGCCGTTGGACAGCGCGTCGATGACGGAGTCATAGCGGTTCGGGTTGACCACGACGGCGACCGAGGCGTGGTTCTTCGCCGCGGCGCGCACCATGGACGGCCCGCCGATGTCGATCTTTTCCACGCAGGCGTCGTAATCCGCGCCGGAGGCCACCGTCTCCGCGAACGGGTACAGGTTCACCACGACCAGCTGGAAGGGCTCGATGTCCAGGTCCTTGATCTGGGCGAGGTGGTCTTCCTTGCGCGTGTCGGCCAGGATGCCGGCGTGCACGCGCGGGTGCAGCGTCTTCACTCGGCCTTCCAGGCACTCCGGGAAGCCGGTCAGCTTCTCGACCGGGGTCACGTCGATGCCCAGGTCGGCGATCCGGCTGGCGGTGGAGCCGGTGGAGACAATCTCCACGCCGGCATCGGCTAGGGCGCGAGCCAGGTCTTCCAGCCCGGTCTTGTCGTAGACGCTAATCAGCGCGCGTTTGATGGGCTTGCGTTCGTCGCTCATGGATTCGTCTTGCCTTCCTGACAGAAAAATAGACACCAAAATTTAGCAATCAAAGGTTATGCCGCCCGCGGCGGCGTCCGCGCCGCGCACCGCAGCGCGCAGCACGCGGACAATCAGCTGCCGTTCCACGACCTTGATCCTCTCGTGGAGGCTGGCCTCGTCATCATCGGCCAGCACCCGCACGGGCTCCTGGGCGATGATCTGGCCGGTATCCACGCCAGCATCAACGTAGTGAACGGTGGAGCCGGTGACTTTCACCCCATACGCCAACGCATCCCTGACACCGTGCGCGCCTGGGAAGGCGGGCAAGAGTGCGGGATGCGTATTAATGATGCGGCCGGCGAACTGGTCGAGGAAGTCCTTCCCCAGAATCTTCATGAACCCGGCGGAGACCACCACGTCGGGCTGGCCCACCGCGGTGGCAAGCGCCTGGTTCCAGGCGTCTCGGTCCTGCCCCAGCGGCACGACCTCGCTGACGATGCCGGCTGCTTCCGCGCGTTCCACGCCCTGGCAGGGCTTGTCGGCGACGACCTTGACCACGCGGTAGGACTCGTCCTGCGAGTCCAGAATGGCCTGGAGCAGTGAGCCGGTACCGGAGACCAGCACGACGACGCGCAGGGGCCCCGATGCCGCGGCGTCAGTCACGCCCGCCGGCTGGGCCTGATTGTCGGAGTCAATGAAATCAACAGAAGCATCTGCGGGTGAAGTCACGCCTAACAGACTAGCCCCATAGGGTAGGCCCGCGGAACTTTCAGTCCTTTTGACTTCCCCCACGCGCCACCCCATCGGCCGGATCAGCAGCCTCATCCAGGCCCTTATCGGCACTACCCTCGGCAGCAACCTCCTCGGCGTCGATGTTGTCCGGAGCAGCATCCGGTTCGGACTGCGCCGCGTCTTCCGCGTCGGCGTTCACGGCTTCCGCGTCGTCGGCGTCGTCGGGATCTACAACCTCCGCGTCGGCAGCAACGTCCGCGTCGGCAGCGGTGTCCGCGCCGGAGCCGGCTTCTTCCGCGCTGTCCGCGCTATCCGCCCCGGTGGGGTCCTCTGCGCCGGACTCCACCTCCGCGGCGTCCGCTTCACGGGCGCGTGCCTCATCGGCGCTCGGGGAGGCGGCATCGGCAGCCGGTGCGGCAGCCGGCGCGGCAGCCGGTGCTTCGGCTCGGCGGTTCTGCCACAGGCCAATGCCCCAGGCGGCCAGGCCGATGACCAGGACCCAGACGACGGCCAAGGCGCCGGCCATGGCGACCATGATGCCGGTCGCGCCGTAGACGCCGACCTCGCCGGTGGTAAACGCGGCGAGCAGCGCCACGCTGAGGCCGGCCAGCACGGAGGCCTCCACCGCGGTGCGCGGGCTGGGGTTCTTGCCCCGCCACGCCCAGGCGGCGGCCACGCCGGCCAGGACCAGTAGGACCAACGCCCAGGCGGGCGCGCTGCCCGGGATAACGCCCACGAGCGGCAGCGGCGGCAGCGGCACCAGGTGGATGCTAAACAGTGAGACGCTCGCCTGCCCCATGTGGAACTCCGCCCCCAGCAGGTTCGCGCCGGCCACCAGCGCGGCGTTGGGCAGGTAGAGCAGGCTCAGGCCGTAGAGGGCGGCCGCGCCGGCCGCGGGCAGGTCCGGGTAGGAGTTTAGGATTTCGCCCTGGCGCTGCCAGCCGAGCAGACCGACGACCAGCAGCAGGGCCAGGCCGGCCACGAGCAGCGCGCCGATGAAGCGGAAGGCGACCCGGGCGCTAGCCACCACCGTGACCGGCAGGCCGTAGCGCTTCAGCAGCGCGGTCCACAGGCGCGGGCCCATACCCAGCGCGAGCGCGACGAGGTGGATGACCGCGACGCGCAGCACGGCGACGGCCAGGTTCGGGGCGGCAAGATCGTAGACCTTGCCGGCGTCCCAGAGCATGAACCAGGCCACGAGCGTTATCAGGACCGGCACACCCACGGCGCAGGCCAGCAGCAGCAACAAGTCATTGACGCTGACCTTGTGCTTGACCGCGCGGTGGATGCGACCGGCCAACAACCACACCAGGCCGATGGTGGGCAGGAAGGGCAGCACGGAGATGGTGTTGCCCCCGGCGTGCACCGGCACGAGGTTGAGCACCATCCAGGCCTGACCGATGATCGAGGGCAGCCAGGCCAGCGGCGCGCTGGAGAGCAGGACCGAGGCCAGCGCGATGACCACGATGGTGCCGATAACGGCCAGGTTCGGCACGCCGACGGTCAGCAGCATGCGGATGAGGCGGGCCTTGGTCCCCGTCGCCTTCGGGGCGGTGCGAGACCGAGCTTGCGCACCAGCGCGGGAGGCCACGCGGGCAGCCGGCTGGGCGGCACTGGAGGGGCTGGTGCGTCCGCGGGCCTGGCTGCGCGGGCCCGACGACGACCGCGAGTGGGGGCTGGTGTTCTTATTCATCGCCTCTACCTTGCCACGCCACCGGCGCCTTTTCGGGTTGGCACGGCCCACCGGCGGCGAATCCCCTGCCCCGACGGGGCACCGGCGGCAGGGCGCAGCGAGGGTCTTATATATACTGTATTAACCCTCACGTAGAACTTTAGAGATTTCGGGTTTTCAGTATCGCTTAGTACCTGCCCACAGCGGCCCGCCGAAACAAGCTTCCGCCCCGTTATCGACCCGCCGGCGGGTTCCGGTAGTGTTACGGAAGGGGCGGGAGTCATCATTGCCCGACGCACGCCCCCGGCGGTGTGACTTAGAAATTTCCTGCATTGACGTGTGAAAACCCCCTCACGGCTGTTTTATAACATCGATTTAGCTTGCTTGACCCTGTGCGAACCGCTATTGTTACCAGACGTTGGTAACAAGAAGGTCACAATCGTGTAACCTTGAGCGAGATTAAGTAACGCGGAAGCAGCGTTACACGATTTAAGACAAGTACGGGAAGAAGTTTAATGCGAAGCAAGACCCAGCGGGCTGGCGTGGGACGCCACCGCAAGACCACTACCTCGCAAACTGCCAAGGGACGCATCGCCCTGGTAACCGTGGCTGCCGGTGCGGCCTCCACTGCGGGCGTTGGTGGCGCCGCAGCTGCTCAGCTGCAGGCTAACGCCGATCACGAGACCAAGGCCCAGAGCGTCGACTACGATCTGACCACGGACTCCAACGAGCTGGCCGAAAACGGCGCAGCCGCCGTGGAAAACGCCGCCCCGCAGATCCTGGCGATCGCCGAGTCCAAGCCGGTCGACAACCTCTCGGAGCAGCTCAACAAGGCCATCGAGGCCGCCGACGCCCGCATCGCCGCGGACGCCGCCTCCCGCGCCCCCTCCATCGTCAAGCCGGCCGAGGGCGCCTACACCTCCGGCTTCGGCGCCCGCTGGGGCGCCATGCACAACGGCATCGACCTGGCTAACGCCATCGGCACCCCGATCGTCGCCGCCATGGACGGCATCGTCATCGACTCCGGCCCCGCCTCCGGCTTCGGCAACTGGATCCGCATCAAGCACGAGGACGGCTCCATCGCCGTCTACGGCCACATGGAAACCCTCGACGTCGCCGTCGGCGACCAGGTCCACGCCGGCCAGAAGATCGCCGGCATGGGTTCCCGCGGCTTCTCCACTGGCTCCCACCTCCACTTCGAGATCCACCCGGACGGCAACACCCCGGTCGACCCGATCCCGTGGTTCGCTGAGCACGGCATCAACATCTCCTAGAAGCCGCCAACTTCTTTCCCACCGCAACGCCCCTCGCTGCACCGCGCAGCGAGGGGCTTTTCGCTACCCCCAGGCACCACCCCCACGTTCGCCATATTAAAAACATCTGTAACTTTAGCCGCAATTACAACACGCGTAACACGCTGGCATGTTCGATTATTTTCGAACAAACGTGGCCTTCTACCTGCTCTTTTTGGCGTTGCGCTCCCCCGCCAACCGGGCTAACTTTTAGTTCGTTGCCTTTCGGCGGCCCCGCCGGCCCCTGTGCTGGAGCGTGCCCCTCGCGGTACTGCCCGCTGACTGGCTCGCCACCACATACCCTCACGCTGATAAAGGACGTAGTCTATGAAGCGCACTCATCGCGCCCGCCGGGCCGCTATGGCCGGTGCCCTGGCACTGACCACCGGCCTGGCCGCCACGCTTGGTGCCACGGCCGCCAGCGCCGCCCCCGCGGCGACGGTGAACGTGTCGGACGGTTCCTCCGAGCCGACCGTCAGCGACGTCAACCACGACGCCCTCACCGATGCTCTCTTCGGCCTCGCTAAATCCACTACCCAGTTGTTCAACGGCACGATCACCCCGTCCGTCAACCAGACCGAGGGCGGGCTCAACATCGTCCTCGACCCGTCTGCCGTACCGGGACTCGAGGACGCCTTCGCACCCGAGGGTGACCACTCCGGCCTGCGCGCCACCCACTCCCAGGACGCCAACGGCAACACCGTCGTGTTCCCGACCACCGGCACCCTGACGTCTGGCTTCGGCTCCCGCTGGGGCGCGATGCACAACGGCATCGATATTGCCAACCCGGTAGGTACCCCGATCTACGCCGTGATGGACGGCACCGTGATTTCCTCCGGCCCGGCGCAGGGCTTCGGAAACTGGATCCGCATCCAGCACGACGACGGCACCGTGAGCGTCTACGGCCACATGGCCGCCAGCTCCCTGCTGGTGGGTGTCGGCGAGCGAGTCACCGCCGGCCAGCAGATCGCCTCCATCGGCAACGAAGGTGTGTCCACCGGCCCGCACCTGCACTTCGAGGTCCACCCCGGCGGTGGCGGCCCCGTGGACCCGGTTACCTGGTTCGCAGAGCGCGGTATTTCCGTCTAGAGCTTTTCCATGGGAAGTCCGCCAATCAGCATCAGGCGGACTTTCCCGGCAGAGCCGAAATCCACGGTGACGGTCGCCCGCGCGCCCGAACCGTCGGAGCTAATGACCGTTCCCAGGCCATACTTGGCGTGGTTGACGCGGTCCCCCACGGCCAGGTTGAGATTCTTGTTCTTCGGCATGGACGTAGCAGCCGCCGGCTTTTTCCGTTGCGATGGGGAAGACGCAGCGGAGCCGGACTTGCGCGACCATCCGGACCAAGACGAACCGAAGTTGCGCCCGTACTGATAGCTATCATCACCCCACCCGGAGTTGAGGGAGCTATCGTTTTCCTCCCGCCGCCAGTCGATGAGATCCTCTGGGATCTCGGCGAGGAAGCGACTGGCGGGGTTGGTCATCGGGTTGCCCCAGGAGGAACGAATGATAGCGCGGGTGACGTAGAGCTGCTCCCGCGCGCGGGTAATGCCCACATACGCTAGTCGGCGCTCTTCGCTCAGCTCCTTCGGGTCCCCCAACGAGCGCATGTGCGGGAACTGACCGTCCTCCCAGCCGGTAAGGAAGACCACTGGGAATTCCAGGCCCTTCGCCGTGTGCAGGGTCATCAAGGTGACCACGCCGGAGTCTTCATCCGGGATTTGATCGGCGTCAGCGACCAGGGAGACCTTTTCCAAAAACGCCTGCAGGGAGCCCGGCGCTGCCTGCCCGTCGTCGGCCGGGTCGGCCTCCGGCGCGGCATCGGAGCCGTCGAAGGCCATCTGGTTGGCCGCCTCCGAGGAGAACTCCCGCGCCACGGAGACCAGCTCGTTGAGGTTGTCCAGGCGCGCGCCGTCCTGCGGGTCGTTGGAGTTTTCCAGCTCGGCCCGGTAACCCGTGGCATCGAGCAGCAGGGAGATAAGCTCGCCCAGGTCCGGCTGCCCGGTGACCTGGTTGGTTATGCCCGGCAGCTGGGACTGGATGCCGTCCATCATCTCGGTGAACTTGCCCACGGCATTGACCGCGCGCGTGCCCAGGCCGTTTACCTGGCCGGCTGCCCCGTCGAGCAGGGCCTTGCCGAAGCTGACCCCGAGGTTCTCCGCATGCAGCGCGATCTGGGCCTGGGCCTTGTCTCCGATGGCGCGCTTGGGCACGTTGATGATGCGCCGCAGGCTCACCGTGTCGTCCGGGTTGTCCAGGATCCGCAGGTAGGCCACGATGTCGCGGATTTCCTTGCGCTCGTAGAAGCGCGTGCCGCCCACCACGCGGTAGGCGATCCCGGAGCGGATGAAGATATCCTCCAGCGCGCGGGAGGCGTTGTTGGTGCGGTACATGATGGCGATGTCGTTGAGGTTGCGGCCGCCATCGACCAGCTTGTCGATCTCCGCGGCGATGAAGCGGGCCTCGTCGTGCTCATTGTCCGCGACGTAGCCAATGATCTTCTCGCCCTGGCCGTGGGCGGTCCACAGGTTCTTCTCCCGCCGGTTTTCGTTCTTGGCGATGACCGCGTTCGCCGCGTTCAGGATGGTCTGCGTCGACCGGTAGTTCTGTTCCAGCAGGATTGTCCGGGCCTGCGGGTAGTCCCGCTCGAATTCCTGGATATTCCGGATGGTGGCGCCACGGAAGGCGTAGATTGACTGGTCCGAGTCACCGACCACGCACAGCTCCGGCGCTGGGACCGCTTGGTCCGGGCTCCCCTGCCCGTCGCCCGTGGCGGCGCCGTTGCCCTGGCCGACCAGCGCGGCGACGAGCGCGTACTGGGCGTGGTTGGTGTCCTGGTACTCATCAATGAGCACGTGGCGGAAGCGGCGGCGGTAGAACTGCACCACCTGCGGGTGCTGCTGGAAAATCCGGACGACCTCTCCGATGAGATCATCGAAGTCGACCGCGTTGGCCGCGCGCAGGCGACGCTGGTATTCCGCGTAGACCCCGACGACGGTCGTGTCGAACGGGTTCTTGGTGGCCGCGGCCTGCTCCGCGGCGCGCTGCGGGCCGATGAGCTCGTTCTTGTAATTCGAGATCTGGTTGGCTAGCACCCGCGGGGTGAACTTCTTAATATCCAGCTGCTGGTCCTTGGCGATCATGGACAGAAGGCGGCGGGAATCATCCCCGTCGTAGATGGTGAAGTTGGTGTTCAGCCCCGGCACCAGCTGCGCCTGGGCGCGCAGGATCCGCACGCAGATGGAGTGAAAGGTGGCCACCCACATCCGCTCCGCGACGGGGCCGACCAGCTGGCCGACGCGCTCTTTCATCTCCGCGGCGGCCTTGTTAGTAAAGGTAATAGCCAAAATCTCCCAGGGCGCCACGTTCCGCGAGCGCATCAGGAAGGCGATCCGGCGGGTCAGCACCGCGGTCTTGCCGGAACCGGCGCCCGCGACGATAAGCAGTGGCGAGCCGGTGTGGGTCACCGCCGCGGCCTGCTGCGGGTTCAGGCCCTCGACGAGCGGGTCTACGTCAGGCTGCGGGGCCTGGCCGGGCTGGGACGCGGCCGGGGGCGCGGCCGCGGCCGGCCGGCCGAAGGGGTTGCGGTCTGCGGGCTGGGAAAATGGCGAGGAATCATTCATGATGACTACCAACCTACTAGCCGGCCCCGACACACAGCCGAGCGGAGTTACTTTTTGGCTGCCCAGGTGGCACAATTGGGTTATGTCAGACGCGGTACACAACGAGCTCGCCAACCTTGAGGTCCGGACGCCCTCGGGCACAGACGATCCCCTCTCGGATCAGGAAATCCAGAAATACCGGGAAGAGATCAACCGGATGGACCAGATCATCCTGGAGGCCATCAAGCACCGCACCGCGGTCTCCCAAGCCATCGGCCGGACCCGCATGGGGTCTGGCGGCACCCGGCTGGTGCACACGCGGGAGATCGCCATCCTCAACCAGTTCCGTGACGAGCTGGGCGAGGAGGGCCCCGCCATCGCCTCAGCGCTGCTGCGCATGGGCCGCGGCCGACTGGGATAATCGTCCCTACCCCCGCGCCCGTTTTGGGCAATCCGTACAGTAATCTATACGCATGAACGCCGTCTTAATAGCCGTCATCGTCATGCTCGTCCTCGCGCTCCTGCGAGTCCATGTGGTCGTTGCGCTGTTCCTGGGCGCCCTCACCGGCGGGCTCATGGCCGGCATGGGGCTGGACGATACCATGCTCGCCTTCCAGGACGGCCTCGGCGGCGGCGCCAAGATCGCCCTAAGCTACGCCCTGCTGGGCGCCTTCGCCATGGGCGTGGCCTCGGCCGGGCTCCCCCGCCTGCTGGCCAACTTCCTAGTCAAGCGCCTGGGCAACCAAGACGGCGAGCTCAACAAGGCCGCCGTGGCCGCCACCAAGTGGATCCTGGTGCTGGGGCTTATCGCCATGGCCGTGATGAGCCAGAACCTCATCCCGGTCCACATCGCCTTCATCCCGCTTTTGGTCCCGCCGCTGCTGACCGTCATGAACAAGCTGCGCCTCGACCGCCGCCTGATCACCTGCTGCCTGACCTTCGGCCTGGTGACCACCTATTTCTTCGTGCCGGTGGGCTTCGGGTCCATCTACCTCAACGACATCCTGCTGTTCAACATCTCCGAGGCCGGCTTGGACACCAGCGACCTGTCCATCATGCCCATCATGGCCATCCCGGCCGTAGGCATGCTGGTCGGCCTGCTCATCGCCATCTTCTTTACCTACCGCAAGCCGCGCGACTACGCAGATACCCCGATTTCGGACGACGCCCCGGACTCTCAGGAAATCTCGCCCTACCGGGTGACCGTTTCCGTCATCGCGATCATCGCGACCTTCGCGGTCCAGGTCATCATGCAGGCGCTCGACTTCGAGGCCGATGGGCTGCTGGTCGGCTCCCTGATCGGCCTGGGCATCCTGCTCATTTCCGGCACGGTCAACTGGCGCCAGGCCGATGACGTGTTCTCCCAGGGCATGAGGATGATGGCGCTGATTGGCTTCATCATGATTACCGCCCAGGGCTTTGCCTCGGTCATGACCGCCACGGGCGAGGTCGAGACCTTGGTCGACGCCACCGCCGAGATCTTCGGCGAGCACCAGTTCTGGGCCGCCGGCGGCATGCTCCTGGTGGGCCTGGTGGTCACCCTAGGCATCGGTTCCTCCTTCTCCACCCTGCCCATCATCTCCGTTATCTACGTCCCGCTGTGCATGTCGCTGGGCTTCAGCCCCGCCGCGACCGTCGCCATCATCGGCACGGCCGGCGCGCTGGGCGACGCCGGCTCCCCGGCCTCCGACTCGACGCTCGGCCCGACCGCGGGCCTCAACGCCGACGGCCAGCACGACCACATTCGGGATTCGGTCATCCCCACCTTCCTCCATTTCAACATCCCGCTGCTCGTGGCGGGCTGGACGGCCGCTCTCATCCTCTAGCCACGCCCGCAGAAGTCTTCGACTACGGTTGTGGTTAGCACTTAGCACGCGTTTAGACACCGGAAGAAAGGCCGCAGAAGCCAATCGTCATGGATTATTCCAACACCGCCTACGCCACTGGTTCGACCATCACCAGCACTGCCGAGTGGAAGGCACTTGCGCAGCTGGCCGACGGGGAAACCGCCCTGAACCTCCGCGAGCTCTTCCGGGCGGAAGAATCCCGCGCGGATAACCTCTCCTTCGCCGCCGCGGGCCTGCACGTCGATCTGTCGAAGAACCTGGTGGATCAGGAAATCCTCGGCGCCCTCATCGCCCTGGCGGAGGCAGCCGGCGTGGAGCAGGTGCGCGAGGCCATGTTCGCCGGCGCCCACATCAACAACACGGAGGACCGCGCGGTGCTGCACACCGCGCTGCGCCTGCCGGCCGAAGAAGACCTCACTGTCGACGGCCAGGACATCGCCGCCGATGTCCACGAGGTCCTGGGCCGGATGCGCGATTTCGCCACCGCGCTGCGCTCCGGCAAGTGGCTGGGGCACACCGGCCACACCATCAAGAAGGTCGTCAACATCGGCATCGGCGGCTCAGACCTGGGCCCGGCCATGGCGGCCCGCGCGCTGCGCTCTTACGAGGTAGCCGGGATTAGCGCGGAGTTCGTCTCCAACGTCGACCCGGCCGACCTGGACGCGGTCC
Source organism: Corynebacterium sp. 2571A (assembly GCF_055700935.1). Classification (NCBI taxonomy): domain Bacteria; kingdom Bacillati; phylum Actinomycetota; class Actinomycetes; order Mycobacteriales; family Corynebacteriaceae; genus Corynebacterium; species Corynebacterium sp. 2571A. The sequence goes on along the minus strand of NZ_JASTTE010000003.1, from coordinate 37,110 downwards.
TGGACCGCCTCGACCCGGAGTCGACGCTGTTCATCATCGCCTCGAAGACGTTTACTACCCAGGAGACCCTGGCTAATGCCCACGCGGCCCGGCGCTGGCTGCTGGAGCAGTTCGACGGCGACGAGTCGGCTATCCGCAAGCACTTCGTGGCGGTGTCGACCAACGCGGAGAAGGTCGCCGAGTTCGGCATCGACACGGAGAACATGTTCGGTTTTTGGGAATGGGTCGGCGGCCGATACTCCGTGGACTCGGCCATCGGGCTGTCGTTGATGTGCGCCATCGGGCCGCTGGACTTCATGCGCTTTGTGGAAGGCTTCCGGGCCATGGACGAGCACTTCGCCGAGGCACCGCTGAGCACCAACGTCCCGGTGCTGATGGCGCTGCTGGGGATCTGGTACACCAACTTCCTAGGAGCCGAGTCCCACGCGGTGCTGCCCTATTCGGAGGATCTCTCCCGCTTCCCGGCCTACCTGCAGCAGCTAACCATGGAATCCAACGGCAAGTCGGTGCGCCGCGACGGCTCGGCGGTGGACACGGCCACCTCGGAGATCTACTGGGGCGAGCCGGGCACCAACGGCCAGCACGCCTTTTTCCAGCTGCTCCACCAGGGCACCCACCTGGTTCCGGCGGACTTCATCGGCTTCGCCCAGCCGCACCGGGATTTCCCGACGGCTAACGGCACCGGCTCCATGCACGATCTGCTGATGAGCAACTTCTTCGCCCAGACCAAGGTGCTGGCCTTCGGCAAGACCGCCGAGGAGCTCGCCACGGAGGGCGTCGATACCGAGCTTATCCCTCACAAGGTCATGCCCGGCAACCGCCCGAGCACCACCATCTTGGCCGAGAAGCTCACCCCGCACGCGCTCGGCGCGCTCATCGCGCTTTACGAGCACATCGTCTTTACCCAGGGCGTCATCCTGGGGCTGAATTCCTTCGACCAGTGGGGCGTGGAGCTCGGCAAGCAGCAGGCCAACGACCTGGCCGCCGCCGTGCGCGGCGAGGACACCGCCGCCTCGGGCGACGCGTCCACCGACGCGCTCATTCGGTGGTACCGCACCCACCGCGGCTAGCCCGCTAACTACATCCGGATCATCGGCTCGAAGCCGGCGGGGATGCGGTCGTTCGGCACGATCTGCTTGCCGAACGGGAAGCAGGTGATCGGGATGAGCTTGAGGTTGGCGATAGCCAGCGGGATACCGATGATGGTGATCGCCTGGGCCGCGGCCGTGGTCAGGTGGCTCAGCGCCAGCCACACGCCGGCGACGATGAACCAGACGACGTTGGAAAACGTCGACATGCCGCCGGACCCGCCCACCGGCTGGACCACGGCCCGGCCGAACGGCCAAATCGCGTAGGCCGCCATGCGGAAGCTGGCCACGCCAGCCGGGATGGTGACGATGAAGATGCAGGCCAGAACGCCGAAGATGAAATAGGCCAGTGCGAGCCACAGGCCGCCGAACAAGAACCAGATGATATTGAGTAGCAAACGCATACCCGCGATCCTAGCGCGCTCGCGGCCGCCGCGCCGGCCCTTAAGCGCGCCCCGCTTGCCCTAGTATTTCGGCTGGCAGTGCGGGCAGAACCAGATGACCCGCTCCAGTTCCCCCTCGTCGCCGCCCTGGTCCGGCCCGCCCAGGAATCCTTTCTCGATGCGGGTGCTGCACCGCCGGCAGCGCGCCCGGTTGCGGCCGAAGACGTAGGTGGTCTCGCCCGCCCGGCGCACGCCGGTGGTCACGCGGATGGGGCTGTCGCGGTTGGCCCACATGATGCGCCGGGCAATATCGATGACGGCCTCCAGGTCCACCCGCCCCACGGGCGTGGCCGGGTGGAGGCCGGCCAGGAAGCAGATTTCGGCGCGGTATTCGTTGCCGATGCCCGCCACGTTGGACTGGTCCAGCAGAGCGGTCCCGATTGACCGCTCCGGGCGGGCCGCCAGCCGGCACAGCGCCTCGTCGCGCCCGCCGGCCCCCTCCCAATCCGGGTCCAAAATATCCGGGCCCAGGCCGGCGACCCAGCCGGCGTAGTCATCAGCGGCCATCACCTCGACCAGGCCCAGCCAGTGGCCGACGAGCTCGATATCGCGCGGGTGGTGCGCCAGCTGCAGGACCACCCGCGCGCTGTGGCCCGGCTTGCGCCAACGCTGGCCCACATAATGGATGGCCCACTGCCCCTCCATCTTCAGGTGCGTGTGCAGCAGGCGCTGCCCGAACTGCATGAACAGGTGCTTGCCGTAGGGCCACACGCGCTCGCAGGTCTCCCCGTCAAAGCGCACGGTGGCATACCGCGGCACCCGCAGGGAGCTGCGCGTGACCTCCCGGCCGCGCATGAACTGCAAGCGGTTGGATAGCTGCAGGACGGAATCACCTTCGGGCATCTCGCCTCCTTAATTTAGTAATCCTCTTCCCCATTGTCTGCCTCGACCGCGTCGTCGTCGAAGCTGGCGAGCACGTCGGTCACCCGCCGGCCCCGCCGCGACGGCACGGATCCTGACCGGGGGCTGTGCTGGGCCCGGCGGCTGCCGCGGGGCGCACCGGTGCGGGGCGCGGCGGCGGTGGCGGCGATCCGCAGGCCGCGGGGGCTCAGCCCCGCGCCGGCGGCGCGCAGCGCCTCAGCCTCCGGGGCCTGGAAGGCGGCCACGCCGTTGACCTTTTCGACGACCAAGGGCTGGAGGCGGCCGGCGGCAATGAGCTCCCGCAGCCCGTCTAACGCCCGCTGCACTGCTTCGGCCGGGTCGACGCCGTCCGGCAGCACGTGCGGGAAGGTGGTCAGGGATTTGCCGCCGCGGCTTAAGTGCACGATGGGCAGCCCGTCGACCAGCGCCACGAGGGCGCCGGCGGCGCGGTTGGGCTTGCCGGGGGTCTCCGGCCAGGCCAGGGCCGCGCCATAGGGGTTGGCCGGGTCGCAGGCGGCGAGCACCACGGTGTCCGGCTCGTGGCCAGACGGCCAGCCGGTGACGTCGGGGCTGTCCTGCTGACCGCGCAGGCGGTCGATGACCGCGGGTACGGAGAACTGCGCCGCGCCGAGGCCCTCAATGACGTAGCCGCGCATGGCCTTGCCGGATTCCTCGAAGCCGGACAGGACCTTGTAGGCCAGGGCGAAACCGCCCAGGACGTCCTCGGCCACGACGCTGCCGCGGGTGACCACGCCGTAACGGTCCAGCCAGGCTTCGCCGTGCGCGACCGAGCGCGCCGTCGGGTCCTGCGCGGCCGGCGGGGTGAGCGCCCAGCGCCCGCCCACGTCCGGCGGGGTGCTCACGCGCTGCGCTTGCGCAAAGGAGGTCCGCCCCATCCGCAGGCGCGATCGGTTGGGCCGGCGCTTGGCGCGGTGGGCTGCCTTGCCGCCGGTCTTGCCGGCCAGGCGGGCGCGCACCGGGGCGAAGGAATCCGGGGAGACCGCGCCGGCCTCCACCAGCTGCCACAGCGCTTGGCGGACCTCCTCCTCGGTGCCCGGCGCGTCGGCGGCCAGCTCCCCGAAGTGGAAGGCCCCGCCGGTGCCCAGGTGTTCCAGGAGCGCACGCTCCAGGATGGAATAGCCTTCCGGCTCGGTCTGCGGCAGCAGCTGGGCGGCGTAGTCCGCCGGCAGGAGCATGATCCAGGGATCGGCCGAGCCGGCCTTGCCCGCGCCGACGATGAGGACCTCGCCGGATAGCGTGAGCTCGTCCAGGTGGGCGGGCGAATAATCCCCCACCCGGGCCGGCAGGATGAGGCTCTCCCAGGCCGAGGCCGGGGCCTTGGCCCCGGCAAGCTGTTCGATGACCGCCAGGACCCCGTCGGCCCCGCGCAGCGCCGCGCGGGTGCCGGCCGGGGCGACCTGCTGCCAGGCGGGCAGGAAGCGGGCGAAGGCGGTGGCGCTCACCGGCTCGGTCGCCGCGCGGGCGGCGGCCAGGGAACGGCTGCGGATTACCTTGAGGACCTCGGCCGCGCAGTACTCGGTCTCCTCCACCCCGGCGCGGTAGTGGCCCTCGACCACCTTGTCCAGGCCGGTGATGACCCCATAGACCGCAGAGACCGACAGCCCGAAGGCGGCCGCGGCCTCGCTGATGAGGAACGGCCCGCGGGTGCGCGCCCAGCGGCTGAGCAGCTGCGGCAGCGCGTCGGTGACCGTGTCCACCTGGGCCGGCACCCCGGGCGGGACCGGGATACCCAGGCCGTCGCGCAGCAGGGCGGCGTCGTTAACCTGCGCCAGGTGCTCGGTCCCGGCGATGCGCACGTGCATCACGCGGCCGGCCAGGGCGGCATCGATAGCGCTTAACGGAACGTCCGTGTGCGCCGGCAGATCCTCGATGGCCACCGGGCCCAGGGTACGCAGCAGGTCGGCCACCTCCTCGGTGGTGCGGGCCCGGCGGTCGGGGGCGGTGCGCTGGAGCTGGGCGTGGACTTCGGCGATGATGTCGGCATCCAGCAGCTCGCGCAGCTCCACCGTGCCCAAAAGCTTGGCCAGCAGGGACGGGTCCAGGGCCAGCGCCGCGGCGCGCTTTTCCGCCAGCGGCGAGTCGCCCTCGTACATGAAGGCGCCGGTGTAGTTAAACAGCAGGGTCGAGGCGAACGGCGAGGGGCTGTCCGTGGTGATTTCGGCGATCCGGATGCGCCGGTGGCCCAGCTCCCGCATGACCTCCTGCAGGGCGGGCAGGTCGTAGACGTCCTGGAGACATTCGCGCACGGTCTCCAGGATGATGGGGAAGGACGGGTACTTCCGGGCCACGTCCAGCAGCTGCTCGGCGCGCTGGCGCTGCTGCCACAGCGGGGCGCGCTTGCCGGGGTTGCGGCGCGGCAGAAGCAACGCGCGGGCGGCGCACTCGCGGAAGCGGGAGGCAAAGAGCGCGGAGCCGCCGACCTGCTCGGTGACGATGTCGGTGATGTCGTCGGCGTCGAAGTTAAACAGGCTGGCGTCCGGTTCCCGGTCGGCCTCCGGCAGGCGCAGGACGATGCCGTCGTCGCCGGCCACGGCTTGGGCGTCCATGCCGGTGTTCTCCGCCACGCGGGCGCCGACCGCCAGCGCCCAGGCGGCGTTGACCCCGCGGCCAAACGGGGTGTGCAACAACACGCGCCAGTCGCCTAGCTCGTCGCGGAAACGCTCGAGCAGCAGTGTCGTATCATCCGGGATGAGCCCGGTGGCCTCGTACTGCTCGCCCAGGTAGGAAACGATGTTGTCCCGCGCGCGGGCGTCGACGTCGGCGAGGATTCCTGGATCCTGGTGGACGTCCCGGCGCCAGGCACCCAGCGCCCGGCCGAGCTCGTAGGGGCGGCCGGCGGCGTCGCCGTTCCAGAAGGGCAACCGCCCGGTGTGCCCCGGCGCGGGGCTAACGCGCACCTGGTCGCGGGTGATGTCCTCGATCCGCCAGGAGCTAGCGCCCAGGGTGATGATGTCGCCCACGCGGGACTCGTAGACCATCTCCTCGTCGAGCTCGCCCACCCGGCGCGGGGCCTGGTTTTCGGCGCCGGAGACCAAAAAGACGCCGAACATGCCGCGGTCCGGGATGGTGCCGGCATTGGTCACCGCCACGCGCTGCGCGCCCGGGCGCGGGGTGAGCACGCCGCCGACGCGGTCGTAGACTACCCGGGGTTTGAGCTCCGAGAAATCCGTCGAAGGGTAAACGCCGCTGACTAGATCGAGCACGGCGTCGAAGACCTCACGCGGCAGGTCCCGGTAGGGCCAGGCCCGCCGGACCGTGTCGTACCAGTCCTCCACCCCGAGCCCGTCCGGGGCGGCGGCGACGGCGGCCACGGTCTGCTGCGCGAGCACATCCAGGGGGTTGGACGGGGTGTGCAGGCGCTCGATGAGGCCTTCGCGCATGCGCTTGGTGGTCAGGCTGGCCTGGACCAGGTCGGCGCGGTGCTTCGGGTAGAAGGAGCCGGTGGACACGGCGCCCACGGTGTGCCCGGCGCGGCCGACGCGCTGCAAGCCGGAGGCCACCGACGGCGGGGATTCGACCTGGATGACCAGGTCGACCGCGCCCATGTCGATGCCGAGTTCCAGCGAGCTGGTCGCCACCACCGCCTTGAGCGTGCCCTCCTTGAGCATGGTCTCGGTCATAGCGCGCTCGTCCTTGGACACGGAACCGTGGTGGGCGCGGGCGATAACGGCCGGGGCCTTGCCCGCGACGTCGACCTGCTTCATCAGCTGCGCCGGGTCCCGGCGCGTGGGCGCGGACAAAGACTCCGGGTCGTGTTCCTGCGCGTAGAGCTCGTTGAGCCGGCTAGTCAGGCGCTCCGCGGTACGGCGCGAGTTGACGAAAACTAGGGTCGAGCGGTGCGCCATGACCTCGGCGTAGACGTCCTGCTCGATGAAGGGCCAGATGGACTTCGCCGTCGGCAGCGCGGATTCTTCCAGCAGGTCGTCCCCGCTGGTAATGCCGATGGAATCATCCACGGTCAGCTCCCCGATGGGCGAGCCCTGCTCCGGGGTGGGCAGGTCCGCCATGTCGTCCACCGGGCAGTGCACGGCCAGGTCCCAGCGCTTGCTGGCCGGCGGGGCGATGATCTCGACGGGGCGGGACCCGCCCAAAAAATGTGCCACCGTCTCCAGCGGGCGCACGGTGGCGGACAGCCCGATGCGCTGGAAGTCCCCGGCCAGCAGCGCCAGCCGCTCCAGGCTCAGCGCCAGGTGCACGCCGCGCTTGGAGCCGGCCAGGGCGTGGATCTCATCCACCACGACGGTCTCGACCGAGCTCAAGATGCCCGCGGCCTTGGAGGTCAACATCAGGTAGGCCGACTCGGGCGTGGTGATTAGGATGTCCGGCGGGCGGCGGACCTGGCGGTTGCGCTCGGCCTGCGGGGTGTCCCCGGAGCGCACGCCCACGGAGATGTCCGGGTGGTCCAGCCCTAGCCGCTCGGCCACGCGGGCGATGCCGGCCAGGGGCGCGCGCAGATTGTGCTCCACGTCCACGCCGAGGGCCTTGAGCGGGGAAATATAGAGCACTTTCACCCCGCCATGGGTGGAGGTGCGGCTGGCCTCCTGCCCGATAGGCAGGCTGGTCTGGCCGTCGCGCTCGACCAGGCCGTTGAGCGCCCAGAGGAACGCCGCCAGGGTCTTGCCGGAACCGGTCGGCGCGACAACCAGCGCGTGGTCGCCCTGTGAAATAGCCGACCATGCCTCCTGTTGCACCTCGGTGGGCTGCGCGAAGACCTCGGTAAACCAGTCCCGCACCGGCGGGCTGAAGCGCGACAGGATGTTTTCGGCCATGCCTTACTTTAACGCGGCGGCTAGACTCTACGGGTATGACCGTCCAGCTAGATGATGCCCGCCTGACCAACATGATCGCCGAAGGCTGCGGCGAGATCCTCAAAGGGGTCCGCAAGGGAGGCCTGCTGCGCAGCCGCGCCTTAGGCGACGCCGGGGACGAGCTCGCCCAGGAGTGGATCTCCCGGGTGCTGGCCCAGCACCGCCCCGACGACGGATTCTTGTCGGAGGAGGCCACCGACAACCCGGATCGCCTCTCCAAGGACCGCGTCTGGGTGGTCGATCCGCTCGACGGCACGAAGGAATTCGCCACGGGCCGCCAGGACTGGGCCGTGCACATCGCCCTGACCATCGACGGCCGCCCCGCGCACGCCGCGGTGGGCCTGCCGGACCTGGGCGTGACGTTCAAGTCCTCCGACGTCCGCGCGGTCACCGGCCCGCTCTCCCACAAGTTCGTGGTCTCGCGCAACCGCCCGCCGCAGGTGGCGGACTATATCTCCGAGAAGATGGGATTTGAGACCGTCGGCGTGGGCTCGGCCGGCGCCAAGGCCATGCACGTGCTGCTGGGCGACTACGACGGCTATATCCACTCCGGCGGGCAGTACGAGTGGGACCAGGCCGCCCCGGTGGGCGTGGCGCTGGCCGCCGGCCTGCACGCCTCCCGCCTGGACGGCAGCCCGATCACCTTCAACAACGAGGACACCTTCATCCCGGACCTGCTGGTCTGCCGCCCAGAGCTAGCCGACGATATCCTGGCCCACGCGGCGGACTACGCCAAAGAAAACGGAGGGTTCTAAACTAGCGCTATGGCATACACCCCGTACGAAGACCTGCTTCGCGACATCCTCGACCACGGCTCCCCCAAGGGCGACCGCACCGGCACGGGCACGACCTCGTTATTCGGCCGGCAGCTGCGCTACGACTTGTCCGACTCCTTCCCCCTGCTGACCACCAAGAAGGTCTACTTCCACGGGGTCATCGGCGAGCTGCTGTGGTTCCTGCGCGGCGACTCCAACGTCAAGTGGCTACAGGACAACCGCGTGCGCATCTGGAACGAATGGGCGGACGGCAACGGCGATCTGGGCCCGGTCTATGGCGTGCAGTGGCGTTCCTGGCCCACCCCGGACGGGTCCCACATCGACCAGATCTCGCAGGCGCTGGAAACGCTTAAGTCCGACCCGGATTCGCGCCGCAACCTGGTCTCCGCCTGGAACGTCGCGGAGCTCGACAAGATGGCGCTGATGCCCTGCCACCTGCTCTTCCAGCTCTACGTGGCGGACGGCAAGCTCTCGCTGCAGGTCTACCAGCGCTCCGCCGATATGTTCCTGGGTGTGCCGTTCAACTTGGCCTCCTACGCCGCCCTGACCCACATGTTCGCCCAGCAGGCCGGCCTCGAGGTCGGCGAGCTGGTCTGGACCGGCGGGGATTGCCACATCTACGACAACCACCGCGCCCAGGTCGAAGAGCAGCTCTCGCGCACTCCCCGGGACTACCCGCAGCTCAAGCTACACAAGGCGGCGTCCATGTTCGACTACGACTTCGACGACTTCGAGGTCATCGGCTACGACCCGCACCCGACCATCAAGGCCCCGGTGGCGGTTTAGATGACAAGCTTGGGCGCAATCTGGGCGCAGTCCCTGGACGGCATCATCGGCGATGGCACGGACATGCCGTGGCACGTGCCGGAGGACCTGGCGCATTTCAAACAGACCACCCTGGGAAGCCCGGTGGTCATGGGCCGCAAGACCTGGGAGTCGCTGAACCCGAAGTTCCGCCCCCTGCCGGGCCGGGAGAATTTCATCATCTCCTCCCGCGCCCCCGGCGAGTGGTCCGCCGGCGGGGAGGTACTGGCCGGCATCGATAAGCTGCCGGAGCTCGACTCCGCCTGGGTGATGGGCGGTGGGCAGCTCTACGCCGCCACGATCGACGGCGTCGACGTCATCGAAATCACCTTGATGGGCGTTAACATCGGTAGTATCTACGGCGACGAGGCGGTCTTTGCCCCCGCGGTGCCTGCCCACTTCGGGCTCAGCCGCGACAGCGACTGGCTCACCTCCGACAAGGGCCGGCTGACCATCCCGGGCACCCCGCCCGCCGATCTTCCCATGAAGTACCGCTTTTTAACCTACGAACGAAAGGACGCTGCTTAGCATGAGCGTTAAGACCCCGGAAACCAACGATCACGTCACCATCTTCTACGCGGACTGGTGCCCGTTTTCCGCCCGCCTGATTAAGCGCCTCGACCGCACGGAGACCCCCTACACCCTGGTCGACGCTGAGGCCGAGGGCACCGAGGACATCAACGAGTGGATCAAGTCCGTCAACGACGGCAACCGGATCGTGCCCACCGTCCTCTACTCCGACGGCACCCACGAGACCAACCCGGAGGCCTCTGCCGTGCGCGCCAAGCTGCGCGAGCTCACCGGCGAGGAAGCCTAGTCTTCGTCGCCTAGTTCTCTACGTCCTCTTCTTCCCCGAAGAGCTCCACCATATCTGCCGGGGACAAGGTCCCGGCCATCCCGGCCAGCTCCTTGCTGTAGATGGTGTTGAGGTAGGTCTCTAGCACCGCGCGCAGGCGCTGCGCATCATACTTGTTGAGCAGCAGCACGCGCTTGCGCTCCCCGCCCGGCATGGCCTTGTCCACGGCGAGGACCTCCACCCTATCGCGCTGGATGATCTGGGTGAAAATCTCCCGGCGCTGGACGTCCACGAATTCCGCGTCCGCCCGCCGCGGCGCGCCGCCAACCTCACTGCCTTGGTGTTCCATACCGCCAACGCTAGCCGATTTCCGCGCCTCGCGCGCCCTCGGGTAACCTAGCTTCCTAGGCCCCAGTAGCTCAGGGGATAGAGCACGGCTCTCCTAAAGCCGGTGTCGGTGGTTCGAATCCACTCTGGGGCACTGCCTAGCAATTGACTCAAAGCCCGAACCGTTGTATTTTCCACTGAAATGGGCAACTAAGTTGGGTGCGCTGTGGCAACAAATAACCGGAACGGCTCTCATCTTGATCGGGGTCTCCTACTTTTCGCGGCGCTAAAGGCTTTCGCTGCGACAAAGGCCCCGACGAAGGTCATTCTTTGCCATCATTGAGGCATGGATTTCCTCGATTATGACACCGTCTTTGACCGTCTCGACTACCCGTGCGCGGTGGCCGCCTTGCGGGGTGCGCTGCAGGAAGGCTTCGACCCGGCAGAGGATCTCGCGCGCCAGGCCATCGACGTCCCCGGCGGGGAGTTTCTGCTCATGCCCTCGGCCACCCCGGCCGGGTTCGGGATTAAGTTGCTGTCGGTCAACGCCGAGGCCCGCGGCAACAACCCGCGCATCCAGGGCACCTACGTGCTCTTCGACCGGCAAACGTTCGCGCCCAGGGCAACCATCGACGGCATCGCGCTGACAAACCTGCGCACTCCGGCGGTCTCCCTGGCCGGTATTGCGGACGTGTTAGAGCCAGGGTCCACCGGCCCCCTGTCCGTCGCTATCTTCGGTACCGGCCCGCAGGCGCGCGCCCACGCCACGGCGGTGCGCGAGGTCTACTCCAGCCGCGAGGTCGAGGTGACCTTCCTCAGCCGCAGCCAGCCGGAGGATCTAGAGCCGTGGACCCAGGCCGGCACCGAGCAGGCCGACAAGGTGCTTCGCGGCGCGGAGCTCATCATCACGACCACCACGGCGGCCGAGCCGGTGCTGGAGGATGCCGCGGTGCGCGACGACGCCGTCGTCGTAGCGGTCGGCTCCCACTCCCCGTCCGCGCGAGAGCTGCCCGGCGCGCTGCTGGGGCGTTCCCAGGTCATCATCGAGGACCCGGAGACCTGCTTCCGGGAGGCCGGCGACGTCATCCAGGCCGTGGACGAAGGCGCCCTCGAGCGCGAGCGCCTGGTCACCTTCCGGGACGTCGTGCGCGGCGAAGTTCACCTAGACCGGACCCGGCCGGTGGTCTTCAAGTTCACGGGCATGCCCTGGGAGGATTTGGTCCTGGCTGAGGCCGTCGCTAGCGCGCGTTAGCCTCGACGGAACAGGGCGGGCGTGATATGGTACCCCTGTTACAGATGTGACTATTGTGGTCAATTCTAATTCTTGCGAGGTCTCCTATGCCCACCCCATCTATCGGCAACCGTTCCCTGTCCCGGCGCGGCCTCTTTAAGGCCGGCGCTCTGACCGCCGCCTTCGGCGCTTTCGGCGCCTACAACCTGCAGGCTGCCCCGCAGGCCCAGGCCCTGGGCCCCATCCTGGGCACCGTGCTGGACTATTCCGCCGGCGTGCCCTCCGCCGCCGCGGTCAAGGCCGCCGGCCACCTCGGCGCGGTGCGCTACGTCTCGCAGCGCCGCCCCGGCGCAAACTGGATGCTGGGCAAGCCGGTCAGCCTGAAGGAAACCAAGGACTTCGCCGCCCACGGGCTGGCCACCGCCTCGGTCTACCAGTTCGGCCGGGCCGGCAACGCCGACTGGCTGGCCGGCGCCGCCGGCGCCGCCACCCACGCCCCGCAGGCCATCGCCCTGCACAAAGCGGCCGGCGGCCCGACCGGGCGCCCCATCTACATCGCCATCGATGACAACCCGACCCGCGCCCAGTACACCAACCAGATCAAACCCTACCTGCAGGCCTTTTCCGCCGCGCTCAAGGCCGCCGGATACCAGACCGGCGTCTACGGCAACTACAACGTGATCGACTGGGCTAGCAAGGACGGCATCGGCAGCTTCTTCTGGATGCACGACTGGGGCTCGGGCGGAAAGATCCACCCGCGCACCACCATCCACCAGCTGCCCAAGGCCCAGCAGCGCAACGTCGGCGGCGTGGTCGTGGACATCAACCACGTCTACGCCAAGGACTGGGGCCAGTGGACCCCGGGGCAGGCGGCCGGCAAGCGGCCTGCCCAGAACCGCCCCGCCACCCCGGCGCCGCAGGCCCCGGCGGGCAATTCCACGACCGACGCCATCAACCACCTGAGCTCCCGCCTGAACGAGACGGTGCCGAACATGCCGAACCTGCCGCGCGTGGACGGCAACAGCATCAGCTACAACGGCTCCTCGGTCTCCATGGATCAAATCCAGCAGGCCGCGGACTTGGCCAAGCGCTTTAGCGGCCGCTAAACCTCACTAGCAATCAGGGGCAGAAGAACACCTTCTGCCCCTCTTTTTATGGCCCTAGCCGCCAGGAGAGCCTACGTGTCCTTGGAATTTTTATCCTGAGAGTCATCGGACTTTTCTGACTTTTTCTTGTCGTCTTTGTCCTTCTTCTGGTCCTTCTTCTGGTCCTTCTTCTGGTCCTTCTTGCCGGACTTGTCTTTGGCCTTTTCCTCGCTGTCTTTCGACTCGGACCCGGACTGCTCGGCCGCACCCTGCGGGTCTTCGGTCACGGTCACCGGCGCAGACTTCCGGGCGGCGGCGCTCGCCTGCTCCAGGTAGTCGTCGGTGACGTGGTCGGTGACGAAATCGGTCAGTTCGTCGGCGTCGCCGTAATAGTTGGCCGCGACCACGAAGTCGTGCCCGAAGGAGACGGTCGAATGCATGTCGTGCTCGTTGGACCAGCCGAACTTCGTGCCCACCACGTCGTCGAGCTGCGAGGTCCCGTAGTCCTGGGCGTAGCCGTCCTCGGCAAAGCGGTCGCTGTGCGACATCGCCACCAGCACCGGGTGCAGCGGGTCCTTGTCCATCAGCTGGGCGATAAAACGGGCCACGTCAAAGGTCGAAGTCGTCGAGTATCCCCAACGCTTATCCGGCTGGGTGGACTTGAGGGAGTAGCGCTCCGCGACGTCTTCGATGGAGTCCGGGTATTTTTCGTAGAGCTCCTCAGCGCTTTCGTCCGAGGAGTTGGCCACCATATCCAGGGCCTCAAACTGCTCTTCGGGCTTGCCGTTTTCCACCACGTATTCGGCGATGTAGAGCTTGATCAGGCTCAGCGCCGGCCGCGACTCCCGCTCATTGGCGGTGGCCATGTGCATGCCATCGCTCAGGCGCACGTAGGTCAGCTGACCGGGCTGGTCCGGGAAGGCATCGGCAGCGGCAGGCTCTTCGGCACCCGCGGCGCCCGAGGTAGTCGTCTCCCCCGCCGAGGTCTTCTCCGCCTTGCTTGAGCCTTTGCCAGTGCCGCCCTTGTCTTTTTCGCCCTTGTCGCCCTTGCCGCCCTTTACGCCCTGGGAGTCTTGAGAGCCCTTGGCGTGGGATTCTGCGGTCGAGGGCTTGGTGGTCTGAGGGCTCTTGTCTTTCGAGCGCGGAGAGTCTTTGCTGTCCTTGCCGCTGGTGGCTTCGGTGGTCGCGGTGGCCTCCGAGGACTCGGTGGTTTCGGAGTCTGCGGCGAAGACGAGGTCGGGGCGGTCGCTTTCGCCTAGGATCCGGGTTTCCTGCCAGGCGTGCAGGTGCGGGATTTTGTCTTTACTAGCGCTGGCCTGGGCGGGCGTGTTCTGCGCGTCGAAGCGCCCCAGCGCCCACGCGGCTGCGGCCAAGGCGACGATGACCAGCACGGCGATGGCAGGTAGCAGCAGGTGGCGCGAGGAGGATTTAGTGGACACGGATTACATAATACAAAGAGGCGCCGCGGGGGTATTGACCGCGGCGCCTGACTGGACTAGTTGCCAGATTCTGTTTTAGTGATCGACCGGGGCTTCCACGCCCACGCCGGTCAGGGAGCGAACTTCCATCTCGGCGGCGAGTGCTTCCAGGCGATCCGGCTTGCCCACCAGGGTGCCGATGTACCCGGCCAGGAAGGCCAGCGGGATGGAGACCAAGCCCGGGGAGCTCAGCGGGAAGATGGCCCAGTCCGCGCCCGGGAACATGGAGGTCTCAGAGCCGGAGACGGCCGGCGAGAAGAAGATGAGCACCAGGCAGGAGACCACGCCGGTGTAGATGGAGGCCACCGCGCCGGTGGTGTTGAAGCGGCGCCAGTACAGCGAGTACAGGATGGTCGGCAGGTTGGCGGAGGCGGCCATCGCGAACGCCAGGGAAACCAGGAAGGCAACGTTCTGGGTCATGGCCAGGATACCCAGGATGATGGAGGCGATACCCAGGATCACGACGGTGATCTGGGAGACGCGCACCTGCTCTTCCTCGGTGGCCTGGCCGTCGCGCAGCACGGCGTCGTAGACGTCGTGGGCGATGGAGGCCGAGGCCGTAATGGCCAAGCCAGCGACCACGGCCAGCACGGTCGCGAACGCCACCGCGGAGATGATCGCCATGAAGATGGAACCACCCAGCTCCAGGGCGAGCAGCGGGGCCGCCGAGTTCGCGCCACCCGGCGCGTTGAGAATCCGGTCCGGGCCCACCAGGGCGGCCGCGCCGTAGCCCAGGATGAGCGTCATCAGGTAGAAGGCGCCGATGATGACAATCGCCCAGGTCACCGAGCGGCGGGCTTCAAGGGCGGTCGGGACGGTGTAGAAGCGCATGAGCACGTGCGGCAGGCCGCCCACGCCCAGCACGAGCGAGATGCCCAGGGAGATGAAGTCCAGCTTGGTGGTCAGCGTCGCGCCGTATTTCAGGCCCGGCTCCAGGATCTGCTCGGCCTGGTAGCCCTCCTTGGCGAGGTTCTCCGAGCCGGCGTGCATGTCGATGGCGTCTTGGAAGAGGGTGTTGAACCCGCCGCGGATGGAGATGAAGACCAGCGCGCACATGATGACCACGCCGGTCACCAGGAGCACGGCCTTAATCATCTGCACGTAGGTGGTGCCCTTCATGCCGCCGATCAGGACGTAGATAATCATGATGATGCCCACCACGCCGACCACGACGGCCTGCCAGACGAATTCGTGGATGTCCAGCAGCACGGCCACCAGGGAGCCGGCGCCGGCCATCTGCGCGACCAGGTAAAACAGGGAGACAAACAGCGTCGCAATGGCCGCGGCGACGCGCACCGGCTTCTGCCGCAGGCGGAAGGACAAAACGTCGGCCATGGTGAACCGGCCCACGTTACGCAGGGGCTCAGCCACCAGCATCAGGGCCACCAGCCAGGCCACGAAGAAGCCGACGGAGTACAAGAAGCCGTCGTAGCCGGTCAGGGCCACCGCGCCCACGATGCCCAAAAAGGACGCCGCGGACAGGTAGTCGCCGGAGATGGCCAGGCCGTTCTGGCGCCCGGAGAAGCTGCCGCCCCCGGTGTAGAAATCAGAGGCTTCCTTGGTGGACTTGCCGGCGCGCAGCACCAGCCACATGGTCACCACCAAGAAGGCGAGGAAGATGGCGATATTCAAAAGCGGGTTGCCGGCCGAGGTTTCCTGGGCCACAATCATCGTCGAGTTCACGGTCTAGCCCTCCAGTTCTTCGCGAATAGCGGCCGCGCGCGGCTCGATGTTCTTATTGGCGTACTTGACGTAAATCCAGGTGATCAGGAACGTGGTCGCGAACTGCAACAGCCCAAAGACCAGACCGACGTTCCAGTTGCCGCCCAGGGATTGCCCCATAAAGTCCGGCATGAACACGGCCATCACCACGTAGAGGACGTACCACACGAAAAACGCCACCGTCATGGGGAAGGCGAACTTCCGGTAAGAGCCGCGCAGTTCAGAAAACTGCGGCGACTTTTGCATCTCCATGAAGTCTTCCGCTGTGGGTTCGCGCCGTTGGGTCGGCGAAGTACCTACTTCAGACACTGCTTTCTCCTTCACTAAACGTACTTCCTCGTCCGCGGTCCCAGCCGCGGACTTGCATACACGCTTCACAGATAACCGGCATTGAGTTACCCGTCACATTTGCGTTGCCAGGTAAGTTACCTTAGTCACACTGCAAGGTTGCGAAATCGGCCAACTTTTTCGCCTTAGCAGAACTTAGCTACCCCCACTCACCTTCGTGACCTGCGCCAGTATTGCTTAGCAAATTACCCCCAGATACGGGAAAACCCCCGCCTGCAAAGGTTGCAAACGGGGGTTATGGCAGGAGTCTTAGACTTAAGCGCCCTCTCCCGGGAACTCGCGCGGATCCTTAAACATGCGGCCGAAGCCCGGCTGGCCCTCCAGGCCGTCGATGGCCTCGATGTCGGCCGCGTCCAGCTCGACGTCGACCGCGCCCAGGTTCTCCTTGAGGCGCTCGGACTTCGCCGACTTCGGGATGACCGAAATCCCCTTGTCCATCAGGTAGGCCAAGGCGACCTGGCCGGGGGTGGCGGAGTGCTTGCGGGCGGCCTCCTCGATGACCGGGTTGCCCAGCACCACACCGCGGGCCAGGGGCGACCAGGCCTCGGTAATGATGTCGTGCTCGGCATGGAAGCGGCGCAGCTCCGGCTGGGTAAAGCCCGGGTGCAGCTCCACCTGGTTGACCACCGGCACCACGCCGGTCTGGTCGATAATCTGCTGCAGCGGCTCCTCGTAGAAGTTCGCCACGCCCACGGAGGCAATCTGCCCCATGCCCTGCAGACGGGCGATGGACTCGAAGGTCTCCACGAACAGCCCGCCCTGCGGCCAGGGCCAGTGGATCATGTACAAATCCAGGTAGTCCAGGCCCAGCTTCTGCAGCGACTCGGTGAAAGCCTCCTGGACCTTCTCCGCACCGTGGTGATCGTGCCACGCCTTCGATGTCACGAACAGCTCATCGCGGGTAACGTCGCCAGCGCTGATGGCGTCGTTGAGCGCCTTACCCAGCGCTTCTTCGTTCTCGTAGAGGGTGGCGGTGTCAAAATGACGGTAGCCCAGCTCGATGGCCTCGCGCACCACGGAGATGCACTCCTCACCGTAGAGCTTGTAGGTGCCCAGGCCTAGCTGCGGCATAGAGCGGTCGTCGTGGAAGTTAACTGATGGAACTGTCATAGTCTCCATTGTGCCTCGAAACCCCGCGCCCGTGTGGGCTAAGCAGAAGAAAATTCCCCTTCCCAGAGTCTCCGGGAAGGGGAATGCACGGAATACGCGGCGGGCCGCGGGTGCGCCTTAGTTAGGAGGCGCGCAGCAGGTCAATGATGAAGACCAGCGTGCGACCGGACAGCGGGTGTCCGCCGCCGGCTGGGCCGTAGGCCTTCTCCGGCGGGATGATGAGCTGGCGACGCCCGCCCACCTTCATGCCGGGGATGCCTTCCTGCCAACCGGCGATGAGGCCGGTCAGCGGGAACTCGATGGACTGGCCCCGGTCCCAGGAAGAGTCGAATTCCTGGTTGGTCTCGTAATCCGCGCCCACGTAGTGAACCTCGACCAGCCCACCCGGCTGTGCCTCCTCTCCGTCACCGACGACGATGTCCTCGATGACGACGTCAGTCGGCGCCGGCTCCGTGTGGGCTTCGATCTGTGGCTTATCCATGGGGAGTTCTCCTTGGGAGTATTGGGAAGATTTGGCATGTTCAGCGCAGTGAGCCCTGAACCAAATATTCCCTAGTATAAGGCAACTGCCCGCCCAGCCGAAGCCGGGCCGGGCAGCCGTCCTGCGGAATTGTGGGTTTTAGCGCTCTGCGCGCGGGGAAACCTTGCGCAGGGTTTCGCCGGTGTAGACCTGACGCGGGCGGTTGATCTTGGTGTTGATCTCCAGCTGCTCGCGGTACTGGGCGATCCAGCCCGGCAGGCGGCCGATGGCGAACAGGACGGTGAAGAAGTCCGTCGGGAAGCCCATGGCGCGGTAAATCAGGCCGGTGTAGAAGTCCACGTTCGGGTACAGCTTGCGCTGGATGAAGTAGTCGTCGTTCAGGGCGATCTCTTCCAGCTTCACGGCCAGGTCCAGCAGGTGGTCGCCGCCCAGGTGCTCCAGGATCTCGTGCGCGGTGTCCTTGACGATGGCCGCGCGCGGGTCGTAGTTCTTGTAGACGCGGTGGCCGAAGCCCATCAAGCGGACGCCCTTTTCCTTGTTCTTCACGCGGTTCATGAAGTCGGTGGCGTCGCCGCCGTTGGCGTGGATCTCCTCCAGCATCTCCAGCACGGCCTGGTTAGCGCCGCCGTGCAGCGGGCCGGACAGGGCGTTGATGCCGCCGGCGATGGAGACGAACATGTTCGCCTGCGCGGAAGCAATCATGCGCACGGTGGAGGTGGAGCAGTTCTGCTCGTGGTCGGCGTGCAGGATGAGCAGCTTGTCTAGGGCCTTGGCCACGACCGGGTCAACCTCGTAGGGCTCGGTCGGGTAGCCGAACATCATGCGCAGGAAGTTCTCACGGGCGTTCAGCGCGTTGTCCGGGTACATGTAGGGCTTGCCCTGGGAGGCGCGGTAGGCGTAGGCGGCCAACATCGGCACCTTGGCCAGCAGGCGGACCGTCGCCTTGTCCAGCTGCTCTCCGTCCAGCGGGTTCAGCTGGTCCTGGTAGTAGGAGGACAGAATGTTAACCGAGGAGGCCAGCACGGCCATCGGGTGCGCGTCGCGCGGGAAGATGTTGAACTGGGCCTTGAAGTCCTCGTCCAGCAGGGTGTGGTGGCGGATCTCCTGGTTGAAGTGGGTCAGCTGCTCCTCGGTCGGGAGAGCGCCCTTGATAAGGAGGTAGGAGACCTCATTAAAGGTGGCGTTTTCCGCCAGGTCCGCGATGTCGTAGCCGCGGTGGCGCAGAATGCCCTCTTCGCCGTTAATAAAGGTGATCTTGGACTCGGTGGAGCCGGTGGAGGCATAACCCGGGTCAAAGGTGACCAGGCCGGTCTCGTTGCGAAGTTTGGAGATATCGAAACCGGAGTCGCCTTCGGTGGACTGCTTGATGTCCATCTCGTACTCGCCACCCGGGTAGTGCAGTACAACCTTGTTGTCTTCAGAAGCCACGTGCTTGTCCTTTCTGTAATCCTTCATGCGCTTGGGAGCCAGAGAAAAAGATGCGGTCGGCTTTACCCAGCGATACTATGCCCTAAAAGCGTTCGGGCATACCAGGCACCACTTTACCAATTATCTGTGACCCCAACTACACCAACCGGACAAGCGTCCTGTTAAATGCCCTTACCGCCTTGTTTCCCGTTACGGGTACACCCATTCTAGGTTAAATTCTAATAACTGACAGAAAATAGCCTGGTCGCCGTTTAGGCTATGCGCATGACGACGCCCGAGTTAACTTTGCCAACTGAACTTCTCCCGACCGATGGACGCTTCGGCTGCGGCCCGTCCAAGGTGCGCCCCGCCCAGATCGACTACCTCGCCCGGCACGGCCAGGACATCATGGGCACCTCCCACCGCCAGCCCGCGGTAAAGAATCTGGTGGGCTCCATCCGGGACGGCCTGAGCGCACTCTTCCAGCTGCCGGAGGGCTACGAAATTATCCTGTCGCTGGGCGGGGCCACGGCCTTCTGGAATTCCGCGGCCTTCGGGCTCATCGAGCGCCGCAGCGCCCACCTGACCTACGGGGAGTTTTCCGCCAAATTCGCCAAGGCCACGGCCAAGGCCCCGTGGCTGGAGGAACCGCTCATTACCGACGCCCCGGTCGGTACCGCCCCCGATCCCCACCACGCGGACACCACGGACTGCGACTGCGTGGCCTGGGCACATAACGAGACCTCCACCGGCGCGATGGTCCCGGTTAGCCGGCCGGAGGCTAGCGGAGACCAGCTGGTGCTGGTCGATGCCACCTCGGGTGCCGGCGGCCTGCCCGTGGACGTCAGCGCCGCGGACGCCTATTACTTCTCCCCGCAGAAGTGCTTTGCCGCCGACGGCGGCCTGTGGCTGGCGGCCTTCTCCCCCGCCGCCCTCGAGCGGGTCGACAAGATCGCCGCCACGGATCGCTACGTCCCGGAGTTTCTGGATCTGAAAACCGCGGTGACCAACTCGCGCAAGAATCAGACCTACAACACCCCGGCCATCGGCACGCTGCTGCTTCTGGACGAGCAGGTCCGCTGGATGAACGACAACGGCGGCCTGGACGGTATGACGCAGCGCACCCGCGCCTCCTCCGAGATCCTCTACGCCTGGGCGGACGGCCACGCCCTGGCCCAGCCCTTCGTGCAGGACCCGGCGGCCCGCTCGCTGGTGGTCGGCACCATCGACTTCGACGAGACCGTCGACGCCGCCCGCCTAGCCGCCGTCCTGCGCGCCAACGGCATCCTGGACGTGGAGCCCTACCGCAAGCTGGGCCGCAACCAGCTCCGGGTGGGCATGTTCCCCGCCATCGAGCCGGACGACATCCGCACCCTAACCCAGGCTATTGACTACTGCCTGGAGGCCGGTGCCGCCAACATACCCACTGACTTGGCATAAATTCCGCCTTGGGTCGACTACAGTGGAGCCCATCACAAGTAACCCTGTCCTCCACGGCTGAAGGAGACTCGCATGCGCGAGCTGTTTTTAGTTAACAGCGACTCAACCGAATCATCCCTGGTGCTGCGCGCCGACGATGGGGAGGAGTTCTTCCTCGCCGTCGACGACGCGACTCGCTCCACGCTGGCCTCGACCATCCGGCAGACGGATACCGAGACCAGCGCCGGGGACGTGAGCGCTGACAGCTCGCCAGAGACCTCCACCGGCGGCAGCGAGTCCGGCGAAGGCTCCGCCACCGGTCAGGACCACGGCCCCGCCGATCACGCCGGCGCTGGTGCGGCGGCGGCCAGTACGCCGACGCGCCTGCATGCGGCGTCGCCGGCCGGGACCTCCGGCACGGGGCGGGCCCGGCCGGCCACGCACGCGGAGTCCAAGAAGGCCCTGCCGCTGCGCCCGGCGGAGATTCAGCACCGCATCCGGGCCGGGGCATCGGTCGCCAGCCTAGCCGAGGAGCTGGGCGTGGACGAGTCCCGCCTCGAGTCCTTCGCCCACCCGGTGATGCTGGAGCGCTACCGGGTGGCGGACCTGGCCAAGCAGGCCCACCCGGTCCGCGAGGACGGCCCGGCCAAGCTGACCCTCTGGGAGGTGTTGGCCACCGCCTTCGCCGCCCGTGGGCACACCCTGGCCGAGGCCGAGTGGGACGCCTACCGCGAGAAGGGCGAGCCCTGGGTGGTCTGCCTGCGCTGGCGGGCGGGCCTGTCCGATAACGAGGCCGAGTGGCTGTTCAAGCAGACCATGACCTCCGAGCCGACCGTCGAGGCCCGCAACTCCGTGGCCGCAGACCTGACCGACCCGGACTTTGCCCAGCCGGTGCGCTCGCTGACCTCGGTCGGCCGCGGCAACCGCTACGAGACCGCGGTGCTGGGCGACGACTGGGACGACGAGCACGACGCCGCGGCTGTCTCCGCCGCCAACGGTGAGTCCCTGCACGACGCCTCCGCGCCCGCGGAGCCCGCCACCGCGGACCCCGGCGACGCCGGCCGCGACCGCTCCGGCTCCGCGGAGCACAGCGGTGCAGAGGAAAACTCCCCGGAGGAATTCCTCCAGAACCCGGATCCGGAAAAGAAACCGACCAAGCGCCGCCGCAAGGCCGTGACCCCGCACTGGGAGGACGTGCTACTCGGCGTGCGTGCCAACACCAAGCGCCCGAAAAACTAAGCGACTACCAGGACCATGGATATTTCCCGCGCCGTCATTACCTTGTGGTACGTGACCTCCCCTAACCCCGCCGCCGTACTCGAAGCTGAGCCCAAGGCCGACCGCGGCTATGGCCGCAAATTCCTGGCCCAGCTCAACCCGGCCTTCCCCATCACTCCCATCGGACAGTTCCCCTTTAACCGCTCCGCCCCCGCGGACAGCGCCGAGTACTACATCGGCGGCTACCCGGGCGTGACGGTGGTCCAGACGGTGATTGAGGGCGAGGGCATCATCCTCTCCCAGCTGCCGCTGGCCCTGCGCAAGGCGGCGCCGTGGGACAACCTCTACGCCTTTGTGCACCACGACGAGGACACCTACGCCGGCTTCGCGCACTTCCAGGACAGCGAGCTGAAGCGCTCGCTGTGCTGCACCCGCACGGAGGTGCTGGAAGACTCCGGCCTGCCCGAGCCCTTCGAGGGCCCCTACTGGGCCGGCGAGCACAACGACTCCACCGGCGGCATCGCCCTGCCCTTCCGCCCGCGCGATCTGATGGAGGAGGCCCAGCGCGCGTGGCTGGGCGTCGACATCAGCGCCCAGGGCCCGGACCTGGACGTGGTGGGCTACGCCGTGGACGGGCGCCCGGAGCCGAAGATCGACAAGCCCCAGCGCCCCACCATCGCGCGGGTGACCTCCGCCTCGGCCGCGAAGCTGGGCATCGGGCCGGGCAACACGGACTACGACGACTACGAGGACGCCGCGGCCGAGGAGGAATCCACCGGCGACGAGTTCCGCGCCCTGGCGCAGGCCTCTGCGGCCGCCGCCCGGCGCGTGGGCGCCACCGCGAGCAAGTGGTGGTCCAAGGCCTCACGCAAGGTCTCTCAGTCCCTCAAGGACCGCTGGCGCTCGTAGAAGGCCACGGCCGCGGCGGTGGCCACGTTGAGCGAATCCGTGTGCTGCGCCATGGGGATGGACGCGCGCACGTCGGTCGCGCGCATCGCGTGCTCGGTCAGTCCCGGGCCCTCCGCGCCGACGAGCAGCGCCACGTTCTCCGCCCCGGTGACGGCGTCGGCGATGTGCGTGTCCCCGCCCGGGGTCAGCGAGACCAGCCGGAAGCCGGCCTCGCGCAGCACGTCCAGGGAACGCTGCCAGGTGGTGTACCCGCCCTCGAAGCGGGCGAACGGCAGGCGCAGCACGTGCCCCATGGACACGCGCACGCTGCGGCGGTAGAGGGGATCGGCCGCCCCGCTGCCCAGCAGGACCGCGTCCACGCCCAGGCCCGCCGCGTTGCGGAAGATAGATCCGATGTTTTCGTGGTCGCCCACCCCCTCGAGCACGACCACCGTGCGCGCCTTTGCCACCACGTCCCCGACTGCCGGCAGCGGCGCGCGGTCCGCGGCGGCGACGAGCCCGCGATGCATATCGAAGCCGGCGACTTGGGCCAGCGTGTCCCGCTCGACCTCGTAGACCGGGCAGCCGGGCTCGCCGTAGGCCTCGACGTACTGGTCGATCTTGCCAGCAAAGCCCACCAGGCAGCGCACCGGGAACGGGGATTCGACCAGGCGGGAGACCACCAGGTGGCCCTCCGCAATGACTAAACCCTCGCCGGACTTGTCGGACTTGTTCAAGTCCCGGATATCGTCCAGGCGAGGGTCGTTCGGGTCGGAGATGAAAGTTCTATCCATGCCCCCTAATCTAGCGCACGCTATTCCACCAGACTCATGATGGGATCCATGGCGAAGTAGACCACGAACAGGCCGGAGATGAGCCACATCAGCCAGTGGATCTCCTTGGCCTTGCCGGCGAAGGTGGACATCAGGGCAAAGGAGATGAAGCCGATGCCGATGCCGTTGGCGATGGAGTAGGTAAACGGCATCACGACGATGGTGAGGAAGGCCGGGATGGCCACGTACATCTTGTTCCACTCGATAGCGGTGAGCTGGCCGGCCATCATCACGCCTACCACCACGAGGACCGGGGAGGCGGCCTCGATGGGCACGACCTCGTAGAGCGGGGTCAGGAACATCGCCAGGATGAACAGGACGCCGGTGGTGATGTTGGCCAGGCCGGTGCGGGCGCCGTCGCCGATACCGGCGGAGGAATCCGCGAAGACGGTGTTTGACGAGGCCGAGCCCAGGCCGCCGACGACGGCGCCGAAGCCCTCGACGACCAGCGCCTTCTTCAGGTGCGGCAGGTTGCCCTCGGAGTCGGTCAGGTTGCCGTGCCGGCCGAGTGCCGTCATGGTGCCCATGGCGTCGAAGAAGTTGGTCAGCACCAGGGCGAAAACCAGGAGGGTCGCGGCGACCACGCCGATGCGGCTGAATGCCCCCAGCAGGTCGACGGCGCCGACAATCGACAGATCCGGCAGCCCGCCCAGGGAGTCCGGCACTTCCGGCACCGCCATGTTCCAGCCGCCGGTGTTCTCCGCGGCGGAGCCGGCGCCGGTGAGCGCCTCGACGACCATGGCGATGATCGTGGTGGCGATGATGCCGATGAACAGCCCGCCCGGCACGTTGCGGATGACCAGGGCCGCGCAGATAATAAGCCCCAGCACGAAGACCAGGCTCGGCCACGTGGAGATGGAACCGTTAATACCCAGGCTGACCGGCACGGTGGTGTTCGCCGCGTCCGGCACGCGAGTGACGAAACCGCCGTCGACGAAGCCGATCATGGCGATGAACATGCCGATGCCCACGCCCATCGCCGCCTTCATCGAGGCGGGGATGGCCTTGAAGACCGCCGTGCGGAAGCCGGAGACGGCCAGGATGACAATGATGATGCCGTCGATAACCACCAGGCCCATGGCCTCGGACCAGGTCAGGCCCTCCGTGGCCACGAGGCTGACCGCCACGAAGGTATTCAGCCCCAGCCCGGCCGCGAAGGCGAAGGGGTAGTTAGCGATGGCGCCGAAGGCGATGGTCATCACGCCGGCCACGAGCGCGGTGGCGGCTGCTACCTGGGGCACTCCCAGGGTGTTGCCCTCTACGTCCTGGGAGGTGCCCAGGATGAGCGGGTTGAGGAGGATAATATAGGCCATCGCGAAGAACGAGACGGTACCGCCTCGAATCTCGGCGCCTATGCTGGATCCGCGTTCGGAGATTTTAAAATAGCGATCGAGCGTCGCGCGCATGGAGCTGACTTCCCTTTACTAATGTCACCGTGCCCTATTGATTTACCGCTAACAGTTTCATACTTGACAGCCCCGCGCACAAAATCCTCCACCCCCGCCCGGCTCCGGCGCGCCCGGCCCACAGCGCCCGTCGCGCGCCGCGCCTACTACCGCGGGCGAACAGCAAACCGCTAGTAAAACAGAGCGAGCCGCTAGTAGAAGGGAGCTTCGTCGTCGAAGACGGTGTCCGGGTCCACAGCCGGCTCCGGGGCGATGGTGGTCTGGGAGTGGGCGCCGCAGCCGTAGCGGGCGTGGACGGCGCGCCCGTCGGCGGAGTACTCGTTGGCGCACACGCCGAAGCTGTCCTTCAGCGGCAGGAAGAACGCGCAGGTCGCGCACTGCAGGTGCGCCTGGGCGGCCATGGGTGCTTCCGGCCCGTAAGAAGCCAGCCAGCGCTGGGCCGCCTCCTTCCAGCCCGCCTGGCTCAGCGTGCCGTCCTCGCTCAGGCGGCTATCCCCCGGCGCGGGCGGCATGACGTCGCCCGGCTCCAGGTCCCCGGGGCGCACCCGGTCGGTATAGGGCACCCAGTCCGGCGCCTGCAGGGCCTCCCCGCCGGGGACGAGGGCCAGCTCGCTGACGGTGACCTCGTCGCTGCCGGCGGCGCACGCCAGGACCGCCTGCCATTCCCACCCGTGGTAGCCGGGCACGTCGGCGGCGAAGCGGTGGGTGACCGCGTGTGGGCTCAGCCCGCCGACGCCGATGTGGCGGCCGACGTCGCCGTCGCCTAGTTCTTCCAGGGCCCAGCGAGCGGTGTCGACGGCCGCCGGGCCCAGCAGCGGGTTGGTGGAGGTGGATTGGCGCTTTTTAGAGGACACATCGAATCATTATGGTGCATATGGGGCACAATATGGTGTATGGGTTCCCTCTTGTCGCCAGCACGTCACCGCCAGCGCCCCCGCAATCGCCAGCGAACGCGCCGGTGGGGCGCGCTTCTGGCCTGCGCGGGGCTGGCCTTAAGCGCCTGCAGCAGCACCCCTGACGCTGACCGCGACGCCGACAGCGCTGCCTCCGCCCCGGAAGGCGGGGCCACCACGGCCGCGCCCGCGGTCGAGCAGCTCAAGGCGCGGGTGGTCGATCGCCTCGACTACGACGAGAGCCTGTTCACGCAGGGCCTCGAAGTCGACGAGGACGGCACCCTGCTGGTGGGCACCGGGCGCTACGGCGAATCCGGCGTGCACAGGCTGGCCCCGGGCGAGACCTCCCCGCAGCAGTCCACCGCGCTGGCTGGCGATCAGTTCGGCGAAGGCATCACCCGTAGCGGCGACACGCTCTGGCAGCTGACGTGGAAGTCGGGCACCGCGCTGTCCTTCGACGCGGAAACCCTCCAGCCCACCGGCTCCGCGGAGTATGCCGGGGAGGGCTGGGGCCTGTGCGATATGGGCGACCGGCTAGCGCTTTCCGACGGCACCTCCACGCTGCGCTTCGTGGACCCGGAAAGCTTCGACGAGCTGGACCGGGTCACGGTGACCTTGGAAGGCAAGGAGGTTGATGAGCTCAACGAGCTCGAATGCGTCGACGGGCAGATCTACGCCAACGTCTGGTTTTCCACCGATATCCTGCGCATCGACCCGTCCACCGGGATGGTCAACGCCGTCATCGACGCCTCGGGGCTGGACAATAACGCCGCGGCGAACCCCGACAACGTGCTCAACGGGATAGCGCATATCCCGGGCACCGACGAGTACTACCTCACCGGTAAGCGGTGGCCGGATCTGTACCGCGTGACCTTCGAGTAAGATCTATGCCCATGGCCACCCGCAAAGAGGCAAAACGCAAGCAACTGATCCAGGTCTTGGCGCTGATCATCGCCGTCATCGTCATTGTGGTAGCGGTGGTGTTGTTCCAGAATTGGTGGAACAGCCGCCCGGGCCCGGAGCCGGAGGATGTCGCGGTTACCGCCCACGTCGGCGACAAGGAGCTCGAGGTCCATCCCTATATGTCCTGCGAGCCGGGCACGGAGTGCGAGGAAAAGGACGTCCCCAACCTGGAGGTCGGCCCAGACGACAAGCTCGTGCTGGACATCCCGGAGGCCATCCACAACCACGAGTGGCGGGTGCTGAGCATCTACGACGACCCGGCCGCCAACGATGAGACCACCCACGGCGCCTACGACACCGAGACAGTAGAAATCCCCGGGTCCGTGGATCCGATTGAGGAATCCACGTCCGGGGAAAATAAGGAGCGCCCGAAGCTGATGGTGGTGGAGGTCTCCTCCATCATGATTGGCACGGACGCAGACGGGGAGGAAACCCCCTACACCACGGTCTGGTCGCTATCGACGATGTCCGACGCCGAACGCGCCGCGCAGGAGCAGCAGAACTAGCCTCCCAGGCGCGGGACGATCCGTCCCGGCGCGGGCCTAGCTGTCCAGCCGCAGGCCTAGCTGTCCAGGTCCTTGGCGATGGCGCGCAGGATCTCTGCGACCTGCCGGCCGGTCTTGCGCTCCGGGTAACGCCCGGCGCTTAAGGCCGGCTGTACTTGTGTTTCCAAAACGGTCATCACGTCCGAAATCATGCTGCCGAGCTCTTCCGGCTTGCGGCCGGGGCTGCTGCGGCGGCGCGGGCTATCCAGCACTTTCACGCGCAGCGCCTGCGGGCCGCGGCGACCGGCCGCGAAATCGAATTCAATACGCTGACCAGGGTGCAGCTCGGTCACGCCCTTGGGCAGCACGTTGCGGCCGATGTAGACGTCCTCATCCCCCGGGTTGGAGGCAAAGCCGAAGCCCTTCTCCGCGTCAAACCACCTGACCTTACCGATGGGCACGTTGGTTCACCACTTTCTTCTTCTCATAATGGAACTAACCATTTTAACCCCTGGCGGCACCAAAAATGAAGTCAATAATCGGACCACAATAACACCGTAGTGATCCATCTCACATGGATAAATTTCCTCTGGGAGCCGATCGCCTCACCTGCAGTTTCCGCTTTAAGGTTTTCACACGCGCCACTCGGGGCCCGTCGATGTGTGTCGAAAAGTGTCAAGAACGTGACACTTTCGTTATAAACCGATACTCTGTCTGCTAGGCACTTGGCCGCCGCGTTGGTCGAAGACATCCCCGACTAACCGCCTTCCCGCGCTGGCGGCCAGATTTTTACGTGCAAAAGAATTGTAACCGACCGGGGAAATAGAGAGGACCTTCAACAATGGGACGCCACTCGGCAAAGACTACTTCCGTAGCCACCAAGTTCGCCGCTAGCACCGTCGCTGTCGGTGCCGCCGCCGCCATCATGACACCGACCGCCTCGGCCGCTCCGGACTCCGACTGGGACCGCCTGGCTCAGTGCGAGGCCGGCGGCAACTGGAACATCAACACCCGCAACGGCTACTACGGCGGCCTGCAGTTCAACGCTGGCACCTGGCAGGCCTACGGCGGCAGCGAGTTCGCCCCGACCGCCGATGGCGCTACCCGTGAGCAGCAGATCTTCGTCGCCGAAAAGGTCCTGGCTAACCAGGGTTGGGGCGCATGGCCGGCCTGCTCCGCTAGCCTGGGCCTGAACTCCGCCCCGACCGACCGCTCTCACCCGAACGCTGCCCCGGCTCCGGCCGCTCCGGCTGACGCCCCGGCCGCCGTTCAGGAGGCCGCCAACGCCGGCTCCAGCGAGCTGGCCGTCGACGCCCTTTACAGCGCCGTGAAGTCCAAGCTGGCCACCTACGGCATCCAGGTCCCGGCCCCGATCCAGCAGTTCTACGAGGCTAACCGCCACGACTTCAACGCTTTCTACACCGCTAACCGCGGCCAGATCGACTCCATCCTGAACCTCTAAGAAAGTTCCCCGCCGGGTCCCGCCCCGGTCGGAGTCATCTCCCACAAGCTAAGGAAAGGCGCCACCCACCCCGGGTGGCGCCTTGTGGTATCTCTACTGCAGCGCGTTGAGCCAAGCGCCCAGATCAGAGCCCGCGCAGGGCCCACACCGCCGGCGCAGGGGTGGTTAAGGCATAGAAAATGCCCGGTCGCCAGACCGGGCATTGCTGCGGGTGAACTACTTGTTGATGCGCGTGTAGGGGTGCACGTAGTTCAGCTTGTCCGCCGGCAGCGGCAGGACGGTGTCGTCACCGTACGGGCTGGAGGCACCCGCAAACGGAGCGGTAACTTCGGTAATGGCGTGTTCGCGGCCTTCCATGTTCTGCGGCCAAGCCGGAGAAACAAAGCCCTTCTTCTCTACATTCGACATACTCCTTATTGTGCCAAACCCGCGCGAAAAAAGTAACTCAAATGGCACTAAACTTGTCTTCTACGATGAGTATCACCCCTTCTGGCCCCAGCCGCACCGCACAGTACCGGGATTTCCTCGCTAATTTGGATGCGGATCAGCTCACTACTTTGTTCGGGCACCGCCCCGACGCCGCGGTCCCTCCCCCGCCGGGGCCGGCGCCACTGGCCACCCGCTTGCTGCTGCGGGCCTCCATCGCCCGCGCGCTGGGCAACTGCTCGGCTGACCTGCTGGCGGCCCTCGAACGCGCGGCCAACCTCGGCGCGGAGCTAGAAGAGGTTGACGCCGACGAGGTTGCGGCACCGGAAGTCACCGACGCGCTGTGCGAGCGCGCCCTGCTTTACCGCACCTCCCCCGGCAAGGTGATGCTGCCGGCCGAGGTGATGCCGGCGCTGCCGACTGGTTGGTCGTTGCTCAACCAGGTGGAGGTTACCCCCGCGGACC
Source organism: Corynebacterium sp. 2571A (assembly GCF_055700935.1). Classification (NCBI taxonomy): domain Bacteria; kingdom Bacillati; phylum Actinomycetota; class Actinomycetes; order Mycobacteriales; family Corynebacteriaceae; genus Corynebacterium; species Corynebacterium sp. 2571A. The sequence goes on along the minus strand of NZ_JASTTE010000003.1, from coordinate 7,866 downwards.
TGGCGCAGCTGCCGGAAGAACAGCTCGCGGTCCTGGAAGGGATTGCGCACGCCGGCGGCGCCAGCGCGGCCAGCACGTTCGCGGAAGGTCCCGTGGCGCGGCTTGAAGAGCGCGGGTTCCTCCTCCGCCCCGAGCCGGGCACGCTGCGTCTGCCGCGTGCGGTCTTGGGGGCCGTCCACGGGCGCGAGCACCCGGTCATCCCGTTGGAGCCGGCCGCCCCGCCCGAGGCGCCGCGTCCGGATTCGGCTGCCGATGCCGCCGGGGCTGCCAGCGGCCTCGACGTCGCCCGCGAGCTAGAGCGCTTAATCGAGCACCTGGGCCGCAGCCCGGTCAGCCTGCTCAAGGACAAGTCCGTGGGCAAGGCGAGCGTAAAACAACTGGCCAAGGCACTATCACTACCTGAGCCGGACATCACCCGGCTGATCCACCTGGGCTATAGCGCGGGTCTGCTCGGCCGCGGCGAACCCACCGGCTACGAGGGCAACTTCCTGGCCCCCACCGCGGCCGCAACGGATTGGCAGGACCTGGCACTGGGCGAGCGCTGGCAGGCGCTCATCGAGGCGTGGATGGCCAGCCCGTGGCAGTCGTGGTCGGCCGAGCGCCCCTTAGTCAAGGAGGCTTGCAACCCGCGCCTGCCCGGCTACCGGCAGCGCGTCCTGCAGGTTTACCGGCACCGCGCGCGTGCGCTCAGCGCGGAGGAATTCTCCGCCGATCTGCGCTTTTCCTCGCCGCTTTTCGCGCACCTAACCAGCCAGGAGACCATCGCCGCCCTCGCCGCGGAGGCACAAAAGCTGGGGCTTATCGCCCGCGGGCGCGCCACCACCGCGCTGACCGGTAACGCCACCGATCTCGCGCCGGAGGAGATTTCCTATTTTCTCCTGCAGGGGGACCTCAGCGTCATTGCCCCGGGACCGCTGACCAGCCCCGTCCAGGCGAAGCTGGCCCTGATTGCCGATCTCGAGTCACCCGGTCTGGCCAGCACCTACCGGCTGAGCGAGGAGTCGCTGCGCCGCGGCTTCGACGCGGGCTGGTCGGCCGCCGATTTCCAGGAATTTCTGGCCGAGTACTCCGCGGGCGAGGTCCCGCAGCCGGTGAGTTACCTAGTTCAGGATAGCGCCCGGCGCCACGGCGCCCTTCGCGCCGGCACGGCCAACGCATACCTGCGCAGCGACGACCCGGCGGTGCTCGCCCAGGCGGTGGGCGCCGTGCCGGAGCTGCGCCTGCTCGCCCCCACCGTGGCCGTATCCCAGGTGCCGCTGCGCACGCTGCTAGACAAGCTCCACCGCGCTGGCCTGAGCCCCGCCGCCGAAGATGCCGCCGGCGCCACGGTGCAGGTCGCCCCGCCGCGGGCGACCGTGCCCCCACCCAAGGCCTTCCACCCGCCGGCGGACCAACTCGCCCCGGCCGCCCTAAACGCCGCGGTCGACGCCGTCCGCGCCGGCAGCCCCGACGAGCCGACGGCGGCAACCGGCCCCGACCTGGATCTACTGCAGGCGGCCGTGCGCTCCGGGCGGGCCGTAGTCATCGGTTATGCCACCAAGACCGGGGCGCAGAAATCTTTGCGGGCCACGCCGCTAACGGTCTCCGGCGGACAGGTCGACGCCCGCGCCCAAGCGCGGACCGTGCGTATCCCGCTGTCCCGTATTACCTCGCTCACCCTGGACTAATCGGGCCGGTCCGGCCCTCTCCGCGAGGCACGCGGCGGGGCTATTCCGTCGGTAATATCGCAAGTGCCCTTGACGCAATATTGTGTTTATGCAATATTTTACAACGAACACCGCCCCGACCCGGAAGGCCCCCTTGTGCCACGACTGGAAATAGACCAACTCAACAAGTCCTACGGTGACCACCGCGTCCTCCACGATCTTTCGCTCAACGTGGGTGCGGGCGAGATCTACGGCTTTGTCGGCTCCAACGGCGCCGGCAAGTCCACCACCATGCGCATCGCGCTGGGCGTGCTGTCCACCGACTCCGGCCAGGTCCGCCTGGACGGCGAGCCGCTGGATGACAGCAACCGCCGCCGGATCGGCTACATGCCGGAAGAGCGCGGCCTCTACGGCGAGGAGTCGCTTCTCAGCCAGCTGACCTTCTTCGCCTCACTGCACGGCATCCCGGCCGGGGAGGGCAAGGCCAAGGCCGGGGAGCTGCTCAAGCGTCTCGGCCTGGGCGAGCGCAAGGACGACAAGCTGGATGATCTGTCGCTGGGCAACCAACAGCGCGTCCAGCTGGCCGCCTCGCTGATCCACTCCCCGGACGTGCTCATTCTGGACGAGCCCTTTTCCGGGCTCGACCCGGTGGCCGTGGAGGTCATGAGTGAGATGCTCGTGGAGCGCGCCCGCTCCGGCGTGGCCGTGCTCTTCTCCTCCCACCAGCTGGACCTGGTCCAGCGCTTGTGCGACCGCGTAGGGATCCTCTCCCACGGCCGGCTCGTCGCAGAAGGCGGCGTCGAAGAGCTTCGGAACTCCGGCCCGGTGCGCTACCGCGTGGCCACCGAGGCCCGCGGCTGGTGCCCGCCCGGCTGCGAGGTCGTCGAGGAAGGCCCCGAACACGTGGTGCTCACCGCCGAGGACGTGGACGACCAGACCATCCTCCGCGCCGCCCTCCAGGCCGGGCCCGTCCACGCCTTCGGCCGCGTGGTCCCTGACCTGACCGAACTGTTCCGCGACGTCGTCTCTTCGACCAACCAGGAGGCCTAAACCCATGCGCTATTCTTCCCCCGCCACCATCTGGACCGTGGCCAAGCGCGAGATGGCCATCACGGCCAAGACCCGCGCCGTCCAAATCACCGTCGCCCTCCTGCTGCTGGTGACCATCGGAGGCATCACCGCCGCTAACTTCTTCTTGGGCTCCGATGACGAGGCCGACACCGTCGCCGTCGTCGAGATGCCCACCGAGGCCTTCGACAACAGCGGGCTTGATGCCCGCGAGGCTGACGATGCCGACCAGGCCGCCGAGTTGGTCCGCAACGGCGACGCCGAGGCCGCCCTGGTGCCCGGCGACGAGGGCTGGGACCTCATCAGCCAGGACGGGGATCCCAGCCAGCCCGTGACCGCCACCATCAACCAGGTGGTCGAGGCCTACGCCAGCCAGACCGCCCTGCAGGAGCTTGGGGTCAGCCCCGCCGACTACGCCCAGGCGCTGCCGGAGACCACGGTCAACGTCGTCAGCGTGGACGAGGCCGACGGCACGGCCAGCAGCGAGGACGACATCGTCTCCGTGCTGACCGTGCTGGCCGCGGCGATGATCATCATCTTCTCCGTCATCACCTTCGCCAGCCTGGTCGGCGGCCGCGTGACCGAGGAGAAGTCCTCCCGCGTGGTGGAGATCATCCTCTCCTCCGTCCGCCCGCTGGACTTTTTGGCCGGCAAGATCTTGGGGGTTACCATCTTCGGCTTCGTGACCACCCTGGTGCTCGTCGGCGCCGGCGCCGCCGCCCTGGCGTTTACCGAATTCTCGGACCATTTCTCGCTCAACTGGGGCCTCTTCGCCGTTATGCTGGTCGGCTGCCTGCTGGGCCTGCTCTTCTTCGGCAGCCTCTACGCCGCGGCCGGCTCTCTCATCCAGCGCACCGAGGACCTCCAGTCCACGCAGACGCCGATCCTCCTCCTGCTCATCCTCACCGCCTACGTGCCCGCCTTCGGCTGGAACAGCCTGGACTCCACGCTCATGCAGGTAGCCGGCTGGCTGCCGCCATTTTCCATGGTGACCGCCCCGATGCAGTACGCCGTCGGCAACTTCGGCGCCGCCCAGCTGGCCCTGTCCTACCTGCTCTTCGCGGTGACCACCGCTGGGGTCATCTGGTTGGTTGCCCGCATCTACCGCGGCGCTATCCTCAATAACGGAAAGAAAATGACCTGGCGCGCTGCCCTCAAGGGCTAAGCCGACCTCAAAGGCGAAGCAAGCCACAAAGGCTGAAGCCGCGCTGGGTTGTCCCCGACCGTTTTTCGAGGAGAACCACCGCCCTATGCCCGGACCGCTCATCGTCCAATCCGACAAGACCGTCCTGCTGGAGGTCGATCACCCGGAAGCCGATAGCGCCCGCCGGGCGCTTGCCCCCTTCGCCGAACTCGAGCGCGCGCCGGAGCATATCCACACCTACCGCATCACGCCCCTGGCGCTGTGGAACGCCCGCGCCGCCGGCCACGACGCCGAGCAGGTCGTGGACGTGCTGGAAAGCTACTCCCGCTTCCCCGTCCCGCAGGCGCTGCTCGTCGACGTCGCGGAGACGATGTCGCGCTACGGCCGCGTCGGGATCGATAAGCACCCGGCCCACGGCCTCATCCTTACCTCGGCGGAGCCAGCCATCCTCGCGGAGCTGGAGCGCCACAAAAAGGTCGCCCCGCTACTGGGCGCCCGGATTGATGAAAACACCTTCGCTGTGCCGCCGTCCCACCGCGGGCGCCTGAAGCAGGCGCTGCTGCAGGTCGGCTGGCCCGCCAGCGATACCGCCGGCTACGTCGACGGCGAGTCCCACCCGATTGCCTTAACCGAGGACGGCTGGCAGCTGCGCGACTACCAGCGCCAGGCCACGGATTCCTTCTGGGAGGGCGGCTCCGGCGTGGTGGTGCTGCCCTGCGGTGCGGGCAAGACCCTGGTCGGCGCGGCCGCCATGGCCCGCGCGCAGGCCACCACCCTGATCCTGGTGACCAACACGGTGGCCGGGCGCCAGTGGCGCGACGAGCTCCTGCGCCGCACGAGCCTGACCGCCTCGGAGATCGGCGAGTACTCCGGCGAGAAGAAAGAGATCAAGCCGGTGACCATCGCGACCTACCAGGTGGTCACGCGCAAGACGCGCGGGGAATACGCCGCGCTGGACCTGTTCGACTCCCGCGACTGGGGCCTTATCATCTACGACGAGGTCCACCTGCTGCCCGCGCCGGTCTTCCGCATGACCTCCGACCTGCAGTCGCGGCGCCGCCTAGGGCTGACCGCCACCCTCATCCGTGAGGACGGCCTGGAGGGAGACGTCTTCTCGCTGATCGGTCCCAAGCGCTACGACGCCCCCTGGAAGGACCTGGAAAACGCCGGATATATCGCCACCGCAGAGTGCACCGAGGTCCGCGTGGAGATGACTCCTGAGGAGCGCATGACCTACGCGACCGCGCCGACGCGGGACCGCTACCGTCTAGCAGCCAGCGCGGAGGCGAAATACCGCGTGGTCGACCAGCTCGTCGCCTCCCACCCGGGCGTGCCGACGCTAATTATCGGCGGGTTTATCGACCAGCTCAAGACCATCGGTGAGCGCCTCGGCGCGCCCGTTATTGACGGCCGGACCTCGACCGCCAAGCGCGAGGAGGCCTTCCGCTCCTTCCGCGCCGGTGAGACCACCACCCTGGTGGTCTCCAAGGTGGCAAACTTCAGCATCGATCTCCCGGAGGCCGCCCTGGCCATCCAGGTCTCCGGTACCTTCGGCTCGCGCCAGGAAGAAGCCCAGCGCCTGGGCCGCCTGCTGCGCCCCAAGGCCGACGATAACGAGGCCGAGTTCTACACCGTGGTCACCCGCGACAGCGTGGACGCTGAGTTCGCGCTCCACCGGCAGCGATTCCTCGCGGAGCAGGGATATGCCTACCGCCTGGTCGACGCAGTAGACTTGGGTAGCGATGAAGATCTTTAAATTTGAGGTCGATGAGGCCTTCGCGAAAAAGCACAACGAACTGCTCCGAGACTCCAAGCGACTGTTGATGTCCGGGCTCATCATGGGCGTGCTCCTGGTGATTATCGGCGCGGCCCTTTGGTACTTCGTCGAGTCCGCGTGGGGCTTTACCGTCGGGCTCGGCATCATCCTGTTCGGCATCATGTGTGCCGTGGTCGGCGTTCTCTCCTCCCGCAAGGTGGGCACCGCCCAGCAGCTCTACGACTCCTACCCGCTGGCCCCCGGCGTTATCGCCGAGGTCACCGACCGGGAGATGTACCTGCTGGCCCTAGTCAACACCAACGTCGATCCGGAAGCCGAACCCCGCTGGGGCGCCGCACTGCGCCGGGTGAATTCCATCCCGGGCGTGGACCGCAAGGTCGGCACCAAGGTCCCCGTTGCCGCGATTGGCGGGCACCACACCAACTCGGACAAGAACCACTGGCAGCAGATCTCCCCGATGCCCATCGCCTGGGGCACCCCGGACCAAGACGTCGTCGCCATCGCCCGCAAGTCCATCCCCCAGGACCAGTGGCAGCGCCTCGAGCGCGCCCGCAAGCGCCTGAGCGACGTCAAGGCCACCAAGTTCGACCTGTTGGTCCTCTAGTTGACTAGCTCCCAATCATCGCCCGTGCTATTAAATGGCACGGGCGATTTCGCTTGCTAGGCCCGTGTAATTTTCCGGCCGTTGGATTTCCGTGAGATCCACAAACTTCAGTTGGTCTGCGACCTCGGGGCGGCCAGCGATATAGTTTTCCAGGCTAATCCCCGTGTCCCGGTACTGGGTGGCAAAGTCCTGGACCAAGTCGTGGGCCGGACCGTGGCCGATAACCTTGGCAAACTCCATCATGATGGCTTCGGTCATGGTCAAAACGCCCTCGGCTTCGACATTGGCGCGCAGCGCATCGGCATCGAAGGAAAGGTTGCCGAGGAGTTTTTCCAGCTTACGGCCGGCGCCTTCCACCGCGGCGAAGATGCGCGGCAAACAATCGCGCTCGACCTCGATGGCGCGGTGGTCGCGCTCATCCGCGCTAGGCGTCTGGGTGAGCATAGTGGACGCCGCCCCTGCCGCCATACGAGCGGCGGCAGAGACCTTCATAGTTGTAAACGGGTTTCGCTTTTGCGGCATGGTGCTCGAGCCCGAAAAATGCGGGTCGAGTTCTTCCTCGGCCTCGCCGGTGTCGGAGCGCTGCATCTCAAAAAGGTCTTCCGCGATCTTGGCCAAGGTCTGGCCGTAGATGCTGACGATGCAAGCAAGCTCCGTGATCGTGTCTCGCTGCGCGTGCCAGGCGATTTCCTCGAACTCGAGCCCCAGACGGCGGGCGACCAGGCGTGCGACAGTCGAGCCGTACTCTCCCATCGCTGCATAGGTGCCCACCGCGCCGGAGAATTGCACGAGCAAGACGTGATCGCGAGTGTTCTGCAGGCGCCCGTAACAACGGCGCAGCGCCTTGACCCACGTAGCCACCCGGTAGCCCAACGTAGTCGGCAAGGCATACTGTCCGTTTGTGCGAGCGACCATAACCGTATCCGCGTGCTCGTGCGCCAGGTCCACGAGTACGTCGATAAGGCGACGCAGGGTATGCATGATCAGTTCCAGGCTCGCCTTGATCTGCAACGCGCGCCCGGTATCCAGGATGTCTTGGGTCGTCGCCCCGAAGTGAACCCAGCCGCGGGCGTCCTCGGGTAGCTCCACGCGGAGCGCATCCAGGCCCAGGGTGAAGGGGTTGCCCATCGCACCGCGGCTGATAGCCTCCTCAACCTCAGTGCTCACCGACGCGTTGTCCACGATGGCAGCCGCCGCGGATTCCGGGATCATCCCCACCTGTCCCTGTGCAGCCGCCAACGCCGCCTCCACGGCGTACCAGCCGGCGATGGTCTCCCTCACCGACCACACTTTCTCCATCTCAGGAGTGACGTAGCCGCGGCTGCTGATCGCATTGTCAAAAGAACTAAAGGGCATGGTGCAATTCCGAACTTTCTAAGCAAGTAGACAATAGTTCGTCATTCTAGACCCGCTGATGACAGCGACCACAATCGGCAAGGCTCGCATGCCCAAAACCGGGCTGGCGCCCTCCTTTGGGCATGCGGAAGCACCCGGTAGAAAACCTTGGTGGTGGTTTCTACCGGGTGCTTTGTTGGTTATTGAATTATATGTTGTTGTTTGGTGTCGGCGGTAACCTACTCTCCCACAACCTCCCGGTTGCAGTACCATCGGCGCGACGCAGGCTTAG